>JBGPKK010000028.1:0-40237 GCA_041485905.1 Vicinamibacteria bacterium
GCGCGCTGATCATTACGGCCGTCGGTGCCCTGTTGATCGTACTGACGGTCACTGGTTCAGAGCATCGACGGCCACGTATGCGCAGGCAGATCTGAACCGCCGACGCCATCGTTGACAGCCTCGAAGCCATTCGAAATCACGGAAATCCATCGCACCAAGCCGGAAAGCTGCGGGCAGTGTGATGCTCCAGCCTTGCGGGTGAACGAATACTGTCCCGGCCGGATACCACGGGGCTCTTCCCGTTGGTACCGTGGGGCGTGGGATCGTCACTTGTGTCCGGCTCTCTTGTCGAGCTGGTGCCAATCGTCTGGAAGACCGACCGGAGAGAACAGCAAGGACGATCCCAGCCACAGCGCGGTACCGCGGACGTCTACCACGCGTGACTCGAGAAGGGTCTGTGTGCGCGCCACTGCCATCGTGAGCATCGTCATCGGGGCGATTTTCGCGAGGAGTGCTGGAGAGTTAGGCGCAGGAAAACGCCTCGCGCAGAGCAGCGTATTAGGGAACGCGCGGACGGTGACGAGGTCGTGAGCATTGATGGAGGTGACCATGCGCAACGAGCTGAATTCCGCGCGGGTTCGTCCAAGTCACCAGCTACTCCGAGAAGCGCATAACCGTGCAGCGGGGACCCTTGAGCAGGTGGAGTGGCTGCGGCCCTCAGCTGCTTCTGTAGGTGGGTTACTCGGACTGATCGTCCTGAACCTCCTGCGCGGAGTGGCGGTCGTCTGGAATCGCTGGAAGGATTTAGCAAGTGATCGCGAGGCGTGGATGGTTTGGGGCCGCCCGGTCGCCGTGTTTCTCATTGGCGGTCTCACTGGATGGCTCATGATCGCCCAGTCGTCACATCTCGCCACCGCCCTGGCGGTGACCGCGTTAGCTCTCGCGGTTGCAGTAGGGCTCCTCGGTTGATGGATGGCTGGACCTTCTGTCGGGCGCAACGAAAGACCCTACACGGGCGAACATTCCAGCGATCATTTTGTCCGGTGCTGCTGGGATTGCATCGCCACACTCGAAGCGATCGCAGCTTTTCAAAAGTCCGTTAGAGTATCGCGGATGGCCGACCAGTTAAGACGCCTTCTCGCGCTAGACTGAACGCGTTCACTCGCACATCGCGCGCGGACGCGCCTTACCGAACGCGATGGATCCGGACGACCTCGCAGCGGTCGCGCTGGCCCTTGGCCGGCCTTTCGCTGACGCCGTGATTCATTGAGCTCCACCCAACGTTGCCGCACGGAATTCGGTCTCCGCTTCTCCTGCCTCTTTTTAAAGGAAATACAGTCCTCACGGGATGGGTACGTGTTCGCCATCCGACGTATCGTCGGGCCAGGCGCAGGTACGCGCCCTGTGGTCCGGAGGTCGTATGTCGCGCACACGCGTTTCAGAATTCGTGGCCCATCTCGCTCGGTCTACAAGCACTGCCGTGTTGCTCGCTGTGGTATCGGCCCCGTTCCTTCACGCTCAGACATCGCAGTCGACGCCCCAACAACAATCGGCGCACGAAGGGCAGGCGACGACCGTCAGGGTGTTCGCGTCCGATGCGGGCCTGGTGCTGAACTTCGTCAAGCCGGACAAGACGGGGGACTTCGAAGCCATCATGGGCAAGCTCAGGGAAGCGCTGCAGAAAAGTGAGAAGCCTGGGCGCAAGCAGCAGGCGGCCAGTTGGAAGGTCATGAAAGCGCTCGAACCGGGGACGAATGGCAGCGTGTTGTATGTGTTCCTGATCGATCCGGCGGTCAAAGGTGCCGACTACACTGTGTCGACCATTCTCGCGGAGGCGTTTCCTGATGAGGTCCAAGCTCTCTATAAGCAGTACGCCGAAGCGTACGCAACCGGGCAAAACTTCGTCAATCTGAGGCTCGTGTTCGCCCTCGGTCAGTAGTCGCACTCGGGCGATTCCTCGTAACGGTTTGTCGCGCGGCTCATGAGGCGCCGTTCGCGTTCCAGGGAGGATGCATATGCAGAGGCTGAAGTGGTCTTGCCCAGTGGTGCTGCTCGCGCTCGCTGCCACGGCCTGCCACACGCGTCCACCGACCGTCTCGCCCGCGAGGACGTCGACGCCTTCGCCGACGGTGCCATCACGTCCACCGGCGCCGCCCGCACCGCCCGCGCCACCGGCTGCGGCCGCTCGGCCGTCGGCGGTTCCACCGAGCGAGGAAGAACTGTTCCGCCGAAAGTCGCTCGATCAACTGAATACTGAACACCCGCTGGCCGACGCCTTCTTCGATTACGACCAGATCACGCTTGATGATGATGCCCGGGCGGCGCTGCAAAAAGACGCCGGGTGGCTGTCGAAATGGCCGCAGACGGCCATCAGCGTCGAGGGTTACTGCGACGAGCGCGGGACAGCAGAATACAACCTAGCGCTCGGAGAACAGCGAGCATCGGCCGTGAAGAAGTACCTCGAAGCTCTTGGAGTGAGCCCGAGGCGGATGCACACGGTGAGCCTCGGCAAGGAGGCGCGATTTTGTCAGGAGTCGAACGAAGGCTGCTGGTCGAAGAACCGCCGAGGGCATTTCGTCATTACCGGGAAGTGAATGTCGCCGCGCCTCTCCGCGTGTGAGGTTCTCTCGGTGAAAGCATGCGGTCGCGGCCGGGTGGAAGCCGCTCGGCGACTCTAGGAGATCACGCCGCGTCGCACGGCGTAGAGCACGAGCTCGGCTGTGTTGTGCACATCGAGCTTTTGCAGAATGTGGGCGCGATGGGTTTCGACCGTTGCGGGGCTGACTGAGAGCAGATCCGCGATCGCCTTGTTGGTGTGGCCTTCCGCGATCAGCTGAAAGATTTCTCGTTCTCGTTCGGACAAGGAGTCGAAACGGTCCGCGATCCCCTTCTCAGCCAAATGGCGAACGTAGTCGTCGAGCATCACTTTGGCCACGGCGGGACTGAAGAATGATTTTCCGGCCGCCACGGCACCGACGCCGCGAATCAAGTCGGTATCGGCTGAATCTTTCAGCATGTAGCCACGCGCCCCGGCTTTCAGTGCCTGGATGATGTACGCCTCGTCTGAGTGCATGCTCAGGATGAGGACACGTACGGTCGGTAGGCGGCGCACAATCTGGCGGGTCGCTTCAATCCCGTTCAGAAACGGCATGCCGATGTCGAGAATCGCGACGTCGGGCTCTGTCGAGAGCGCTTGGCGCACCGCCTCGCGCCCGTCGCTGGCTTCGGCCACGACCTCCCACTCCGGCCGCTCCTCGAGAATCTTCCGAAAACCCTGGCGCACGAGCGTGTGATCGTCGCCCACCAGAATTCGCAACTTACCCACCCATCACCTCGCGAGTTGTCGCCGGAGCCATATCTCCGGGAGTGGGGTCCACACTCGAGGGGTCCCCGACGGCGGTTCGAGCTTCTGCAGGCACTTCAACCGTGAGGCGCGTGCCTTTTCCCGAGCCGCTTTCCAAACGAACGGTTCCGTGAAGCTGTGCCGCGCGCTCACGGATGCCGACGAGGCCGAGACCGTGCGTCCCATCGGCCGAACGCGTGTCGGCGGGATCAAACCCGACACCATCATCTTCGATCGTGATGAGGAGCGTGTTCGTCAGACGCTGGAGGTACACGCGGCAGCTTGTGGCTTTCGCGTGTTTCGCCACATTGGTCAAGGCTTCTTGGATGATCCGGTAGACCGCCGCCTCGGTGTCGGACGCGAGGCGTTCGTCCATGCGATCGTGCAGCAGGTCGGCGCGAACGCCGTGCCGTGTGCCAAAACCCTTCAGGTACCACTCCGTTGCGGCAGCGAGACCCAAATCATCGAGCAGTGCAGGATGGAGCAGGTGCGACAAATCACGCACCGTGTGCAGCACTCCATCGGCGATTGAACGGGCGTCTTCGAGGGCATTCGCGGCACCGCCTGCGCCGTCGATCGCGCGCTGAGCAATGGCAAGCTCGACTTTGATCGCCGTCAGCGCCTGACCGACTTCGTCGTGCAGCTCGCGCGCAATGTTCCGTCGTTCTTCTTCTTGCGCGTTCAGCAACTTCGCCGAGAGATGCTGAAGGTCGCGCGTATTCTGCACGTCCTTCGCTCGCTGCCGACGAATCCGGTCCTCGAGACGTCCCGCGTACAGCGTGGCGAGCAGGGCGATGCCGAGGCTTGTGGCGAGGGCGACGCCCAGACTCTGCCAGATCCGACGTTGGGTCACGCTGTACACGTCGGCGACCGCGGATTGCTGTTGGATGAACGCGCCTCGGTTCAGCGCCTGCGCTTGTTCGGACAAACGAATCACGAGCTCGCGTTTGGGCATCACGCGCGTGCGCAGCAGCGTGCGCGCTTCCGTCGGCCACCGCGTGGCGTCTGTGGCGAGCACGTCCAACATGGTGCGGCGGAAATCCCCGATTTCGCCGCGCAACCGCGTCACGTGCCCGCGTTCCGCCTCGGAGTCGAGCACGGGCACGTATTGCTGCAACGCCTGGTCGACTGTCTTGTACGAATCCTCCAGGCGGCGACGGTAGTCGCTGGCCGTGGCCGGGTCGGGATCCAGGAGCGCGTCTCGCACATACACGGACCCGAGCAGCACCTGCGCGCGGACGGTCGACAGCAACTCCTGCGCGTGCATGTATCGGGCGTTAATCGCCGCCGCTTGTCGTTCGACGTCGGCGATCCGACGCGTGAAGTAATAGCCGGCAAACAGCCAGATGCCGACAATCAGTCCGAATCCGAGAAACAGCGCGGCTCGGATGGGCCGGCCGAGCTGCTCACGCTCCATCACAAGCGGCATCTTATCGCGGGCCCAGGGCACTCGGTGCCACCCTCCACGATTTCAGTGTCGAGAATACCGGCCCGACCGGATACGGACAGGCATTCGTCGCGAGTATTCTCGGTGTGGAGCGATAGGGTCCCCCATGCAGCCAGTCCCCTCGATTGTGGTGTTTTGCGACCTGGACGACACGCTGTTCGAGCCCCATACGTTTGCCGTGGACGCCTCCACACGCCGGGCATTGGACCGTGTCGAGCGCGAACACCTGCCGCTCGTGTTCTGTTCGAGCAAGACACGCGCGGAACTCGAGCTCATCCAGCAGGAACTCCGCATCAACCAACCATTTATGTGTGAGAACGGTGCCGCGGTGTTTGTTCCACGTGGGTACTTCGACTTCCGTGTGGCGCAGGCCATCGACGTCGCGGGCTACGAGGTGGTCGAATTCGGCAAGCCGTACGCAGAGGTCGTCGCCTCGCTGCATCGCGCCACTGACCGGCTGGACATCGAGGTCATCGGGTTCAGTGACATGTCGGTCGAGGATGTCGCGATCGATTGCGACGTGCCCCTGCTGCAGGCGCGACTCGCAAAGCTGCGCGAGTACAACGAACCATTTCGCGTCGTCGACCCCAAACCCGGCGCCCTCCCGCGGCTGTTCAAGGCGCTGCGCGCGACAGGGCTCGACTGCACGAGTCGCGGACGCTATCACCATGTCGGAGCGATTCGTCGCGATATCGAAGGACAGTTTCTCCGCGGCTTGTACCGGCGAGCGTTTGGCGAGGTCGTGACCGTCGCCTTTGGCGACCACCGGGGCGCCGTGCCACTCCTGCGGCACGCCGACATTCCGCTGGCCGTGCAATCCGGCGCTCCTGACGAAACGACCCATCTGCTCGCGGACGTGCCGGCGGCCCGTCTTAGCGTTGCCGATTCAGTAGGCGCATGGGCCGAGGTGATCCTCGAAATCGCAGGCGCTGCTCAGCGCAGCAGACGCTCATGTTCGTCGTGATCGTCATTGTGTGCACCCTCGCGTACGAGCCGTGGAAGACGTGGCGGCGCACGACCGCCTGGGGCAGAGTGCCGAAGCGCGACGATGCGAGAGAGTGACGGCAACGTCCATGTTCAAAACATCGGGGCCGATGTTGGTCCGACCGTGGGGTCTCGCGATTCGCGTTCGGATTCGCGACGGCGGCGGGCGCGATCGTGAATACAGTCATGGGGGCTCGACAGAGCGATCGCTCTGAATCGGGCGATGCTGAGCCTTGGACGGCCGCGCGACTCAAGCAGATACTGCGTGCACACCTGTCTGGCCAACAGGTGATCATCGTCTCCAATCGGGAGCCACTGATTCACCAATGGAACGGCGACGGTATCGTGATTCAACACCCAGCCAGCGGACTGGTGACGGCGCTCGAGCCCGTGGTGCGGGTCTGTTCGGGTGTCTGGGTGGCGCACGGCAGTGGGACGGCGGACCGAACGGCGGCCGATTCGGACGGCCGCGCGGTGGTGACAGCTGACGGTGGTTCGTATCTGCTGCGTCGGGTGTGGCTCACTCAGGAGGAGGAGCGCGGCTACTACGACGGCTTCGCCAACGAGGCGCTCTGGCCTCTGTGCCACCGGGCGCATGCGCAACCACTCTTCCGACGCGACGATTGGACGTACTACCGTCGCGTGAATCAACGCTTTGCCGATGCCGTCGCCGACGAAGCCGGTTCAGACGAACCCATCGTCTTGGTTCAGGATTACCACTTCGCGCTGGTCCCGCGCATGCTGCGTGAGCGCTTTCCCCATGCGACCATCGTGACCTTCTGGCATATTCCTTGGCCGAACGCGGAACGCTTCGCCATCTGCCCGCATCAAGAAGACCTACTGGATGGATTGCTGGGTAGTACCATCCTCGGATTCCAAACCTCCTCGCACTGCCGCAACTTCCTCGAGACCATCGACCGGACACTCGAGGCGCGCATCGACCGGGAAGATCTGGCGATCCTGCACCATGGCCACACGACGGCGGTGAGGCCGTACCCGATCTCCATTGAGTGGCCAAACAAATGGGCCATCGCGTCGCCGAGTGTCCCGACCTGCCGCGAAGCCGTTCGTAAAGATCTCAGAGTCGGCCCCGGCCTCGTTGATCGGGTGAACGCACGCTTCGGTGCCGGTGACCGCACCCTCATCGTGTTTCTGAACCGGTACTGCCAGCCGCCCGAGATCTTCCGGTATTACCGTGCGGCCGACGTGTGTTACGTCAGCGGCCTGAACGATGGGATGAACCTCGTTGCCAAAGAGTTCGTCGCCGCGCGGGACGACGAACGCGGGGTGCTGTTGCTGAGTTGTTTTGCCGGTGCGTCGCGTGAACTGACCGGGGCGCTGGTCGTCAATCCGTACGACGTAGACAGCGTGGCCGACACGCTCCTCGCTGCGCTGACGATGCCGCCAGCCGAGCAGCGCGAACGGATGCGCGCGATGCGTGCGGTCGTCGCGGCTCACAATGTCTATGGCTGGGCAGGAACCATGTTGATCGATGCATCTCGGTCACGGCAGCAGAAATTGCTGCGAGATCGACTGCCAACGGAGCGCCGAAACGGTGTCTCCGTGGCGGCGGTCTGATCGAGATGCCCAGACATTCTGACGAAGCGCCATCTTCCGACGTTCGCCGCGTTCTTCCTGCAGAAGGTACGGGCGTTCTGCACGTCTGGGTGCGCTCCACGTGGTCGTTTTTGAATGCCGGCGGGAGGATCTGGCGCGTCAGCGGTCCGCGGCTCCCGCTTCTTTCCGCAAGAAATACAGTCCGAACGGGATGGCCCGGAACCGTTAAGAACGATAACGTCGAGGTGTGGATCCACTCCAAGGAGTTCGGGTCTTGACAGTCTCCGAGCGCCGCAAGAAGCAAGGTGAGGCGAGCGTGTCTACCTTGAGCTTTCTTTTGATGCTCAACGCGATTGTTTTTGTGTACGACCACTTGAGGATGTGGTGGCGCGAACATGTATGGCGAAGAGTGGCGAGGCGGTGGATCTCACTCGGCGCGTGACTGCCGCTTGGCATACGCGGGTCATGACGGCGACGACGGGATTCCTCATGGTGAGGCGCGCGTCCGCGGCCAATGCGGTGGCCGCGGCTGGCGGATTGACCTGTCGTCGTCGCCGCCAGTTCGCCGCCCGTGAAGGTCAGCTATGCCACCGCGATCCGAAAGGCATCCATGCCAATGGAACCCGTTTGGCTGGTGCACTTGTGCTCGTGACTCGCGACGGTGCGGCCGATGCGGGTCCGACAACGTTCGCGAGCTACCAGCAATGATCCCTCACTGGGAAACCTCCAGCCGGTTCATATGGCATGGGATGCCGGCCCCGTCTAGAATGCCTGTGAGACGATCGATCAGATGTCTACGCGACCACCGCGCGCCCAAGCCACTGCATGACGTTTGCAGGCGCACAATAGTGCGCGGTTCAACGACAACGGCTGTGCTGGTCCTGTTGGTGGTCGCCGCCGTTACGAGTGCCGGCCGTCACTACCTCAGCGACGTTGTGGGCGGTGGCATCGAAGGAATCATCATCGGTCGCGCGGTAACATGGCACGGTCGCAACAATTGGAATGTCATTCCCGTCGTCACCAAGGAAACGGCGGCGATCGTTGTCGCGCGGCAATAGTCTCGGCGCTCGGTTCGAATACGGTGCCGGACGATCGCCAGTCCCCTACGCGTATCCCCGCTGTCCATGGACGCCCAAGACCAGCAACGCGCCGGCGAGCGAGAGAACTGCGCTGTAACCGAAGGCCGCGGTGATTCCAAGCGTCGTCCAAAGCGCGCCGACGACGACGCTTGAAAAGAAGTCGCCTATTCCGTTGACCGTAGCGAGCGTACCGAAAGCGACGCCGTGATACTCCTCGGCGACGAGCTCCGCGCACAGCGAGTCTTCCAGCGTTTCCTCAAGCGCAATGTTGGTTCCACCGAGGATGAAGATCAATGCCAGCGTGCCGACGCCGACCGGCAGCGCAATGATGCAGACGGACATGATCGCGGACATCACGTACCCCAACGCGAGCAGGCGATTCTTCGGAAACCTGTCGCCCAACCAACCGCCGACGAACGCAAACGTGGCGTACAACACGTTGTGGAGGACGTAAAGGGCAACGGCGACACTGGCCGCTCTGGTTGCTCCCAACGTCGGAGTCAATCGCTCGGTCGCGAGGAGGATGAGCAGCGTGTGGGCAAATGCTCCCAAACCAAACAGTCCGACGCTGAGCAACAGCCTTCGGTAATCGGTGGGAAGTAGCTGCAGCCGTCGGCCGAACGACAAGTGCGGTACGGGAAGGCGTTCCTGTTCCTTCACCACCACGGCAATCAATCCGGCGGCGGCGAGGCTCGGAATCAGCGTGACGGCGAAAAGGATTCGATAGTTATGGTGGAAGACTCCGAGTAGCAGCAGGGCCGTGGCCGGCCCAACGATCGCCCCGAGAGTGTCCATCATCCGTTCGAAGCCGAACGCGCGGCCGTACGTCTCCCTGGTGACCGCGGCTGCCAGCAGCGCCTTTCGCACTGGCGTGCGAACCCCGCGCCCCAACCATGCGCACGCGCGGGCAACGAGCACGTGCCAGGCGGCCGAAGCGAGCCCGATTGACGCCGTTCCCAATGCAGTGACGACATAGCCGACGACGGCGATGGGTTTCCGACGTTGGACTTTGTCCGTGTAGTAGCCCGAACCCATCTTCGCGAAGCTCGAAAGCCCGTCCGAAACTCCTTCAATCAAGCCAAGCCACGCGGCGGCGACACCCATTGTGGCCAGCAGCGTCGGCATGACCGTTGTGGCCATCTCATGGGACCAGTCGCTGAAAAGCGACGCCAACCCGATGCCGAGCACGGTGCGATTGAGCCATCGCGAGTTGCGCATAAAACAAAAACTCCTGCCGGCTTGCGCCAACAGGAGTCATCAGCCACGCGCATCTCGCGCGGCGGTTTGGGTGCCAGGCGAACTCCTTCGCCTGTTCATCGTTCGTTAATCGAAGCGATCATAGCATGCGCGCGTGCGCCGACGTTCGTGCGCCGTCGTTGACATGCGCCGACGTTCGTGTTGACACCATTTGGTGCGGCACGTACGATTCGGCGCTCGTTCCTGCTCGCGGTGGAGTCCGCCAGTAACCGCCTCCTTTTGGGGCCAATGACTCCTGTCACCCCCCCCCGAAAGGCAAGAGTGGGGTGTTTGTCGACGCGCAGTGGGCCACTGGCAGCATCGAGAACTTCATCCAGCGGCTGAGACCGGTGAATCCGGCTCCAGACGAATGGCAAGTTCACGCGCGGCCACATTGGACTGCAGCATCACAAGAACAACAGAATTGAGTTCCGCGAGATCATGGTTGAGCAGGTGATTGGTACCATGTGATTACGGGTTCTGTCATCGCGCAAGCGCGCCTGTTAGCAAAGGAGTCCGCAATGAGACGCATCACGTTCGTCCTCGCGTTGGCTGTGTTCATGCCTTGCCTGCTGGTCGAAGCGCAGGACGGACCGTATCGGTTCGTGAAAGAGATCGCGATCGGAGGTGAAGGCGGTTGGGACTACCTGTCGGTCGATCCCGCGGCTCATCGCTTGTTCGTGTCTCATGGGAATCGCATCGTGGTCATCGACACGCAGCAGGACAAGATCGCGGGCGAAATCACCGACACCCCTGGCGTGCACGGATTGACCCTCGCGTCCGATCTCGGTCGCGGGTTCGTCGCCAATGGCGGGGATAACACCGTCAGCATCGTCGATCTCGCGACACTCAAGACGATCCAGAAGGTCCCCACCGGCGCCGACCCTGACACGATCGCGTACGACCCGACCCACCACGTGGTGTACGCCTTCGCCAAGGCCGGCAAAACGGCGACTGCCTTCGACGCGAAAAGCGGTGCCATTGTCGCAGAATTCCCGCTCGGCGGCACGCCGCAGGCGACGGTCGTCGACGCGAAGCGCGGAAAGGTGTACGTGAATCTCCAGGATAAGAACGCTGTCGCCGTGATTGACACGGCGAGCAAGAAACTGATCAGCACGTGGTCGATCGAGCCGGGCCAGAATCAGTCAGGGCTGGCGATCGATCTCGAACACCAGCGCCTGTTCGTCGGGTGCCGCAACAAGCTGATGGTCATGGTCGATGCCACCAATGGCAAAGTGCTCGCGCAGGTGCCCATCGGCACCGGTACGGATTCATCCTGGTACGATCCCGGCACGAAGCTCGCCTTCAGCTCCACGGGCGAGGGGACGGTGACAGTCGCTCACGAGGACTCGCCCACGACGCTTACGACGGTCCAAACGCTGGCGACGCGGCAGTTCGCGCGGACGATGACGGTCGATCCACGCACGCATCGGATCTATCTTGTGGTCTCCGATTTCGAGGCCCCGACGCCCGGCCAGCGGGGACGCCCACCAGCGATTCCCGGGACGTTCCGCGCGCTTGTGTACGAGATGGTTACGGTCGGATCGACGGGACGATGAACGATGGGTCGGACGAGGCGCTGAGATTTCGTTCACCGCCCGTGTCGCGGCGCTGGCTCGAATTCCTCGTCTTCGATCTCTTCGACCTCGGCCGTGGTGAGCGTGTGGACGGGCGGCGCGAACCAGCGTTGAGCAATCACCGTCGGGATCACGGCGGACCCGATGACTGCGCCAATCAGGATCGTGAACTGCAGCCGGTCGATGATGCCGGCGTTGAAACCGTAGAGCGACGAAATCGTACCGAACGTCAGCCCGGTGCTCATCAGCAAGGTCGTGAAGACCGCGTACGGACGAACGTAGCGCAACGCCGCCGGCAGAACGCCAGCAAACTTCGTGACGATCTTGACTGCCAGGAACAGCCCGAGCAGGCCCGCCCCCGTTGCGAGGTACTTCAGATCGACGTTCAAACCGCCCTTCAGAAAGAAGATCGGGGTCAAGAATGCAAACGAGACGACCCTGAATCGGCGCTGCTCTTCAGGATGCCGCTTGAAGACATCGGCAACCGACAGTCCCAGAAGAAACGCGGGGAGCACTGCATGAGAACGGGCTAAATCAGCGGCCCACATCAGCACAAACAGCGCGAGGAACGCGCCTTTGATCTCTGGCTCGATGATGCGGGCGCCGTACCTCGCAAAAAACGGACGCTGAAATCCCGCCATGATCGCGACGACCAGGACCGAGACGATGATAAACAGCGCCAGGTAGCGGGTGGGCTGGATGAACAGCACCGACAATGCCAGGGCGGTGCCCAGATCGGTGACGAACGTCGCCGCCATGAGGATCTTGCCGAGCTCGCTGGTCGTCAACCCGGTCTCGACGAGCACGGCGTACACGACCGCAAGCGACGTCGTCGACAACGCGATCCCGGCGATCTCCGCCTGCGGCACGCTCCAGCCTGCTACGTAGCGCGCGAAGAGCCCGACCCCGACAAACGGGAGCAGAAACGAAAGCCCGCCGATAATCACCGCCGGCTTCCAATCACGACGGAGCAGCGCGGGATCGACTTCCGCGCCTGCGAGAAATGTCAGCACGATGCCTGCAAAGCTGCCGAGAAAATCAATCCACGGTGTGGAATGCACGCCCAGGACATTCGCAGCAATGACCCCCAGCGAAATCTCGATGATGGCGACGGACACGCCGGACTCCACGGACACGACTGACGCGATCACCACGAGGGCGGCAAGGATTGTCGCGGTCGCCAAATCACTCACAAGCACGCTCCTTCTGAGTCGACGGACGATTCTCGAACGTAACAGGCGCGGTCCGCGCGATGGCCCGATCGCTGGACGCGCTCACACACACCTTGTGCGATATCGGCCCGTAGCGTGAGCGCCGAGCCGACACGAAGCCGTCGAGCGAACGAGCTGCTTCAGAGGCTGGAACGTCGGTGGGGAACTCCCACGGACGCACCGCCCGTAGGAGTCATCTGCCGCACTTTTAGGTGGGGCGGTTAGGGGTGAACTCCAACACCCAACACCGCAAGCTTAGCAGACGGTCAGGCGCCTCTCAAGTCGCGCAAACGTCTTCTGATGAGAGGCTCAGGGTCGTCCGCGACTCGACAGCATTGCACCCGATCCCCCATCGAGAATCGCGATAAAACTCGCTTGACCTGACTACGACGCAAGTCGTAGCATCCGTCAAGCATGCAGCGGTTGCCTGCGCTCCCTGGCGGCGATCTCGAATACGCCGTTCTCACCGCGGTCTGGGACAGCGGCACGATTTCCGGACGCGATATCTACTCGCGCATCGGGGCGCCACGCGGCCTGGTGTACACCACGGTTGGCAAGGTGCTCGACCGGCTCCACGCGAAGGGACTCGTCGCTCGACGACGGGTCGGGAACGCGTTTGTGTACACCGCGCGGGTTCCCCGCCAGCGCATCGATCACGCCCGGGCCAGTGAAACCCTGCGGCGGTTGCTCGGCCCCGACCCGGAACCCGCCATCGCCACGTTGGTTGATGCCATCGAGGCTATCGATCCGGAGCTCATCGACGAGCTCTCGCGGCAGGTCGCCGCCCGCCGAAGGTCCCGCCGTGGATCGTGAACCGCTCCTCGCCCTCCTTGTTCTCGCCATCGTCGGCCCCGCGCTTCTCGTCGCGGGCGCGTGGCCACAGCGACACCGTCAACCGGCAAGCGCGCGGCAGTGGGAGCGTGCCTCGTGGCGAGCGATGTGGATGCCGGCAGTGCCGGCGGCCATTGCGCTCTCGATGCTTCTTGGGTGGGCGGCGATGGAACCCGACGATGCGGAATGGTTGCCGCTTCCCATGATCGGTTTGAGCGCACTGTTCGCGATCGTCTGGATGCGCGCGTTGATTCGTGCGGGAAAGTCGGCGGCGCAGCGGCGGTCGCGCATGGCCGCCGGTACCGTTGGTTTGTGGCGTCCTCGGACGATTCTCGCAACCGCCTTCGTCGCGCGACTCGATGCAGACGAAGTCCATGCGGTGTACGCCCACGAGGCGGCACATGTTCGACACCATGACCCGCTGCGGATCTGGCTCGCCCAACTCATCACCGATCTGCAGTGGCCCTGGCCTGGTGCGCGGCGGCGTTTCGATGAGTGGCGCCGTGTCCTGGAGCTGGCACGGGACGAAGAGGCGCGAGACGCCGGCATCGACGGCGCCGACCTCGCGTCAGCCGTGCTTGTCGGCGCGCAGTGGCCAACGGTTGCGCCGCGCGGAGCGGCCCTGATCGATAGCTGCGCGCGCTTGGAGGATCGAATCGCGCGTCTGCTCGGACCGCTTCCGGCCGACACGCCAGAGCGTCTGGTCGCACCGACGGTGCTCGTGATGGCGACGTGCCTCCTCAGCGTCGTCTCCGGCGCGCGGTTTGGCGAGACGCTGATGCAGATCGTGATCCGGGCGCTCCAATGAGACGTCTCTCGGGTCTCGGTCTGCTCTTGATCGCGCTCGTGGCGCCATCGGGCTGTGGCGAGAGCGAGTCGGCGCGTGAAGAGCGCGCCATGAAGGACGCCACTCCACAGCGCGTGCGACCCGATGGCAGCATTCAGCTCACCGATCGCGATCGCGCCGCGCTCGGCCTCATCGTCGTACCCGCAGAGGACGGTGACCTGCCCGAGAGCACCTTGCGGTTCGGTCGGGTCCTCAGTCCGCCTGACGATGAGGCGCAGGTCGTGTCCCCCGTGACTGGGAGGATCGCCCGACCGCCGGCAGTGCAACTGGGCGCCTCGGTCAGGGCCGGCGCGACGCTGCTCGAGATCGTTCCGATCCTGGACACACCCGACCGCATTGCGGTGGGCACGCAGTCGGCGGAGCGGGAAGGGCAAATCGAAGCGGCCGAACGCGAACTGAGCCAGGCCGAAGCTGACGCCGCGCGAGCGCGCACTCTCTCTCCTCAGGTCGTGAGCGCCGCGAAGCTGCAGGAGGCTGAGACAGCCGTCGCCACAGCTCGGGCGCGCTTGGAAGGACTCCGCAACGCTCGAACCGCCGCGACCGAGGCGCAGACGCGACCGGTTGCCGTCACCGCGCCGATCGCCGGCGTCGTCTCGGCACTCAACGTCCAAGTGGGTGCGGTGATCACCAAGGGTGACGTGCTCGCGCAGATCGTGCGAGACGGGCCGATCTGGATTGATGTCTCGGTCCCGCCTGACGATCCGGTTGGCGCGCAGTACGAAGTGACCACGCCCTCGGGACTCGTGGCCGCG
Organism: Vicinamibacteria bacterium; assembly: GCA_041485905.1. GTDB lineage: Bacteria > Acidobacteriota > Vicinamibacteria > Vicinamibacterales > CAVVIG01 > JAHFUI01. Next base: position 14,805 of record JBGPKK010000028.1, read on the forward strand.
CGCCTTCTCGTGCGCGGCCGCGTGACCGAGAAGGATGGTACGCGACACGATCGCGTCGTCATAGACGGGCCGCAGTCCGCGGCGCTTCGTCCCGGTTCGTCCGTGTCCGTGCAGGTTGCGCGCGGTATCGCGCGTGGGGTCGTGGTGCCTGAGTCCGCGCTCGTCCCAGGCGTCGACACCGACACGGTCTTTGTCGAAACCTCTGCGGGTGTGTTTACCGCGCGCCCGGTACGCGTCGCCGCCCGCTACGGCGGAAAGGCCCGCCTCGCCTCCGGGTTGACCGCCGGCGACCGCGTCGTCACGCAAGGCGCGATGGCGCTCCAGGGTGAGACGGTCCGCGCGCTGTTGCGGCCGGCTGAGTAGCGATGGGTCGGTTCTTCGATGGCCTGATCGCCTGGTCCATCCATAACCGCGTCGTCGTGCTCCTTGGGGCCGCCGCCTTCGCGGTCGGCGGGGTCTGGTCCGCCTCGCACGCGTCGCTCGACGTCCTGCCTGATTTCACCCCGCCGCTCGTCGTGGTGCAGACTGAGGCCGCCGGGATGACGACGGTCGATGTCGAGCAGCTCGTCACGCGGCCGCTCGAACAGGTGCTGCTCGGCACGCCGCAAACAACCAGCGTCCGATCGACGTCTTCGCCCGGCCTCTCGGTCGTCACGCTCGTGTTCGAGGACGGCGTCGATCTCTACCGCGCGCGGCAGCTCGTGACGGAGCGATTGCAGCTCGTGCAAGCACGCTTGCCCCAAGCTGTGCGGGCACCACAGCTGCAACCGATTTCGGCACCGATCGGTGCGCTCCTGCGCTTCTGCTTGACGTCGACCGCGCCGGATCAGAAACAGGCCCTGCGCGACGTGCGCACCTTCGCGGACTGGGTGCTCCGCCCGCGGCTGTTGGCCATCCCTGGCATCGCACAAGTCGTCGCTCAGGGGGGCGTAATCGAGCGCATCGAAGTGCGTCCCGACCCCGTGCGCCTCCGTCAGCGCGGTGTCACCGTTACGGCGTTGGCCGAGGCCGTGCGCGGCAGCCAGTCGCTGTCGGGCGCCGGTTTCGTGGAAACCGCCAGCGCTCGCCTCGACGTGCAGAACGACGCGCGGCTGTCATGGGACGACGCGGTGGCCATGTTGGGCCGTACCGCGGTGTCCGGACCCTTGGTGCAGATCGCCGATGTCGCGGATGTCGTGCGTGGCGCGGAACCACCGGTGGGAGCGGCCCTCTACGACGGCCGCCCCGCGGTCTACGTGCAGGTCACCAAGTTGCCTTGGGGAGACACGATCACGCTGACCGACGAGGTCGAACGGACGCTGCGCGAGCTCGGCTCGCGCCTGCCGGCCGGCGCGCGAATCGAACCCCCGGTGTTCCGGCAGGCGACGTTCGTCAGCACGTCCGTCACCAACGTCGGCCGCGCGATGGCGATCGGCTCGGTGCTGGTGATCCTGGTGCTCGTGGCGTTCTTGCGCTACGGCCGGCTCGCCGTCATCAGCCTGACCGCCATTCCACTCTCGATCTTGGGGGCCGTTGGTGTCCTGACGGCGCTCGGCGCGTCGATCAACGGCATGACGCTTGGCGGATTGGCCATCGCGGTTGGGGAAGTCGTCGACGATGCGATCGTCGACGTGGAGAATGTCTGGCGACGACTGCGGGAGAATATCCGTCGGCCTGATCCGCAGGCACCGCTTGATGTGGTCCGCTTCGCGTCCCGCGAGATCCGCAGCTCTATTGTGTACGCGACGGTGATTGTGTGCCTCGTGCTCGTGCCGGTGCTGCTCCTCGGCGGGATCGCGGGACGCATCTTCTCGCCGCTCGCGCAGGCCTACATTCTGGCGATTGCGACCTCGCTCCTCGTTGCTCTCACCGTCACGCCCGCGCTGTGTGCATGGCTGCTCCCGCCATTAGCGACCACAGAGGCGCGACCGTCGCGGCTTGCGTTGTGGCTGCTCGCGCGATATCAACGCGTGCTCCGTTCGGTCGTCGACCGACCGCGGACGGTGTTCACGTTGGCCGGACTCGCGACCGCGCTGGCCGTCGTCGCGGTCCCGTTTCTCGGTGGCCGGTTTCTGCCAGAATTCCACGAAGAGTCCGCGATCGCGCACGCGACCGCCGTGCCCGGCACGTCGTTGTCGGAGGCGACTCGTCTCGGGGTCCGACTCGATGCGCAACTCCGGCCCGCCCTCGTGGCGCATACCGAGGCGCACATCGGTCGCGCGGAGTTGGGTGACGACCCGGTGCCCGTGAACATTCTGGAGTTCGATCTCGTGTTGAAGCCGGACGATGATCGCGAATGGGATCAGATCGTGCTGGAGCTGGCGAAAGGCTTCGGGCAGGTGCCGGGCCTGGGGTTCGCCATTGAAGGATTCCTCGGAGAACGGATTCACGAAACGCTCTCCGGGGAAACGGCGCCGGTGGTGGTCAAGGTGATCGGTCCGGAGATTGCCCGCCTGCGCGCACTGTCGGCCGAGGTGGTGAAGGTCGCCGGCCGGATTCCGGGCCTCGGGACCATCCGGCCCGAACCACAGATTGACGTGCCGCAAATCCGCCTGCGCCCGGATCGCGCCCAACTGGCCCGCTACGGCGTTCGCCCCGACGAACTGGCGACTCAGGTCGTGAGCTGGCGTCAAGGGCAGAGCGTCACACAGATCCTCGGCCGCGACGGGCGAGTTGTCGATGTGGTTGTTGCGGGGCCTGTTGCTATGCGCGCGCGTGAGGCGCTAGCCGATCTGCCGATCGACACGCCGTCGGCGGGCGCCGTCAATCTCGGGACCCTGGCAACCATCGAGGAGATTCCGGCGCCCGCATTGGTCAATCACGAAAGCGGCGAGCGACGCATAGCCATCGGCATGGATGTCCGCGGCGGAGGATTGTCGAGCGCCGTTGGACGCCTGGAGCAGCAACTCGCATCGCTGCGACTCCCCGTGGGGTATCGCGTCGAGGTCAGCGGGGAAGCGATCGCGCGGCGCCAGGCGGCGCAGCGATTGCTCCTCATCGGCGCACTGGTGTTGCTCGGGATTTTCGTGCTGCTGGCGACCGCCTTCGGCTCGGTTCGCGACGCCACGATCGCGCTCGTGAATTTCCCGCTCGGTCTGATCGGTGGCGTCGTGGGCGCACTGCTCACACCCGAAGGGTTATCCGTCGCGGGGCTCGTGGGATTCGTGACGCTATTCGGCATCATCGCGCGGAACGGCATCATGCTCGTCGCGCACAAGCAGCATCTCGACGCGGCGCATCCGGACGAGGAGCCTATTGCGCGGATTCGGCGAGCGGCCGAGGAACGGCTGATGCCGATTCTGATGACCGCGGCAGCCGCTGGCCTGGGCCTGCTGCCGTTGGCGCTCTCGTTCGAGGCTCGGGGGACCGAGCTCGAAGCGCCGATGGCGCTCATCGTCTGCCTCGGGCTGATCACGTCCACCGCCCTGAACATGCTCGTCATTCCGACGATCTACGTGTGGCTCGCACGGCGCGACGCACGGCTCACAACGAGGGCAGCGAGATCATGAAACGTGTACCGCTTTCCCTGGTGATTGTCGCGGTCAGCATCGTGACCCTGTTGCCGTGGTCGGCGCACGCACAACGACCGTTGTCGCTGGCAGAGGCGCAGACCGAGGCGCGGGCACACGCGCCAGACGCCGCCGGGCTTCAGGCGCGGATCGCCGCCGCGGAAGCCATGGCGGCACAAGCGGCGCGACGATTCCGTGAGGATCCAACGATCTCGGGCAGCTTTGCGCAGGGTCGCCTGGTCGGACGCTCGGATGAAAGCGCGTGGACGCTCGGGATCCAGCAGCCGTTCGACCTCTCCGGATCGTGGAGACCGCGCGCGGCATCGGCGGCGGCGGAGGTCGAGCGCGCGCGCCAGGACCGTGAGGCCGGACTGCGGGCGCTCGATGAGCAAGTGGCGATCGCGGTTGCTGATACGGCGCTGGCGCAACGTCAGCGCGCTCGCGGCGAGCGACTCGCCGATCTGTACCGCATCGCGTCTGACGCGGTGCGTCAGCAATTCCAGGTCGGCGCGGCGCCGCAGATCGACGCCGATTCGGCAGAGCTCGATCTGGCCGGCGCTCTCGCGTCCGTTGACATGGCGCACGGTGATCTCGATCGGAGCCGAGCGCGGTTGGCGCGATGGCTCGGACGTGAGACGGGCGGCGACCTCGTGGTGGAGGACGGGCCGGACGCGCCAGACGTCGCGCCCACGCCACCAGAATTTGCGCCGCTGGTCGATCGCGACCCGCGCGTTCGCGCGGCGCTCGCCGAGGTGGATGCCGCAAAGTTTGAACGGCAAATCTTCGAACGTCTGATCACGCCGCCGCTGACGTTGGGTCTGAACTACGGCCGTCAAACGCGCGACATTCCGGTCGGCTCCTTTGTCGGGCCGCCGTTCGCCGGCGCGCTCGCGGCCAATTGGACGGATGCCGAGCTCGTGTTCAACGTCGGCGTGGCGCTGCCCCTGTTCAACCGCCAGCGGGAGCCGCGCGCTCAGGCCACGGGACGGATCTTGACCGCTGAGGCCAAGCTCGGGACGGCGCGGGCCGATGTCCGGGCCGAATTGGAATCCAGTTGGGCGACCTTGCAGACTGCAGAGCGGGCGCTAGCGCGAGTCGCGCCGACAGGCGCGATCATCGATCGCGATGTGACGTTCGTGGAGCAGGCCGTCGGCGCGGGTGCCTTCGATACCCTCACGCGGACCCAAGAGTTGCGACGGCTCCAGGAAGCGGGCCGGCGCGTAGACACCGCCGTTCGCGACCTGCGCGCCGCCCGCGCCGCGTGGATCCGGCGTATCTCGGTGTCGCCATGAGGGACGTGGACACTGTCCAGATTTGAGCCCAGCCAGTAATCTGGTGCTCCGTCCGCCGATGGCCGGCAGAATCGGCTTGTGGTCCAAGACCGACAGCACGAGCTATTTCAAAGACGTCCTCGTCAGTCCGCGTTGATGCCAACCGGTCGTCACTGCGCCACTTGCGCGGGAACACCCTCGGATCCAACTCCGCGCCGGCGAGGAATGTCAGCAGAATCGCGCCAGTGAATCTGCCGGGACAGGCATCGGGTTCAACGGATGACAGCTGGCTCGTTGGCTCGGACCGGCTATATACCACCGAGTTGGTGTGACTTCAGAGGAGGCGTCGTGCGGACGCCCCCACCGGCGCCGTCAGCAGCGCCACTGCTATGAGCACTCAGCAATCTGCAATCTGCAATCTGAAATCTGCAGTCTGCAATTGTCAGGCTTCCCGCACGCCGTGGCTGCGGATCAGGAGGAAATACGCCGCGACGAGGACGAGCAGGACACCGTTGACGGCAATCACTCGTGGTGCTCCGAAGAACGTCGCCAGATAGCCGCTCACGAGGCTGCCGAGCGGCATGCCGCCGCGAAACGCCACCATGTAGATGCTCATGACACGGCCGCGCATCTCGTTGGGAGCGATGAGCTGAATCAGCGAGGTCACGGTCGAGAAGACCACCATCAGCGCCGCCCCGGTCAGGAAGAGCAGCACTTCGCTCACCCACAGCACCCGCGACATCGAGAACGCCAGAATCAGGACGCCGTAGACCGCCTGCACGAGCAGCGCCATCAGCCCCATCCGCTTGAATTTCCCGAGCCACGCGACGACGAGTGCGCCGACGACGGAGCCGGCGCCCGAGAACGCGAGCAGGTGACTGTAGGTGCCGGCCCCTTCATGAAAGACGCTTTTCGCGAAGAGCGGCAGGAACGTCAGCACGGCGAAGCCCAGAAACGTCGTCGCGGCGGCGAGCACGATGAGCGCCACGAGGCTGTGGTGGTGCCTGACGTACGAAAGGCCCCCGCGCAGCTCGTCGCGCATGCTGGTGACCGACGTCGACGGGATGTGTGTGATGCGAAGCGACATCAGCGCGTAGATCACGACGAGGAAGGAGACCGCATTCAGCGCGAAGCACGCCGCCATCCCCTGAGCATCGCTGTAGTGCCACTGCGCAAATGCGGCGATCGTCGCGCCGAAGGCCAGCGGGCCGAGCACGCGGGCCACGTTGAATTGAATCGAGTTGAGCGCGACCGCGTTCGGGAGATCCTTCTTCTCGACCAGCGACGGGATGAGCGACTGATAGGCCGGGCCGCCGAATGCCTGCGCGACGCCGGTGGCGAAGGACAGCACCAGGATGTGCCAGATCTGGACGACGCCGTAGTAGACGAGCAGCGCGAGGGTGGCTGCCGTCGTCATCTGGATGTACTGCGACGTCAACAGCGTCCGTCGCTTGTCGCGCCGATCCGCCAGCACGCCCCCGATGAGCGTGAAGAGCATGATCGGCAGTTGTTGAAGGAAGGCGTCGAGGCCGAGGAAGAAGGCCGAACCGGTCAGCGACAGCACCATCCAGTTCTGCGCGGTGAGCTGGGTCCACGTGCCGATGCTCGACGTGCAGGCACCGAACCACTGGACGCGAAAATCGCGGTAGGTGAATGCGGCGAGCATCCGCTGCAGCGTTTTCGAGCCCAGCAGCGGAGTGGGAGCCGCAACGGCGTCTGGGGCTGGGGATGTTTCAGCTTGAACGGATTCGGCCAAGAGGTCCTGGTGGAATATGGGGTTTAGACGGCTGAAAAACGTTGAACGTTAAACGTTTAACGTTCAAATCTTAACTCACGTCCGGCCCCACTTGATCGTCCCCGAGGGGTGCGGTATAGTGCGCAAAGAGAAAGGCGAATATAAAGCGAAACATGCCTCTCGCTCGCGCTGATTTGGAATCGTTGCTTCGCGCGCGGAAACTCGATCGCACGCTGACGGACGCGCTGCCGCCGCTCGATCCGTACGATGAATACGCCATCGCCCCCGCTGGCGTTACGACGCTCGATGCGCGATTGGGCGGCGGGTTCCCACGCGGCCAGCTGTCCGAGCTGATCGGTCCACGGTCCTCGGGACGCACCAGCGTGCTGCTGCAGATGCTGGCCGCGGCCACGGCCCGGGGCGAACTGGTCGCACTGGTCGATGCGCTCGACATGTTCGACACCGCGTCGGCATCGGCGGCCGGAATCGATCTCGACCGCCTCCTCTGGATTCGAGGTCACGTGGTGACCAATCCCGGCATGTGCCGCGACATGAACCAGCGTGCCGTGGAGCAGGCCGTCAAAGCGCTGATGCTCATCCTGCAGGCGGGCAATTTCGGCATCGTCGCGCTCGATGTGGCCGAAGCGCCTGAGAGCGCGATTCGGCGGTTGCCGTTCACGGCCTGGCTGCGGCTGCAGCGCGTCATCGAAGGGAGCCAGACCGCCTGTGTCCTCGTGGGCACCGCGCCGATGGCGCGAAGCGCGGCGGGGCTCTCGGTGAAATTCGATAGGGCAGAGGGCAGAGAGCACAGGGCTGAGGGTCGGATATTCACAGGCTTCGATGTGGAGCTCCACGTGATCAGCGCGAAGCGGCATACGCGCGAGGGCGTCAGCGTGTCGTTGGCCACACAGGCCTCACCTTATGTCTGACATCATGCAGCTCTTTGCCCTTAACACTCAGCTCTCCAGCCCTTTGCCCTTGTACGCGTGCATCTATCATTTTTCAGGGCGCGTGGGGCCCCACCCCCCCGCGCTGAAGACCTCGGGCTCGAGCGTAGACTCTCGCCCTCGGGAGGCTGCGGCCCGCGCCCCCGCGCTGAAGACCTCGGGCTCGAGCGTAGACTCTCGCCCTCGGGAGAAGGCAGAGGTCAATCCACAACCCAACGGCGATACAAACGCTCTTGTCGCGTTGGCGCAGGACTTTTCGCCGCGTTTCGAATGCCACGGCGACGATGTGGTCGCGATCGACGTCAGCGGGCTCGATCGATTGCTCGGCGATCCGCGCGCCATCGGCGAAGAGCTCGGTCGATCGGCGTCGGCGCGCGGGCTGCGGGTGCAGGTGGCGCTTGCGGCCACGCGCGCGGCCGCGATGGTGCTGGCGTACGCGCGCCCGGGCCTGACGGTTGTCGAGCGGGGAAAAGAAGCCGACGCACTCGCCTCACTCCCGATCGACGTGCTCAGAAAAGTCGCCGCTCATCTGATGGATCATCATTTATTTGTCGCGCGTGGGGCCCCACCTCCACGCGCTCCCCACGCCTCGCCCTCGAGCGTAGACTCTCGGGCTCGGGTGAAGGCTGCTGCGTCCATTTTTCACGCGTGGGGACTGAAAACGCTCGGCGATCTCGCGGCGCTGCCGGCGGCCGAGTTGGCCGCTCGGCTCGGACAACAGGGGCTCGTCTGGCAGATCCTCGCACGCGGCGAGGATGTCCGCCCGCTCGTCCCGACCCTATCTGAGGAGCGCTTCGAGTCGTCGATCGAATTGGAATGGCCGATCGAGGGGCTCGAGCCGTTGTCGTTCGTGCTCACACGGCTGCTCGAACCGCTGTCCACGCGGCTGGAGCGCCGGGACCGCGGCGCTGCGGCGCTCTACGTCGCGCTTGGTCTCGTGACCGGGCACGACACGTACGCGCGCCATCTGCAGCTCCCTGCGCCGATGCGCGACGTGCGGACGCTGAGGACACTCATCCTGCTCGATCTCGAATCCCATCCGCCGCCAGCGGCAATCGAACGCGTCACCGTTCTCATCGATCCGACGCCGGGCCGCGTGCTGCAGCACACGTTGTTCACGCGCGCGCATCCGACGCCCGAGCAGTTGTCGACGCTCATCGCGCGGCTGACCGCACTGATGGGACAGGACCGCATCGGGCGGCCCGCGCTCGTCGATTCCTATCGTCCAGGAGCGTTCGGGATGCAACCGTTTGCGAAGGACATTCAGTCTTCACCCGAGGGCGAGAGTCTACGCTCGAGCCCGAGGTCTTCAGCGCGTGGGGGTGGGGCCCCACGCGCCATAAAGAATGACTCTCGCCCTCGGGAGAAGGCAGTCGTCTCTGCCTTGCGCCGCTGCCGCCATCCCGTGCCGGCGCGGGTTGCCGTCGCCGACGGCCGGCCGGTCGCCGTCACCACCGATCGCCGCGGGTTCGCGGGCGGCCGCGTGCTGATGTGCGCGGGACCATGGCTCACGTCTGGAAACTGGTGGGAACAGGCCAACGGCCTTCACCCGAGGCCGGGAGTCTACGCTCGATGCCGAGGGACTGCGGAGCTGGGCGAGCGCGTGGGGGTGGGGCCCCTCGGCCAACACCCGAGCGCGAGAGTCTACGCTCGAGCGCGAGGGACTGGGATGCCGTGCGAGCGCGTGGGGGTGGGGCCCCACGCGGATAAGAGTTGGTCCCGCGACGAATGGGATGTCTCGCTCAGCGACGGCGCGGTCTATCGGATTTTCAAGGATCGTGTCACCGAGGGGTGGTTTATCGACGCAATTGTTGACTAATCACAAAGGACACAAAGGGCTGTCCTTTGTGTTTGAAACGTGTCTTCGTGTCCTCCTCATACATCGAACTCCACACCGCCTCCGCCTTCAGCTTTCTCCAGGGCGCCTCGCTGCCGGAGGCGCTCGTGGATCGCGCCGCCGATCTCGGCTACCCGGCGCTTGCGCTCCTGGATCGCGACGGCGTCTATGGCGCGCCTCGTTTTCATAAGGCGGCGCGCGCGGTGGGCATCAAGCCGATCATCGGCGCGGAGCTGACGGTCGCTTCGCAGGGGTCAGGTAGGTCAGGTGAGTCGGGTAGGTCGGGTAGGTCGGGTGAGGAAGAAGGTTTTACCCACCAGGCCCACCAGACCAACCCGCCCCACCAGACCTGGCCTCTGCCCGTGCTCTGTGAATCCCAGGACGGCTATCGCAATCTGTGCCGGCTGATTACCCGCATGAAGCTCGGTGCCCCGAAAGGCGAGGGCGCGCTTGCGCTCGAGGAACTGGAAGGCTCGACGCGTGGCCTGATCGCGCTCGTCGGGCGGTCGGCGCTCGACGGTCAGCGCTACGGTGTCGGCGGGTTGCTCGATCGCGCCATCCGGCTCTTCGGCCGCGCCGGCGTCTTCGTCGAGCTGCAGCGTCATTTCCGTCGGGAGGAAGCCGCCGACAATCAGCGGCTCGTCGACCTGGCGGCCGCCTTTCGCGTGCCGGTGGTCGCAACCGGCGGCATCCGGTTCGCGACGCCGGCCGAGCGGCCGCTCTTCGACGTGCTCACCTGCATTCACCACCACACCGATCTCGCGCGCGCCGGGCGCAGACTGGCGCCCAACGCGGAACGGTATCTGCACTCGCCGGCCGACATGGCGGCGCTGTTCGCCGATGTGCCGGACGCGGTCGGGCGCACCTCCGAGCTCGCCGATCGCCTGCAATTCACGATGGCCGATCTGGGCTACCGGTTTCCCGATTATCCCGTGCCGCCTGGCGAAACGCAGGCGTCGTTCCTCCGGAAGATCGTCGACGTCGGCGCGCGTGAACGCTATCGCCCGTATGCCGATCGGGCGCGCGCGCAAATCGAGCGCGAGCTCGACCTCATCCAGGCTCTCAATCTCGCGGGCTACTTCCTGATTGTGTGGGACATCGTCAATTTCTGCCGGCAGCACGACATCCTCGTGCAGGGGCGGGGTTCGGCGGCCAACAGCGCCGTGTGCTACAGCCTCGGCATCACAGCGGTGGATCCGGTCGGGATGGACCTGTTGTTCGAGCGGTTCCTGTCGGAGGAACGGGGCGAGTGGCCCGACATCGATCTGGATCTGCCGAGCGGCGATCGCCGCGAGCGCGTCATCCAGCACGTGTACGAGAAGTACGGCCGGCTGGGCGCCGCGATGACCGCCAACGTCATCACGTATCGGGGTCGCAGCGCCGCGCGCGAGGTGGGGAAGGCGCTCGGATTCGAGCCCCTCCAGATCGATCGCCTCGCGAAGGTGATGAACAACTTCGAGTTCACCGATCCGGCCGATACGCTGCCGCGCCATCTGTCGTCGGTCGGCCTGGACATCAATGCCGATCGCGTCCGGCTGTTCGCGCGGTTGTGGGGCGAAATGCAGGATCTGCCGCGCCACCTCGGCCAGCATTCCGGCGGGATGGTGATCTGTCAGGGCCAGCTCGACGCCGTCGTGCCGCTCGAAAACGCCAGCATGCCCGGCCGCGTCGTCGTCCAGTGGGACAAGGACGACTGCGCCGACATGGGGATCGTCAAGGTCGATCTGCTCGGCCTCGGCATGATGGCGGTGCTGCAGGATGCCATCGCGTTGGTGAATGTTGATCTCGCGCACCTGCCGCCGAACGACCCCGCCGTCTATCGCATGCTGTGCGACGCCGACACGATCGGTGTCTTCCAGGTCGAGTCGCGCGCGCAGATGGCGACGCTGCCGCGCCTCAAGCCGAAAGAGTTCTACGACATCGTCGTGCAGGTGGCGATCATTCGTCCCGGACCGATCGTCGGGCAGATGGTGCATCCTTATCTCAATCGCCGCGCCGGCCGCGAGCCGATCCGGTACCCGCATCCGTCGCTCGAGCCGATCCTCGCGCGCACGCTCGGCGTGCCGTTGTTCCAGGAGCAGTTGCTGCGGATCGCGATGGTGGCGGCGGGATTCACCGGCGGACAAGCCGAAGAGCTGCGGCGGGCGTTCGGGTTCAAGCGATCCGAGCGGCGGATGAAACAGATCGAGGTGCAGCTGCGCGACGGTATGACCCGGCAGGGGATTACCGGGGACGCGGCCGAGCAGATCATTACGTCGATCACGTCGTTCGCGCTCTACGGGTTTCCCGAGTCGCACGCGGCGAGCTTCGCCTTGCTGGCGTACGCGAGCGCGTATCTGAAGGCGCACTATCCGGCGGCGTTCTATACGGCGCTGCTCAATAACCAGCCGATGGGGTTCTATCACCCGTCAACGCTCGTGAAGGACGCGCAGCGCCGCGGCGTGCGTTTTCATTCCATCGATGTGCAGGCCTCCGGCTGGGACTGCGCCATCGAGGCCGACGGCGCCATCCGACTGGGACTGCGCTACGCGAGCGGCTTGCGCGAACAGGTGGGACGAGCGATCGCGAGCGCCGATCGCAGCCCTAAAGGGCTGCGCCACATGAATGCGGGGCAGGGTGTCCAGAATGTAGCGCAGGGCGTCCAGAATGTGGCGCAGGGCTTTAGCCCTGCGTGCCCCAAATGCGGCTGCGACGATGAATCGATGCTGGAAGCGACCGGTGACGGCGGGTTATTCTGCAACGTCTGCTCACACGAAGCGTCCGCAGCCTTCACCCGAGGCCGAGAGTCTACGTTCGAGGCCGAGGGAGTGCGAAGCCGTGCCAGCGCGTTAGGGTGGGGCCCCACGCGAAGTAATGAACGCTTCGCCTCGGTTGACGATCTCGTGGCGCGCACCGGGCTTCGACGCGACGAGCTGGTCACGCTCGCCGATATCGGGGCGCTGAATTCGTTCGGCTACGATCGCCGGTCGGCGCTCTGGCAGGCCGAGCGCGCCGTGCGGCCGGCGGGAGAGCTCCTCGAGAATTCACAATTCACAATTCAGAATTGTGAATTGCCTGAGGCCGACTCGTGTCCCCTGAAGCCCATGACCGAGGCCGAGCGGCTGGTCGCCGATTACGCCGGCACCGGGTTAACGGTCGGCCGCCACCCGATGGCGCTTCGGCGTGGCGAGCTCGCGACGCGCGGCGTGCTGCGCGCCTGCGACCTCGGCGCCACGCGGCCGGACCGCCGCGTGCGGGTCGCCGGCATGGTCATCACACGGCAGCGGCCCGGGACGGCGAAAGGGTTCGTGTTCCTCACGCTCGAGGACGAGACCGGCATCGCCAACATCATCGTGCGGCCTGACCTGTTCGCGCGCGATCGGCTCGTCATCGTTGAAGAGCCGTTTCTGCTTGTCGACGGCATCCTGCAGAACCAGGACGGGGTCACCTCGGTGCGCGCGGAGCAGGTGCAGGGCCTGCGCGGCGTCGACGTCGATTTCGACGCGCACGATTTCTACTGATTGCGTACTGTTTTCGTGTTTTCGTGGTTGCCTTTGTTCTTTCAGATGATCGGGGGAATCCCGTACGCATATAATCCGCCACAACATGATGCTCAACACCCTTACCGTTTGCTTATTGCTCGCGGCCACCCTGCCGCACGCCCACGCCGCTTTCGCCGCGCAGGCTTCGCAGCCATCCGCGAACCGGGCGATCGTCGCGGGCGTCGTCCGCGACTCGAGTGGCGGCGCCGTCGCCGGCGCGGTCGTGATCGTGCGGACCGATGGGCGCGGAGAGCAGCAGACTGTGACCGGCCCCGACGGGCAGTTCAGTCTCGATGTCTCCGCGCCCGGCCTCGTCCTGATCGTTCGCATGGGCGGGTTCGCCGAATATCAACAGCGACTACCGGCGACATCCGGTTCGCTGGCGATTGTCCTGAAGCCCGCCACGCTTCTCGAAACGGTCGTCGTCACGGCCACACGGACCGAGCAGCGCCTGGGCGATGTGCCGGCGAGCGTCAGCGTGCTGACCCGCGAGGAGATCAGGGCCTCACCCGCGGTGGTGGCCGACGACGTCCTGCGCCAGATTCCAACGTTCAGCCTCTTCCGCCGCACCAGCAGCCTTGCCGCCCAGCCGACCACGCAGGGCGTGTCGCTGCGCGGGATCGGGCCGAGCGGACAGAGCCGGACGCTCGTCCTGCTCGACGGTGTCCCGTTCAACGATCCCTTCGGCGGGTGGGTCTACTGGACCCGGGTTCCACTCATCAGCGTGGATCGCATCGAGGTCACCGACGACACGACGTCGAGCCTGTACGGGAATTATGCGATGGGCGGCGTCATCAACATCGTCACGGCTCGACCCACGCGGCGAACGATCGAGATCAAGCCTCAGTACGGCAACCGGACAAGTCCGAAGGTCGACTTTTTCGCCAGCGACCGATGGAACAAGGTGGGGGCGGCGGTCGAGGGCAGCTTCTTCAACACGGACGGATTTCCCATCGTGGCGGAGAGAGAGCGCGGGCCGATCGACAACAACGCCAACGTGAACTACAGGAACATCAGCGCCAAGCTCGACTTCAGCCCGAGCGACCGCATCAACGCCTTTTTCCGGGCCGGGTACTTCACCGAGGATCGGATCAACGGAAAGGTCGGCGAAGTCAACGACACCAGATGGACGACCGTCAACGGCGGAGTCCGGATCCGGATGCCGGATGAAAGCGACCTGCAGGGGCGCGTGTTCGTGGACGTGGAGCGGTCCCACTTCAACTTCCTGGCGGTGGCCAACGCGACAACCACACGCAGCGGTGTCCGCCTGGCGACCGATCAGCATGTACCGACCAACGGTGTCGGCGGCACGGTGCAGTGGTCCAAAGCCGCCGGCGGCTCCAATTTCTTCAGCGCGGGCGGCGACTGGCGATGGGTCGACGCCGACAGTCAGGAAGATGCGTTCGTGGCCGCAGTGGGCGTGTCCGGGGTCACGCAGGCGGCGACGCTGACGGTCAAGCGCGTGTCGGGCGGGACTCAGCAGAGCCTGGGCGCGTTCGTGCAGGACATCTTCACGCCCGTGCCGAAGGTGGTGGTCACGCTCAGCGCGCGCGTCGATCGCTGGCGGAACTACGATGGCCACAACCTGGAGACCACGGTGGCGACCGGCCTGCCCACCGTCAATGACCGGCCGTCCATTCCGGAGAGAAGCGACACCGTGGTCAGCCCGCGCATCGCGGCCCTTTTCCACGTGTCGGATCGCGTGACCGCGTGGGGTGCGGCGAATTCAGGATTCCGCGCGCCGTCGCTTAATGAGCTGTACCGCCAGTTCTCGGTCGGCGCGCTCACGACGCGTCCGAACGATCAACTTGGACCCGAGCGCCTGGTCGGTGGAGAAGTGGGTATTAATGTCGCACCGGCGCGCAACGTCACCGCCCGTGTCACGTGGTTCGACAATCGCATCAGCAATCCGGTGTCGAACGTCACCCTCACCGCGACCCTGGCGCAGAGGCAGAACCTTGGCGCGACGCGCGTCTGGGGCGTTCAGAGCGACGTGGAGTACCGCTTCGCCTCGTCTTGGAGAGTGTCTGGCGCGTATCTCTACGATCAGGCCACCGTCACCGATGGCGGCGCGAACGTGGCGCTCGTGGGAAAGTACCTGCCGCAGGTGCCCACCCACCGAGGATCGGTGCAGGTGGCGTATTCGAATCCGAAGTATGTGAACGTCGCGCTCGGCGTGCAGGTCACCGGGGCGCAGTTCAACGACGACCTCAACGTCAATTTCATACCGGTGACCACGCTGACCGACGCGGGGTACGACGCGGCCACACCGCCCGGGCTGCCGGGGTACACCTCAGTCGATTTCATGGCGTCGCGCGACATCGGGCGCAACCTTCAAGTGTTCGTCGGCGTGCAGAACCTGTTCGACAAGGTGTACTTCGTCCAGACGGGTCCGTCGACGATCGGCACGCCGCGTCTGGTCAACGGCGGCGTCCGCATTCGGTTCACGGGACGGTGAACTAAGGTCTCGGAAAACCCCCTTATTCGCGAGCGTCTGAGGGTTGACCCTTTGCCCGGCTGTCGTAGGGGCCACCGCCCCGGAGACCCCGGAGACCCCGGAGACGACGACTGCAGCGATCAGCATACGCTTCACGAGCGCTCTGGCCCTCGTGGTCGGGTTGGCGAGCAACTTGCTGTCTGGCGTACAGACTTTGGTCACGGTGAACAGGAGGTACAAGGAACGTACCCTTCACTCGCACGGCTGAGTCGAATAGGCTGGAGGACCGAATGCGTGGGCGGGTATGAAGCTGATTGTGCAACCTGACGCCGGCATCGCCCCCGTCATTACGGCGATCAAGCTGGCGAAGAAGACGATCGACGTGCTCATCTTTCGTCTCGATCGGCACGAGATCACGCGCGCGCTCGAGGCGGCCGTGGCGCGCGGGGTCGCGGTTCGCGCCCTCATTGCTCACACCAACAGCAGCGGCGAGAAAAGCCTCCGCACGCTCGAGCTCCGTCTTCTGGAACAGGGCGTGACCGTGTCGAGGACCGCCAGCGACCTCGTGCGGTACCACGGCAAGATGATGATCGTCGACAACCGCGTGCTCCACGTGTACGGCTTCAATTTCACGGCGCTCGACATCGAGAAGAGCCGCAGTTTCGGCATCACGACGACCCACGAGAAACTCGTCCAGGAAGCGTTGAAGCTGTTCGAGGCCGACGCCGCGCGCCAACCCTACGTCCCCTCCTGCGACCGGTTCGTCGTCAGCCCCGAGACGGCTCGCGACCGTCTGGCGGAATTCATCAAAGGGGCGCGCAGGCAGCTGCTGATTTACGACCCCAAAGTCAGCGATCCGGCGATGTTGCGCCTGATCGCCGCCCGCGCCGCCGCCGGCGTGGAGGTGCGGATGATCGGGAAGCTCGGCGGCAAGAAGGCGGGGTTGCTGGCGGAGAAATACCCCGGGAAGCGTCTCCACATTCGCGCGATCATCCGCGACGGACGTCTCGCGTTTCTCGGGAGCCAGAGCCTCCGCACGATCGAGCTCGAGAAGCGGCGCGAAGTGGGCGTCATCGTGAGCGATCCGAAGGTGGTGCGGCAGCTGCAGAGTGTCTTCGAGCAGGACTGGCTGCTGTCGGACTCAGGAAAGAAGGCCGCCAGGAAAACCGAGAAGGCGGAGCGAAAAGGCGGCAAGGATCCCGGGCGGGCGATGGCGGCGGCGACCTAGCGACTAACGACCGACGATGGCGTGTTGCGGAGATCTCCAGAAATCCATGGTCGACACCCGGTGGACGCAGCCCACCGTACAGTACGGGGCGCACGACTTGGGCGTCGCGAACTCGCGGCGGATGTCGTCGATCGCATAGGATTCGAGCGGCACGCCGGGATGTCCGCGCTGCTGCGAACAATAGTGCACCAGGCCGTCTTCACAGACGTACAGGTAGCGGGCGCCGGCGCGGCAGCGCCATTGGTTGGGTTTGCCGTCGGCGAGGTTGTCCTGAAAGTTGGTGATTCCGGAATACAGATTCTTAAAGACCTGCCACGGGCCGTTAATGTTCGCTGACACTTCGTCGAACACCTGACGCTCGATCCCGCCGAGTGGTTTCAGCCGGCCCGATCCGTCGTGAATGATGCCGATTGACGTGGAAAACCCCAGCTCGCGCGCCCGCGAGTTGATCGTGCGCGCGTCCTCCGGGTTCTTGATCCCCCCGCCCAGCACCGAGTTGATGTTGACGTCGAACGCGGCGTGTTCGCGAAGGTCCTGCAGCTTCTTGTCCAGGACGCGGAGGCTCTTCTTCGACACCTCGTCGGGTTCGACGTTGTCGATGCTGATTTGGAGGAAATCCAGACCGGCGTCGTTCAGCTCGTGAATCCGTTTGGGCACGAGGAAGTAGCCATTCGTGATCAGCCCCGCCATCATGCCGCGTGCGCGGATATAACGGATGAGATCGTCCAGGTCCGGATGCAGCATCGGCTCGCCGCCGCTGAAGGCGACGACCGACGTGCCCAGCTCCGCGAGCTTGTCGATGCGGCGCCGCAACGTGTCGGTCGGGACCGGCGGCGACACCTTGTCGTACTCGTTGCAGTAGCCGCAGTCGATGTTGCAGCGCCGGATCGGAATGATCTGCACCAGCAGCGGGTGCGCGGTGTCGGCGAGGCCACGGACAAACTCGCGAGCCGACCGCGCCTTGCGGCTGACCGTCGTCAAAAGACCCATGGAATCAATAAATTATATATCGTAGGAGGCAGATGATCGAGAAACGGCGATCCCCCGTCCACGGCGCTGGCGTCTACGCAACCCGGGCCATTTCCAAGAACACACGAGTCATTCATTATGCCGGCGAGAAGATCGCGAACCGCGAGAGCCTCAAGCGGGAGCGCCGGTACATCAAAAAGGGCCACATCTGGTGCTTCAAGCTGACGAACCGGACGGTCATCGATGCGGGCGTCGGAGGCAACCTCGCGCGCTTCATCAACCACTCCTGCCGGCCGAACTGCTATATCGACATCAAAGGCGGCGTGATCTGGATCCGCGCGGCCCGCACGATTCGGAAAGGCGAAGAGTTGAGTTACGACTACAACACCGACGGCGAGGGTCTCATCCAGTGCCGGTGCCGTCCGTCCTGTCAGCGATTGATTTGATGCACGTCTTCTACCTGCATGGGTTCGCCTCGTCACCGCAGTCGAAGAAGGCCGCGTATTGTGCCGAGCGACTGCGGCCGCACGGGGTCGCGCTCCAGTGCCCCGACTTCAACGAACCGGAGTTCGCGTCGCTGACGATGACGCGGATGCTCGACCGGCTGGCGGCCGACATCGCGACGCTCGATACGCAGCCCATCGTGCTCATCGGGTCGAGTCTCGGTGCCGTCGTCGCCATTCACACGGCAGCCCGCATACCCGATCGCATCGATCGTCTCGTGCTGCTCGCCCCCGCGGTGATGTTCCCCAGGGACGCTCCCGAGGTGCTCGGCGCCGAAGCGGTGGCGCGCTGGCAGGCGACAGGAACCCTCGACGTGTTTCACCACGGGTACGGCGGCACGCGCGCACTGAGCTATACCTTCTACGAGGACGGCCTGAGGTACGATGCGTTGGCGGCCGAGATCGGGCAGCCGACGCTGATCTTTCAAGGCCGGCGCGACGAGGCGGTCGATTATCGGGTCATCGAACAATATGCGGCGGCTCGGCCCAACGTGAAGCTCACGCTGCTCGACGACGATCATCAGTTGATCGCGAGCCTGCCGCGAATCTGGACCGACGTCGCGGGATTCCTGGGGCTGACGTGAGAACGTTCGTCGTCTCCATTGCCGCGACCGTGGTGATCGCGCAAGGCCCTTCGACGCTGGGCATGTCCAAAGGCGAGCTCCGGGCGGCCGCCACATCGGCCAGCACGCAAAGCCCGGCCGCACCGTCCTCCACCCCCGAGCTCCAGCTCCGCATCGGCATCGCGCGGCCGGGAGGACGCTACACCGTCGCCGATATTCCGATCGAGGTCTATGTGGCACGCGTGCTCGGGGGAGAGGCGGCCCGCGACAGTCCGCCTGCGGCGCTCGAAGCCCTGGCGATCACGATCCGCACGTTCGCGCTTGCCAACCGCGGGCGCCACCGCGCGGATGGCTTCGATCTGTGCGACCAGACGCATTGCCAGGTTCTGCGCACCGCGACGCCCGCGACCGAACGCGCCGCTGCGGCGACGGCGGGGCGCGTGCTGCTGCGAGACGGCCTTCCCGCCTCGGTGTACTACAGCGCCTCGTGCGGCGGCCGGACCGAGATTCCCTCTGCCGTGTGGCCGGGCGCAGAGGATCCCCCCTTCCTGCCCTCGCGGCGCGACGATGCGTGCGGAGGTGCCCCGATGTGGACGGCCGACCTCGCCGGCACCGATCTGCTCCACGCGTTGCACGCGGGCGGATTCCGCGGCGCGCGCCTGCGCGAGATGCGGATTGCTTCGCACAACGGATCCGGGCGCGTCGCCCGTTTGCATCTCGACGGTCTGAATCCAGAGCAGATTTCAGGTCAGGATCTGCGCGCCGTCGTCGGACGGACGCTGGGATGGCAACACATCAAGAGCACGGTGTTCGATCTGACGCGTGACGGCGACCGTTATCACTTCAGCGGTCACGGTTCCGGACACGGGGTCGGCATGTGCGTGGTCGGGTCGGTACAGCTCGCCGTACGGGGGCAGAGCGCGGTGGACATTCTCCATCGGTACTATCCGGGGCTGGAGATTGGGACGCCAAACGGAGTCGTGGCGGTTGCGGGAACCCGCGCGGGTCGGTCGACCACCTCGACGCCAGTCCCACGCGCGACCACGCCGCCGACTCCCGCGGCAGCGGCGGCCGGTCCGGAGATGTTGATTTCTCTGCCAGACGGTGACGAAGGCGAGCGCGCGGTCATCGCCGACCTCGCATTGCGCGCGCGCGCGCAACTGTCAAGAACGCTGGCGATCCCGGCTCCTCGCGTCGTCCTTCGGTTCCATCCGACGATTGACGTCTACGAGGAGGCGACAGGCCAGCCGTGGTTTACCTCCGGCGCGATGGTCAACGGCGAAGTGCATTTGCCTCCGTTGACGGTGCTGCGGGACCGAGGTGTGCTGGAACGAACCGTGCGCCACGAGCTCGTGCACGTGATGACCAACCTGGCGTTGGCAGGTCGACCGTTGTGGGTCCGCGAGGGCGCGGCGATTTACTTCGCGGGCGAACCGGCGATTCCCGGTGACAGCCCGTCGCGCCCGGCTCCGCTGCAGGCGCCATGTCCGGGCGAGTCCGAGTTACTGCGGCCGGTGTCCGTTGGCGCGCTCACCAATGCGTACGCCCGAGCCCAGTCCTGTTTCGCGCGCCAGATCGCGCAGGGTAAATCCTGGCGCGACGTGCGCTGAAGCGCGCTCTATGAGCGCGCGCAAGACCTCGATCAACCCGACAGCGGAAGGGAGACGATGGCTGCAGAACGGTGGAGATCGCCGGTTGGCGACCAGATGCGGCCACCGTGGCGCTCGATGACGCGGCGTGCGATCGGCAGCGACAGTCCCACGCCGCCGCGTTTTTCATCGAACCGGGCGGCGTCGGCTTCGTATACGGACTGGATGTCTGGTTCGGCGGCCACGATGAGAATGGCTGAGTCGGCGCCGTCGCGCGTGACGAGCCGCCGCTCGACGACGACCGTGGTGTTTGACGGCGTCTCCCGCAGGCTGGCGTGGAAAATCGCAGTGAACGCGCGCTGCAGTCGTGTCAAGTCGCCTAGCATCGCAGCTCCGGTTGCCTGACCGCGAACCTCCAGCCGGACATTACGCTCGTCAGCCTCAGGCACACCTTGGGCCGCCTCCGCCACCACCGGAAAGACGTCGAATGTCTGATGGGCCAGCTCAACGCGATCGGCATCGAGCTTCTGGATCTCGCTCAGTTCGGCGATGAGCGCGACGAGCCGCTGGCACGACCGTTCGGCTCCGTCGATCATCTTCCGCTGCCCCTCGGTAAGCGGCGGCTCGTCGAGCTGGAGCATCCGCAGGTAGCCGCCGATCACGCTCGCCGGGCTGCGGAATTCGTGGACTGCGAGTGATAGAAGTTGCACGTAGGAGTCGTCGCGCGTGGGCATGTGATGCGGCGACACTTGCAGTCTTCAGGCTACCACAGGCTCGGAAACGCGAATTGTGAGGCCCGCCGCGATTTTGCCGGGTCCGGTCCCGGATGTACCTATAATTGAGGGAACGTCATTTGGACTGCGGGGATTCTTATGCTGATCAAACATCCAGCGGATATTCCGAGCTCCGACATCACGGACAAGAAAGTGTACCTGAATCGACGCGAGTTCATTCGTGCCGCGGCAGGCACCGCGGTGGTGGCCGGCGCCGGCGTGTTCGTGACTGAAAAGCTGCTGGGGGCGCAAGGGCCCGCGCCTCATGGCCGGAAGCTCGTCACCACGAAGAGCCCGCTCAGCACCACCGAGACGCCGAACACGTGGGACCACATCACCACGTACAACAATTTCTACGAGTTGGAGCCAGGGGCCGGACCCGGACCGTCGCAGATGGCGAAAAGCTTCAAACCCGCCGAGCCGTGGACGGTCAGCGTCGAAGGGGAGTGCGCCAAAGGCGGGAAGATGAACCTCGAGGACATTCTCAAAGGCGAAACCCTCGAGGACCGCATCTACCGTCACCGCTGCGTCGAAGCGTGGTCGATGGTGATTCCGTGGGTCGGTTTCCCGCTTGGCAATTTCATCAAGCGCTGCCAGCCGACGGCGAAGGCGAAGTTCATCGAGTTCACGACACTGCTCGATCCCCGGCAGTTCCCCGGTCAGCGACTCCCGGTTCTCGACTGGCCCTATATCGAAGCATTGCGGATGGACGAGGCGATGCATCCGCTGACGATTCTCGGGGTCGGTGTCTACGGCGAAGTCCTGCCGAGCCAGAACGGTGCGCCGCTGCGCCTCGTGATTCCCTGGAAATACGGCTTCAAAGGGGGCAAGTCGATCGTGAAAATCCGTTTCGTCGAGAAGCAGCCGCTCAATACGTGGCAGCGGACTGCGCCCAACGAGTACGGCTTCTACGCGAACGTGAACCCGAAGGTGGACCATCCACGCTGGACCCAGGCGCGTGAGCGGCGCCTTCCGAGCATCTTCCAGAACCATCCGACCGAGATGTTCAACGGCTACGGCGACCAGGTGGCGAGTCTGTACACCGGCATGGATCTGAAGAGGAATTTCTAGCTCAGGCTCGTGACATCGAACCAGGCGGTCCGCTGGGTTCTGAAGCCCGCCGTCTTTCTGGCCGCGCTGATTCCCTTCGGGCTGCTTCTTCAGGGCCTGACGACCGGCAACCTCGGCGCAGACCCACTCAAGGAAATCACGAACGAAACCGGACTCTGGACGCTCCGGTTTCTCTGTATCACGCTGACCATGACGCCGCTGCGGCGGCTCACCGGATGGAACGGCGCGATTCGTCTTCGGCGGATGGTCGGGCTGTTCGCCTTTTTTTACGGCACGTCCCACCTGCTCATCTTCATCGTCTTCGATCGTCTGGCAGGGCTGAATTTCCCTCCGCTCGCATCATTGCAGACGATTCGCGATCTCAGCGCGTCCATCGGCGGTGAGATTTACAAGCGCCCCTACATCACGGTGGGATTCACGGCCTGGGTGTGCATGCTCGCGCTCGCCGCGACGTCAACGGGCGGCTGGGTTCGCCGGCTGGGCGGCAAGGGGTGGCAGCGGCTTCACCGGCTCGTGTATGTGGCGGCGGTCGCCGGTGTCGTTCACTACTGGTGGTCGGTAAAGGCCGACCTGCGCGGTCCAGAGGCCTACGCAGTCGTCGTCGGCGTTCTGCTCGCGCTCAGGATTTTCTGGTCGAAGTGGATTCGCGCGGCCGTCCATGCGCGCCCGGCGCCTCCTACCGGCTGATCGCGATCCGACCGTCCACTGTTGGCGAGACGTCACGTCTCTCCGTCAGGTACTTTTCGAGCGCGGTGACGATCAGCTCGCCCGCCTCCGGTCCGATCACGACCGGTTGATTGACGAACATGTCGTAATCATCGCCACCGGTCAGCATGTAATCGGTGATCGCGACGGTGTAGGTTTTGTTCGGATCGAGCGGCTGGCCGCCGACTCGCACATCGCTGACCCGGTTGCCGGGAGGCGCGGTCGGCGTGACGCGCATCGTGAGCCCTGACACCTGCGGGAATTGTCCCGCGGTCGCCGGCAGCTTCGAGACACCGCTGTTGAGCGCCTGCAGGACGATGCGGCCCGGCACGGAAATCTTGCAAATCACGCCGCCAAATGGATGGATGTCGACGACCGTGCGGCGTGTGAGCGGGCCCGCTGGATAGACGCGGTCGCCGCGGATACTTCCCGCGTTGACGATCGCGATGTCCGCCTTCACCTCGGCGCGCATCACATCGGCCACCAGATCGCCGAGGTTGGTTTCCGCGGCACGCATGCGGACGGTATCCGCATCGAGCGGCACCCGGGTGGTGGCGACGACTGTATTGAGCTCGACACCGAGCCGGTCTTCGTACGACTTCACCACGGCGGCGGTTCGCGGCTCGTCGGCGAAGGCGCTCGTAATCGGCACCAGCTCGAAGAAGCGCTCCACGATCCCAGACGCCTGCCGGTTCACGTCGATGCGCGCCACGAATTTCGCGTCCGATCCCGCCTTGCTGATGAGCGTGCGGTTCTCGGTCGCGGTGATGGGGTAGTGCTCGTGGCCGCCGACGATGAGATCGATCTGCGGAAACCTCTGCGCGAGCGCGCGATCGTCCGCGAACGCCAGATGCGTGATGGCGACAATGACGTCTGCCCCCGCCTGCTGGAGCGCCGGCAGATAGGTGCCGGCCGCCTCGATGGGATCGATCATGCGGACGTGGGTCAGCTTCTCGGGGCTGATTTCAGACGTCGTCAGGCACAGCCCGAGAAATCCGACTTTCAGCGAGCCGAATGTCTTGATCAGGTAGGGCAGCGCGCCGCCAATCGGTTGCCCAGTGTTGGTGTCGATGACGTTGGACACGACCCACTGCCACCTGGCCTCCCCCATGCGCTGAATCAACAGGTCGACGCCGAAGTCGAACTCGTGGTTGCCGAGCGTGGCGAGATCGAGGCCGGCGGCGTTGAGCGCGGCGACCATCTGCTCGCCTTTGAACACGCTCGACGCCACTGAAGGCGAGAGGAAGTCGCCGGCGAGCACGAGCAGAGGTGTCCGTCGCGCAGCTGTCAGGTTCTGCTTGAGGGTCGCGACGCGCGCCAGACCGCCGACGCCGTCGATGGGGAGCGTCGAGTACACGTCGTTGAGTTGCAGGATGGTGAGCGGCGCCGCGGCGCGTGGCGACGAGGGTTCTTCCTGCTGCGCAAGGACGGTCCGGCTGAAGTGTCCCGCTTTAGCCGGACCCGACGTCGAACCCGCGATCGCGAGGATCGCGATCGTGACGATGCAGCGTTTCATAGTTGTGCGGTCCATGCCGGGATCTGCGATAAATCGACGTTGCCGCCGCTCAGGATCACGCCGACCCGTTTGCCGGCGACAGGCACAACGGCTTCGAGCGCCGCAGCTGCACCGAGCGCGCCGGTCGGTTCGACGACCAGCTTGAGGCGCTCCCATAAGTAGAACATAGCCCTCAGCAATGGGGCGTCATCGACCGTCGTCATGTCGTCGACGTACTTCAGCATCAGTGGGAACGTCAGCGAGCCGAGCGACGACGTCCGCGCGCCATCGGCAACTGTGTCCGGATTGTAGGTCGTCTGGAGCTCTTTCGACCGAAACGACCTCGTCGCATCGTCGCCGGCTGCGGGCTCGACGCCGACGACACGGCATTGCGGCGAGAGTTCCCGCGCGGCGAGAGCCGACCCGCCCAGCAGCCCGCCGCCGCCGCATGGAACGAGCAGCAGATCCAGAGGACCGACTTCCTCGAAAAGCTCGCGCGCGGCCGTCCCCGCGCCGGCGATGATGTGTGGGTGATCGTAGGGCGGGATCACCGTGAGGCCGCGCTCGTGGGCGAGCCGCCGGCCGATGGCTTCGCGATCGCCGCGCTCGCGGTCGTAGAGGACGATGTCGCCGCCGTACCCCTGGGTCGCCTGGCGCTTCACCGCAGGCGCGTCATCCGGCATGACGATGAGGCGTGGGATGTCGAGAAGCTGCCCGGCCAGCGCCACCGCCTGCGCGTGGTTGCCGGACGAGAAGGTGACAATGCCGCGCTGACGTTCATCGGCCGACAGCCGGGACAGGGCGTTGTAGGCGCCGCGGAATTTGAATGCGCCGGCGCGTTGGAGGTTCTCGCACTTGAAGAACACCTCCGCGCCGGTGCGGGCGTTCACGGCGCGCGATGTGGCGACCGGCGTGCGGTGTGCGGCGCCGGCGATCTGGCACGCGGCGCTCTCGATGTCGGCGAACGTCGGCAGGTTCATGAAGGACGGACGGTCATCGTACAGCGATTGGCCACGAAACCACGAAAACACGAAACAACACGCGCGACGAGATCGTCGCTCGCGTCACGTCTGTGCTGGTGGATGAGGAACGCCTATGGTAAGATCACTGTTCGGCCTCATGACATGACGCGGGGTGGAGCAGTCCGGTAGCTCGTTGGGCTCATAACCCAAAGGTCGCGGGTTCAAATCCCGCCCCCGCAACCAACTTTTCAAGTCCCGGCTGACAATCGGTAGAGCCTCGCGGAGTTTTTCGACTCCAGCCGGTCTTCCCGTTCCCGTTCTTCGGCCCCCAAACCGAGC
>JBGPKK010000029.1:0-38851 GCA_041485905.1 Vicinamibacteria bacterium
CCCATGCCGGGCACGACAAACAACCGGCTCCAACCCGTCACCTTGTCCATGCCGCCGTTGTCGGCGCTCATTTTCTGGTAGTAGTCGATGGTGTCCAGCGCGGAAAACCACGGGTCGCTGGCGCCGTGATAGAAGAGCAGCTTGCCGCCGCGCCCGGAAAACGTACTCAGGTTCGTCCACCATCTCGTATCGCCGACACCTCGTGGATCGGCGGCGAGCGCGATCGCTTCCTTGTCAACGTCCACTTCGGTCGACAGGTTGGGTGGGCCAAGGGGACTGACGCCGGGACTCAGTAGACCGGGAATGCCCTGGCCGGTGGCGGTGATGCCGGTGTCGTACAGGAATCCCGGATAGATCTGGTTGCCTCGTGCATCCTTCGGCCCGGCGAAGGCTTTCTTGAGCGCAGCGGTTTGCTGTGACGTCAGACAGGCGTCGGTCTTCGCGCCCTGGCAGGTCAGCGTCGACACCGGATCGAAATCGCACGCCCGTATGTTGAAGATCAGTCCGTCCTTCACCCCGTCTTTGGCGTCGCAGACGTTGAGGAGCGCGTTGACGATCAATTTCTTGTCGCTGTCAGAGAATGCCTGTCCCGGGATCGGTTTGCCGGCGGCATCCCTGGGTGCGATCTGGTTCAACGCGATTGCGACCCATCGATCGCCCAGGCCTGAATACCCCGTGCGCATGGCCGGGGCGCCCGCGACGACGCCGTCGAAATAGGCCGGGTAACGCTCGGTCATCAGCATCGCCTCGCGGCCGCCCGTCGAGCAGCCGGCGAAGTAGGAATGGTCGATGGGCCGTCCGTAGTACTGAGCGACGATTTGCTTGGCCAGTGGCGCGACCCTGCCGACCGCGACGTACGCGAAGTCGAGGCTGGCCTGCTGGTCCCGCATGAAACTGCCGTCGAATCCACCGCCGGTGCTCTGGTGGCCGGTATCGGTGGTGACAACGGCAAACCCCCGCACCAGTCCGGGTGTGCCTCCGGCGCCTGCCGCGCCGAGCGGCAGCGCCACCGTCCCATTCAACCCCCCGCCTCCCTGAAACAGGAAGCGGCCGCTCCAGGTGTCGGGCAGCGCGACCGCAAATCCGATCCCGTAACTCTTTCCGTCGACGCCAATGCGCCGGTCGATCATCCCGTCGACTCGGCAATACGACGGAAGAGCCACGCCAGCGCCCTGCCCTCCGCGCCCCGGCGTCGCGGCGGGTCCGGCCGGAACCGATTGCGCCTTCGTGATCTCCAGCGCGACGCCGGCTATTTGCAGTGTGGTCATGTCCGCGCACCGGGTCGACGAAGGCTGCCCCCGCGCGACAGACGGCACGAGCACAATCAGTCCCATCAGCATCCGAAACGATCGGGTGTGTGTCATGAGATCACCTGCAGATGAAATTTCGAGCGCTGTCGATGCTGCCGCTTCCGGTGTAGCGGGCCTGCGCCGGGTACGCACACAACGGACGCGTGCGTCCGGGCCACGGCGTCGTCGCGCGGGCGGTGGCGGTGAGGCGATCAGGCGCGGTGCCTTTTTCGACCCAATTCACAAGCGCGCCGAACGCGTCGAATTGATCGGTCGACGGACCGCCCGAGCAGTGATTCATGCCGGGGACCGCGAAGAGGCGGACGAACCGGCTCGCGCGTCCGCCGTTCGCCGTGTTCACGTCGCTCCACCAGTTGATCGTGTCGAGAATCGAGAAAATCGGATCGCTCACGCCGTGCGCGATCATCAGCTTGCCACCGTGACTCTTGAACGCGGACAGGTCGGTCGAATCCGCTTTCATGAAATCCAGCGCCGACTCGCGGTACATCTCCGCCGTGTTGGATAACGCTCGACGATATCCGTTGACGTCGAACGCCAGGGCGTACGCCGCCGCGGGCATGCCGGTCGACGACGTGGCGGCCGGCGGGGTGACGAAAATCGTCGCCAGCGCGGATGCGCCGAGCGTTAGATTAATCGCGGAGTTGCCAGGCGCGCTGTACGCGCCGAGCTTCCACGATCGCCAGCCTTGGTTGTAGGTGTCAGCGATCTTTCCGCCGATGCCTGCGTCCCATGCCCAACCGGCGTACGCCATTTCGCCACTGGAAGTTCTGGCGCCGCCGAACACGGTCTTCAGCGCGGTCACCTGCGCGCGAGAGAGACAGGAGTCGGTCTTGGCACCCGCGCACGTGAGGGCCGACAACGTGGGCTCGACGACCGCGGTCGTGCACGCGGAGAAGCTCTGCACCATGCCGTCGGTCACACCATCCAGTCGGTCGCAGGCGTCAAGCACCGCATTCGACACGAGCCGCAGATCCTCATCGCTGAACGACTTATTGATCAGCGGTTGGTTGTTGGCGTCGGTCAGGTTCGCCGCGCGTGCAGCCGCGGCAAAGGCCTGACTGTCCCACGCCTCCGCGACCGCCGCGCGCGGGAGCCGAAGACCGGGGGAACACGCGAGGATCCCGTCGAAATAATCCGGAAAGCGCTGCGACATCATCAGGCCTTCGCGGCCGCCTTCCGAACAGCCCACGTAGTAGGACCTGACTGGAGCACGCCCGTAGTACTGCCTGATGATCTTTTTGGAGACCAGAGTGACCTGATCGTAGGAGTTGTAGCCGAAGTCGAGACGTGCCTGCGGATCGAAGCCGAAGGTCGTGGTGCCCCCGCGGGCCGGATCGTTGTTGACCATGTTGTCGTGACCGGAGTCCTGCGACACGACGGCGTACCCGAGCGTCAAGGCCACCGCCGGCTGCTGTCCCTGCAACGCGCCCAGCGCATTTCCGATAGCGCCGTTGCTGCCGCCGCCGCCCTGAAAGAAGAACCGGCCGTTCCAGGTCGCCGGCAGGCGCAGGCGGAAGTTGATCGCGTAGCGCTGACCGTTGATGCCGGCGCGTTCGTTGATCCTCCCGATTATCTCGCAGTGCTCGGGCAGCGCCGGCGTCGGCGGGGCGAAGGCGTTCGCAGCCGGACGCTCGGCTGCGCTCGCATTCAACACGGCGGATGTGATGCTCGTGGTCGGATTCGGCAGGCTCTTCGCCGTCTGCAGCGCCGCGCACTGTTGGCCGGGCGGGGTGTCGGTTCCCGTCGAGCCGTCGCGGACCTGACCTGATCCGTCCGCCATCGACAGACTTGCAATCACGACCATCAGGGCCGCCCGCCAGCCGCGTCGGTTCATATCGTCTGTCCTTCCGGGTGCCCAAGTATCGCAGAAGCGTCTTGCACATGAATCCGGAATTTGGCGCCGGAAATCGTTTACACTCTGCTGTGCAATCGGACGCCTGACCGGCGTTGGCTCGGAATTTTTCAGGAGGGTGTATGCGCGGAAAACTGAGGGCACTAGCGGTGGGCGCGGCAGTGGTCGTCGGGTTCACCGTGATGGCGAATGAGAAACCGTCGCCAGAGTACCAGACGGCGATGAAGAACAATGCCGCCGCGAACGCGGCCCTGCGCGGCAACATCGCCATGAAGGACTACGCGGCGATCGGGATGAACGCGGCGACGTTCAAGGCCTCGTTCACGGTGGCCAAAGCGTTCTGGACGGCGAAAAAGGCCGACGATGCGATCAAGCTCTCGGATGATGGCTTGAAGGGCGCGGCCGACCTCGACACGGCGGCGAAGGCCAAGAACGACGAAGCGATCACGGCCGCGCGCGGCACGATCGGCGCGACCTGCCGGGGATGCCACATGGTGCACCGCGAGGGACCGCTGGCCGATATGAGCTACGAGATTAAATAGGTCAGGTTGGGTCAGGTAGGCCGGGTGGGTCAGGTAAGTGGACCCAACAAGACCTACCCGACCCACCAGTCCTACCCGACTTACCGGCCCTCCGTCACTGAACCGTAATCGTTCCCTTCCAGGCCGGGTTCTCCGAGTCCTGGTGATCGTGATAACCGCACGCTTTGACGACGTTCAGGTTGCCGGTCTGTTTCATTTGACCCGGCACCAGCACGCCGACTTGATTGATCGCCGGACACTCGGTGTGCTCGGGATGCGGATCGGAGTTCATCTCGTGGTTGATCCGGTCGTTGTTGACGAAGGTGACCTGAGAGCCGGGGCTGACTTGCAGATTCTTCGGGCTCACGCCGCTCGCGGTGATCGTGATGGTGGTTCCGGCGACCGGCGGTGATGAGGGCGATGTGTTGCTGCTGCTGCACGCGGCCGCGAGGAGCAGGGCTCCCGCCGCTGCGAGCGCGGCACGATCGATAAGCCTCATTGGATCATCCTAATCGATCCGGTATTTCGCCAGGTAATACGACAACGCGCGCTGACTGATGCCCATCAGCTCCGCGGCGTCTTTTTTCACGCCGCCGGCGCTGTCGAGCGCGCGTCGAATCGTCTCCCGTTCCACCCACTCGATGTTCTGCCGCAGCTTGAGCGACGGCAGCCCGCTGACCGCCGGCACCGCCGAGCCGAGCACCGACACCGAACGGCTCGTTATGACCGGGCCCGTCGACAGCACGACCGCGCGCTCGATCGTGTTTTCGAGATCGCGGACGTTGCCCGGCCAGTCGTACTGCTGCAAGCCGGCGAGCACGCCGTCGTCGAGGCGTTCGATGCGCCGCCCGGTCCGTTGCGCATGCTTCTTGACGAAGTGCTCGACCAGGGGCGGGATGTCTTCGCGGCGTTCACGCAGCGGAGGAATCTCGATGGGGATGACGTTCAGCCGGTAGAACAGATCGTCCTGGAACTTGCCCTCGGCGACCATCTGCCGCAGGTCGCGATTGCTTGCGGCGATGACGCGCAGGTCCACGCGTTGGGTGCGTTCGGCGCCGAGCGGCTCGAACTCGCGCTCCTGCAGCACGCGCAAGAGCTTGGACTGCAGCGTGAGACTCATCGTGCCGATCTCGTCAAGGAAGATCGTGCCGCCGTCGGCGAGCGCGAACTTGCCCTTCTTGGTCGTTGTCGCGCCGGTGAAGGCGCCGCGCACGTGGCCGAAGAGCTCCGACTCGAGCAGCGTTTCGGGGATCGCCGCGCAGTTCACTTTGATGAGTGGCATGCCTCGCTGCGCGCTCCGGTCGTGAATCGCGCGGGCGACGAGCTCCTTGCCGGTCCCGGTCTCGCCGAGGATCAGGACCGTGCTCTTGGTCTCGGCCACCAGCTCTGCCCGCCGGATCACCTCTTCCATCGCGCGGCTGCGGCCGACGATGCCGTAATGATCGAACTGTTCGTCGCGCTCGCTGAGCAGGTACCGGTATTCGGTGCGCAGCCGCTGGTGATCCAGCGCGCGGCGGACGACGACAAGCAGCTCGTCGATCTCGAACGGCTTCTGCAGGTAATCGAGGGCGCCCAGCTTCATCGCTTCGATCGCGCTCTCGACGGTCGCATGCGCCGTCATCATCAGAATCTGGGGCCGCTCGCCCTCGGGGACCGACCCGACGTACTCGCGAATCAGATCCAGGCCGCTCAACTCCTGCATCACGTTGTCGACGATGAGGACGTCGAAGCTGCGCTCGGCCAGCAGCCGCTGCGCCTGGCGGGCACTCGCCGTCTCGACGACATCGTGGCCGTCGTCTCGCAGAGCGCGCCCCAGCGCCTTCAGGATCTTTTCCTCATCGTCGACGAGGAGAATGGAGCCGCGAAGAGTCGCCATCAGGCCCTGTCTCCAGCCACGTCGATGTGAATCTCGGTGCCAAGGCCTGGGCTGCTGGTGACCGCAATGGTGCCGCCGAGGCCGTCGACGATGTTCTTGGCAATCGCAAGGCCGAGGCCGGTTCCGCCGCGCTTGGTCGTGAAGTAGGGTACGAACACGCGCTCGAGATCCGCCGGATCGATGCCGACGCCACGGTCGGCTATCGCGATCGCGACGCGATGGGCGCGACGCTCGGTCCGCAGCGTGACCAGCGGTCCGGGATCGCCCGGCGGCGCAACCCCATCGTGGCCCGCCGCCACCGGCACGGCGGCCAGCTCGCGGGCGGCCACCGCCTGGCGTGCGTTCACGAGCATGTTGACGAGCGCGATGCGCAGACGCTCGGAGTCGGTGGTGACCGGGGGCAGCGATGGGTCGAGAATCAGTTGGATCGACGCCCCCGGACCGGATGCTTCCGCCGCGGCCGCCGACTCGCGACAGAGCGCGTTCAGATCCGTCGGCGCCAGCTCGAACCGGATCGGCCGCGCGAAGTCGAGCACCTCGTTCACGATGCGGTTGAGGCGCGTCACCTCATCGTCGATGTCGGCGACCGCCTCGCGCAGGGTGCTTGCCGTGACGTCCGGCTGACGGAGACCGTGCAGCGACGCCCTGATGATCATCAGTGGATTTCTGATCTCGTGCGCGATAACCGTCGACAGTCCGCCGAGCGATGACAGCCGCTCCTTCTGCGCCATCTCGCGCTGGAACCGCGCGATGGAGTCGGTCAGCGTATTGAACGTTGTCGCCAGCAGCCGCGCGTCTTCATCGTCCCACCGGTGGCTCTGCAGGACGGCGATCTTGCGCGTCAAGTCGCCGGTTGAGGCCACCTCGCGCATCACATCCGTAATCGCCGCCAGCGGCCGCGTGATGGTGCGCGCCACGGTGAAGCTGAGAAGCGTCGCCAGGATGACCGCGATGATGGCCGTCACGATCAGGCCGGCATGAATGGCCTGGAGGCCCGCGAGCTGTTCGGTCCGCGATCGCAGAATCAACGCAACGGGGCCGGTCGCGATGTCGGCGGCGTCTCCCGCGCTTGTGAGCGGCCGCGGCAACACGACGTAATCCTCGGCGCCGATGCGCACGTCGAGGGCGCCGCCCGGATCGTGGAGCAGCGAGGTCAGCGCGTGCCGATCTGCTTGTGGCAGCGTGGTCGCCAGGATTTGCCCGTCCATCCCGAAGGCGATGTCGCTCCCGGTAATCGCCTTCAACTGAGCGGCGACCCCGTCGTCCAGGAGAAAGCCGACGCTCAGCGTTCCCAGCATCTCAGGATGCGCGAGATCGATGGTGATCGGGACAGTCACCAGCTGCAGCATGCCGTGGGCCTGCGGCAGCAGGCTCACGCTTTCCCGGCCGGCGAGCGCCTCACGAATCGCTGGCTGGCGGGCGACGACATCGGCGGCGGGCGGCGAAGCGCCCACGGTGGTGAGCACGCCCCCTGACTTGTTCGTGACAAGCAGAAGATTGGGGTGGAGCGTGAGCAGCCCCTGAATATCGGTGACGGCGACCTGCACGGTCTGCTGATCGTTCTCGTACGTCGCCGCTTTGAGCTTCGGCGTATCAGCGATGAGCCGCGCCATCGTCGTAAACGTCTGCGTGCGCGTCGTGCGCAGCTGATCGACCAGCGCGCCGGTGGCGACGATCTCGCGCTGGAGCTCGCTTTCGGCTTGCCGCGCCACGCGCACGTTCACCACGTAGATGGCGGCGCCTATCGACAGCACGGCGAGGAGCGCGCTCGTCAGGAAGATGCGACCTCGCAGCGAGGAGAGCAGCGTCATCGTAGTGCGATATCCATCTCCGCGACGCCGCCGTTGGGCACGGTCACGGGCGCGGGATCTGAGGAGACGCCTTCGTTCCAGGCGATAACGGCGTAGTTGCCGGGCGGCACGTTGTCGATCCGGTAGCGGCCGTCGCCGTCGGTCATCGCAAAGAACGGGTGGCTGAACACGAGGATGAAGGCGCTCATGTGCGAGTGGATCTCACAGAACACCCGAACGATCCCCGATTTGTCGAAGCGGACCGATTTGGAATGGCCCACAGCGTAGCGACCGAGATCGAAGGACGCGGTCTTCGAGAGCGAAAAGACGTTGTGGTAGATGCGATCGCTGTTCGGGAAATCGACGGTCGTCCCCGTTGTGATTGCCAGCACGTGGGGCACGAACGTTTCGTTCCGCTGATCCAGCACCGCATGCCCTGTCTCGGTCTGTTCGAAGGCGCCGCGCGGCGCGGTCTCGAGATAGACCACCGAGCGCAGGCGGTCCGGCACATCGCGGCGGCCGGCGGCGCCGAGATCGGACACGTTGGGCCGCCGCTCGGAGGGTGAGAGCGCGCGGCGGAGATCGACACGCCCGCGGATCGTCCCGGTGGCCGCGGCGCTTCGGATGGGGACCACGACGAACACCGGGAGCACCAAGGACACCAAGGACACCAAGGACACAAGGGTCCGGCCCCGTTCTATTCGTTGTGTCCTTTGTGTCCTTTGTGTTTCCATCAGAACCAGAACACCAATTGGGCGGCGCCCAGATTCAGGCGTTGCACGCGGCCGCCTTCGCGCGTGTTGTATTGATACTCCAGCTTCAGCAGCAGATTCCGCTGAATCGAGTATCCACCGCCGACCGCCACGCGCGTGACGGGCGCCTCCCAGCTCTCGCGCCCGAACGTGGTGTCGACGTCGCTGAAGGCGAGATGGTCGACGCGTGCGGCCGCGTAGAGTCCAGGCCGAACCTTGTAGCGGCCTTCGGTCGACGTGGCGATCGCGTTGAGCGACAGTCCGCCCGCGGGAGCGCCCACCGCCGGCAGGGTCCACGTACTGACAACGGTTTCGAATCGCAGCAGATAGTAGCCGCGCGAATACTCGACGTCGCCGCCCCATGCCGTCTGGTTGAAATCCCCGGCGCTGGTCTCGCCAAGCGCGGCGCGCAAAGCGGTCTGACTGACGAACGGCCCGCGCGCGGCGGAGCCGCCGACGATGAGCCCCACGACCGGCCGCAGTACGAGGCGTCCCGCGACCTGGCGCCCGCTGTTGTCGTCGGTGAACCGCGGGTTCGAAATCGTTCCCGTGGTGACCGATCCGGTGGCTTCGATCCGCTCGGTTCCGGCGTGGACTTGCACGCCCGTATCCCAGCGAAAGGCGCTCACCAGCGGCACGCCGCGATCCGGCGCTGGATTGCCGATTGAGAAATTCGACAGCCACCCGCGGCCCCGCATGCGGATCAGCTCGTCGGTATTGGCCGGCAGCGCATCCGCGCGGACTGACGTCAGGTACTGATACGCCAGCGGATAGCCGATCAGCGGGTTGTCGGCCTCGTACGCGCGTCGCGCAAATGCCCCGAAGGTCGGCGGCACGCGTCCGATCTGGATGTCGAACGCGCGATTGGTCCAGGGCCGGATGCGCAGGTACAGCCCGTACGGTTCCGGGTGCTCGCCGTTCTCGCTGCGCACCTCGGCGAGCAGCGCGAGATGATCGCCGGCCTTCACCGACGCCATGAGCGCCAGGCGCGCCATCCGCAGCGTCGAATGTTCGTAGTCGGTGTAGTTGAAAAAGCCGGTATCTTCCGGCGCGACCGACAGCGACACATTGCCGCCCAGCGTGACGCGGCCGTCGCCAAAGACGATCGGCTCGGACGGCAGCGTCTGCGCATGCGCGGACACGCCCACGCTCAGCACCAGCGCGCAGACGCCGGCAGCCTGCCGGGCTCGGCGGGCGGAATGCGGCGCGGCGGCCCCCGCAAAGACGCCCGTTGCCTTTTTCAGTATCATTAAGGAATCAGTATTCCATGGCGTATATCATCTGTGAACCCTGCATCGGGACCAAAGACACGGCGTGTGTTGACGTCTGTCCAGTTGATTGTATTCATCCCCGGAAGGACGAACCGGCGTTTGCGCCCGCTGAAATGCTCTATATTCATCCCGACGAGTGCATCGACTGCGGCGCCTGCGTGCCGGCGTGCCCGGTCGAGGCGATCTTCGCGCTCGACGAAACGCCGCACAAGTGGGCGGATTTCATCGAGAAGAACGCGCAGTATTTCGACAGAGGCTAGAGGCTGGGGACTGGAGGCTGGGGATGTCACGTTTCCAGGCCCTAGCCTCCAGCCTCCAATCCCAAGGAGCGACAGTGGGTCTGATTGACCACCGGTTCGAGGACAACTTCATCACCACCAGCATCGATCGCGTGCTGAACTGGGCGCGCGAGTCGTCCATCTGGCCGATGGGATTCGGTCTGGCGTGCTGCGCCATCGAAATGATGGCGGCATCAGCGTCGCGATACGACATCGCGCGGTTCGGCGCCGAGGTGTTTCGCGCCTCTCCGCGGCAATCGGATCTGATGATCGTCGCGGGCACGGTCACCAAGAAGATGGCGCCCGTCCTGCGGCGCCTGTACGACCAGATGCCCGAGCCCAAGTGGGTGATCTCGATGGGCAGTTGCTCGAACGCCGGCGGGCCGTTTCCGACGTACAGCGTGCTGCAGGGCGTCGACAAGGTCGTGCCGGTCGATGTGTACGTGTCGGGCTGTCCGCCGCGCCCCGAAGCGCTGCTCTACGGGCTGATGCGGCTGCAGGACAAGATTCGCAAGGAAGGCACCGTGCTCAGAAAAGAACGCGTCATCATGTCGGGCGACTCGGAGCCGACGCTTATCGGAGACCGAGCATAGAAACGCAAAACGTTGAACGTTAGACGTTTGACGTTGGTTCGAGCTCAACACATGCAGACCATCACGCGTTTTCTGAAGACCATCTTCCTCGTCGACCTGCTCAAGGGCATGTGGCTCACGTTGAAGTACACACCCCAGCCGGCCTTCACGTTCCAGTATCCGGCCGAGCGGCGGCCGACCGCGCCGCGCTTCCGGGGCGTCCTGCGCCTGCAGGTCGAGCCGGGCACCGGCGCGCAGACCTGCATCGTCTGCGATCAGTGCGCGAAAGCGTGCCCCGACGACCTGATCGCGCTCGGGGGACACCGCGAGCCGGGGCAGAAGATCAAGATCCTCGATTACTTCGACTTCAACCTGTCGCGCTGCAGCTTCTGTGGGTTGTGTGCCGAGGTGTGTCCCACCAAGCCGATCAAGGCGCTCATCATGAGCGAGGATTACGAGCTCGGCAGCTACAGCCGCGACACGCAGATCATGCGCGTGGACCAGATGTACGACGGCGTGGCCATCGAGCAGTACACTCACTGACACTCGAGTCAGGTTGGTCGGGTAAGTCGGGTTAGATCAGGCTGGCCGCGTAGGTCGGCACCTTGCCCACCCGGCCTACCAACCTACCAGACTTACCAGACCCACCCGACGCTTTCGTAACTCGAAAACCTGTTCCCACCGGGCCTCCAATCCGTTATTCTCCGAACGTCCGCGCGACGGCTCAGTTCTTGAAGTGAGGTTTCCGCCTGTTTGTTGAAGATCGGCCCTCATGCAGCATCAGACCCAGTGTCTGGAGGATCCATGCGTAACGGTTCCCGTGTCGTCGCGGTCTCGGCCATCATCGCGGCGGCAACCCTGATGATCCACGCCGACCAGCCTTCCTCGCAGTCGGCCGACATCCAGCTTCGGCTTGGCCGGATGCTGTTCGATCAGGGCCAGTATCCGGAATCGCTCGACGCGTACCGCCACGCGGTCACCTCCGAGGACTCCGAGACCGTCCGTCAGGCCCTCGCCGGCCTCATTCAGTCTGCGCTGCGGGTCGCCGAGTTCGATCTCGCGCGCACCGAGGCCGACGCCCTCGTCAAAATGGCGCCGCGCAGTCCCGAGGTGCTCTCACTCTACGGCGACTCGCTCTGGGCCAACGGCCTGTTCGAGCAGGCCGAGGTGAACTACCGCGACGCGCTGTCGCTCGCCCCCGATCTCGCGCGCGGCCGCCACGGGATGGCGCGGTCGCTCATGGCGCGCAGCAGGCTCGACGAGGCGATGAACGAGGCGCAGGCGGCGCTGCGGCTGTCGCCCCGCGACCTCGAGATCCACCACACGGTCGGCGCCATTTACGAGCGGATGCATAAGTACGAGGAAGCCGCCGCAGCGTACGGCAACTACATCAACCTGCTGCCGAACAAAGACAAGAGTGAAAAAGCCGAGTGGGCGCGGGCGGAAGTCCGATTCCTGCGCTCCTTCGGTCAGCGGCTGCCGTTCGACATGGACCCGGGCGCGGACGCCGCGGTGTACACGGTCGACTTCAAGCTGGAAAAAGAGAAAATCGTGGTTCGTGCCAAGGTCAACGGCTCGGCGGCGCAGGATTTCGTCGTCGACACCGGCGCCGAGAGCACGGTCCTCACGCGACCCACCGTGCAGCGCCTCGGCATCACGCCCGTCACTTACACGCTCAGCGCGGGGGTCGGCGACATCGGCCTTCGCGGCCTGCAGCTCGCGCGGATCGATTCTCTCGAGATCGGCACGCTGAAGGTTCGCAACATCCCGTGCCTCGTGAAGAGCCCGCCGCTGCGGGACATCCCGACGCGTGAAACGGAGAGCCTGTCGCCGCTCGCGCTCGGCTTCTCGATGACGATCGACTACAAGACGCACAAGCTGACCTTCGGCAAACACCTGCCGCAGGAGCCGAGCGACATCGAGCTGCCGCTCCGTGTCTACCGGCTCGCCACCGTCCGCGGTGTTGTCACTGGCGGCCACTCGGCCAACTTCGTGGTCGACACCGGCGGCGAGGTGATCTCGATCAGTCACGCGACGGCGACGACGATCGGGAAAACCGATGTCCGTCATATTCCGCTGAAAGTGTGGGGGACCTCGGGCTGGGAAAAGGACGCGTTCCTCCTGCCAGGCATCGACTTGTCGTTCGACACGATTCAGTACAAGAACTTCCCGGTCGTGGTGCTCAACCTGGATGCGCCGAGCGTGCTGCTGGGGTTCAAGCTTGGCGGGATCGTGGGGGCGCAGTTCCTGAAGAATTACAAGGTCGGCATCGATCTCGACCACAGCGTGCTCAGACTCAAGAACGTGTCGTAGCGTCGTAAGTCTCAGGTCTCACGGGTGCCGGATCGGCAACTCGAGACCTGAGGCTTGAGACTTACATCTGCTCTTTCCTCTGAAGGCGCGCTTTGCGCCTGATGGTGGCTTCCTCGCAGACGCGCCGTTCTTCGTCGGTCTCGGCGAGGAGCGGCGGCACGGGCAGCCGCGTCCCGTCCTGGGCCACCGCCACGAACGTCAGGTACGCCCGGCTGGTCAGCCGCTGCCGTCCCGTCAACGTCTCCTCTGAATACACATCGACCTGCGCTTCGAGCGACGTGTGGAACGCGCAGGTGACACGCGCTTTGAGGATGATCAGATCGCCGACCTTGATCGGATGCAGGAACTGCAGATCGTCGACGGCCGCCGTCACCAGGAGGCTTCGCGTGTGGCGATGACACGCGATGGCGCCGGCGATGTCGATCAGGTGCATGACGGTCCCGCCCAGAATGAAGCCGAGCGGGTTCGCGTCGTTGGGCAGTACCACCTGGACCATCTCGGTCGCCGAGTCCGCCGCGCGCTTAGGAATGAGAACCATGAAGGAACTGAGAACTTAGAATTAGAACTGAAAACTTGAAAGGACAGAGACGCGACGCGTGTCCCTGTCCTTCATCGCCGTCCTTCTACCTTCTAAGTCTTCAGTTTCAAGTTTAGAAGTCGTAGCCAATCCAGACCGAGAAGCGCGGCTTGCGGAACGAAGAGCTGCCGCCATCGGCCGCGAACACGACGTCTTCCCACGACTTGTTGAGCAGCGTGCGCCAGGACCAGTCGAAGTGGATCGGGAACCCGAGCGCGAACGTCTCGAGGCCGAGGCCGTAGGAGGCGCGCGCGTCCTGCAGCCGGAGTCCGGTCACGGTGACAGACGGACCGTATTGGGGCACCGGAAGGCCCGTCTTCGGATCGGTCACCGGAAACCCGAACGCATCGGTGGCCACGCCGACGATGGGTTTGCAGACCTGGGGGTTGCTGTTGAAGAACTTGAACGTCGTGTCGCCGCCCGTGCACGGATCGGCCGTCGGTTGATTGTTGAACCACCCGCCGCCGACGTTCGCGAAGAAGACGCCGCGGATCCCGCCGATGACCCCGACCGGTGTGAGCGCCGCCTCGATAAGCGGGAAGCGCAGTTCGGCGTTCGCGAACACGACATTCTGTCCCGCGAACTGCAGGTAGTCGTAGCCGCGCATTTCCGAGTTCCCGCCGAAGTAGATGAAGTCCGGGAAATCGCCGATGCTCTTGAAGCCGCGGATGCGCGTGGCGAGCAGGCCGCTGGTGCCGATCCGCAGATAATGCCGCGCGTCGCCGTCAAACGACTGGCGCGACAACGAGCCCGCGATCTTCGGCGCGACGTCGTACGCCAGCCGCATCGTGCTGCCTGCCAGCGGCCCGAACTCGCGGAACACCGTCGTCTCCTGAATGAACGCCGCGCCGAGGGGGACGATGGTGCCGTTGCGGAAGACCTGCTGGCCGAAGTTCTGCTGCTGGAAATTCTGCGAGTACGCCTGCAGGGTGGGATCGTTGTACGACTCGTCGATCTGAATCAGCCCGCCTGAGAGCTCGACGCGGCGGTAGCGGCTGAACGGATAGATGCCGAAGGCCGTGCCGCCTCGAACGGTGCGTGTGGCAATCGCGTCGCTGCGGCTGATGAACGGCGCGAGGGCGGGATCGTACAGCAGCCCGCCGAGCTGTCCGTAGAAGAACTGCGTCTGCGAATACCCCTGCAGTGCGAACTGGAGGCGTCGCGCAAGATTCACGTAGGTGAGCGAGAGCGTGCGGTACTGGGCGATCGACGCGGCGAACAGGTTGAACTGCTGATCCCCCAGCACGTCGCCGAAGGTCACCTGCGAGCCGCCGAACACGTCGCCGTTGCTGGTCACGCCGAGGTT
The DNA here is from genome assembly GCA_041485905.1 of Vicinamibacteria bacterium. Classification (GTDB taxonomy): domain Bacteria; phylum Acidobacteriota; class Vicinamibacteria; order Vicinamibacterales; family CAVVIG01; genus JAHFUI01. Next base: position 14,419 of record JBGPKK010000029.1, read on the forward strand.
CACCGGCGGCCGGCCTTCGAGGAACATCTCCTCGAAGGTGCCCTTCTTGCGGATGTTCGCCGTCACCAGCGTGTGCTGGAGCGGCGCCTGGAAATCGATGATCGGCCCAGGCGCGCCGAAGTCTGACGTCGCCGCCGTGTGCAGCGGATCCTTGCGCTCGAGCGTGTGGATGCCGTACTCGCCCTTGTAATAGCTGATGAACGCGATGCGGTTCGTCTTCCCCTCGTTGAGGACGATGGCGGACCAGTTGCCACCGAGCGCGTCGGTGTATTGGCGCAGCTCGCCGGTCTTGAGATCAAGCGTCCAGATGTTGTAGATGTTGCCGTTCCTCGCCACGTCGGGCTCGATCGCGATGCTCGGGTCGGTCGCCGTCGAGGAGAACACGAGTGTGTGGTCGTCGATGAACTGCGCGGACGTCTCGTCGACCGTGCCGAACGTGATCTGGGTCTTCTTCTTCGTGTCGAGGTCGAGCCGGAACAGCTTCTGGTTCCCGCTCACGCGCGCGTTGTAGACGATGAATGTGCCGTCGGGCGAATAGGTCGGGCCGTAGTCGGCGAAGTCGTCGTTGGTGAGATTGGTGACCTGCTTGGTTTCGAGATCCACGGTGTAGATATCGCCGACCGCGCCGCGCAGCGCGGCGAACGCGATCGTCCGGCCGTCGGGCGCGAAGGCCGGCGACTCGGGCTCGTCGACCGACTTCATCGCAATGCGCTGCTCGACATCCTTGGTCAGGACGTTCTGGATGATGAGCGTCCGTTCCTTCTCGGTGCGGACGAAATACGCGAGCCGATCGCCTTTGGGCGACCACGCCATCCACGTCATGACGTTGGTGCGCTCGCCGCGCTGCACGAGATGATCGAAGCCCATGTTCTTGTCGAAGCCGCTCGTCAGGTTGCGGACGATCGCCCCGTCCTTCGCCGAGATGAGCACGATGTCCAGCTCGCGGTCCTTGCGGTTGATGGTGACGGCCGCGATGAGATCGCCCGAGGGCGAGGGGGCGATGGACAGCGCCTCGGCGAACTCGGTCTTTTCCTTGTTCGGCGACAAGTCGCGGCCGTAGTCGGCCGGCCGTTCCTTGTCGCGGAACGGCTTGAACCGTTCCTTCAAGTACCGTTCGAACGCCTGGTCGAACTCGTCCTTCTTCATCCGCAGGCCTTCTTCGTAGGCGTCCTCGCCGCCGCCGATCGCGCTCTTGCGCAGCGCGAACAGGAATTGACGGATGCCTTCTTTCCCGAATTTCGCCTCGATGAAGTCGAACACCGCGTGCCCGAGGTTGTACACGAGCAGCGCGTTCCCCGAGTTGCCGTAGCCTTCCATCTCCGACATCTTCGGCACGATGTCGGCGACGGCCGCGTCGCGCACCTGCATCAGATCGGTCGCGCTCCACTGCCCGCGCTCGTAGTCCGACAACCCCTCATTCACCCAGAGCGGCACGTTGCGGCGAATGAGCGACTGCGGAATGATGTCGAACTCGAACTGGTGGGTGAGCTCGTGCACGATGAGGCCGTAGAGCTGATCGGGTGGATCGTCGATCGGCATCACCATGCGGTGGCGCACCGGCTCGGCGAACGCGCCGACCCCTTCCTGCGCCGCGCCCGGGTCCACGTTCTCCTGTTCGAACTCGCTGTGCGTCTTGAACAGAATCAGCGGCACCTTCTGCCCCGCGGGGAGGTCGTGCTTCAAATCCGCGCTGATCTGCTGGTACGCGCTCTCGGCGTAGCCCGCAATCCGCTCGAGATGTTTGGCCATCTCGGGGTAGTAGTAGATGTTGAAGTGTTCGGTCGGGTAGATCTGCCACTCGAACTTGTCGTAGTGGATGTTGTTCTTCCCGAAGTAGGGGACGAAGCTGGTTTGTGCCGCGGCCGGACCGGCAAGCAGGGATAGAACAAGCGCGGAAATGAACAGCAGCGCAGGCACACGGAGGCGCATAAGAGTTACCTCGGGTAAGCGGGATCGGGGTGAAAACCACTGCGATCTTATCGTGACGCCGGGGAGCCTGCAAACGCTGATCCCAGCAATTTCCGAGGGACCGGGCCGAATATGTCCTCTGGGCGCCGCGACCTCGACCCTTTTCGGCGACAGGCAGGAATAAAGTAGGACGCAGCCGGGTTACCCTTGCTGACGCCGGCGTCATGCGCATTGTCCGAGGCCGTCAAGCGGCCCATCGTCGGGAGGCCACGTTCGAGGCTGACGCCCTGGCGCACCTCGACGGGCTGTATCGGACCGCCCTCAGGCTGACGCGCGTGCCGGCCGACGCGGAAGACGTGGTGCAGGAAACCTATCTGAAGGCCTTTCGCGCGGCGGACCGCTTCGAACGGGGCACGAATCTGAAGGCCTGGCTGTTTACCATCCTTCACAACACCGTGCGCAACCGCGTGCGCGATCGCGCCCGCGCGATCGTGACGGCCGACAGCGACGCCGTGGATCGCGCGGCCGACGCGCCGCCCGATGCCGCGGGGGGCCGTGTCGTGGATACGCCGGAGACGCGCCTGGTGCGCGAGACGCTCGATCCCGATCTCAAGGCGGCGATCGACGCGATGCCCCACGCGTTCCGCCAGGCCGTGTGGTTACGGGACGTGGAAGAGTTTTCGTACGCCGAAATCGCCGACATGCTGGCGGTCCCGATCGGCACGGTGATGTCGCGCATCTCGCGCGGCCGCCGGATCCTGTTCGAGCGATTGACAGCGGTGGGGATGGGACCCCGCCCCCGACGCGATGATCTCGATGCGCCGTCCGTCGCGGTCAGCGCCAAGTCATAGCAGTGAGCACACCATGACCGATTGCCAACAGATTGATCCACTCGTCACGCCGTACATCGACGGCGACATCGGCGCGGGGGACCGCGACCTCGTCGATCGGCATCTGCGCGAGTGCCTGCCCTGCCGCGGCCGCGTCAACGCCGAACAGGCGATCCACGCGCTGCTGCACGCCAGACGTTCGGCGCTCGCCGATGCCGGCGCGCCGCCGGCGCTGCGCGTCCGGTGTGCGTCGCTCGGCCGCGAGGCTCCGGCCGCGCCGCCCCACGCGTTCGCGTCGTGGCGGTCGCGCGCGACCAGCGCGCTGCTGGCCGCCAGCCTGGTGCTGATCGTCGGCGGGGCGTTCGTGTACGAGGCGACGGAGCGGTCAACGCGGGTGATGGCCGCCGAGCTCACCGCGGACCACATGAAGTGCTTCCACGTGATCAACAACGTGCTCGGCACCCATCAAGACGCCCCGGCGGTCGAGAGCTCGATGGCGTCCGCCTTCGACTGGCCCCTGCGGCTGCCCGAGCACGCCGAGCGCGCCGATCTCGAACTGGTCGGCGCGCGGCCGTGTCTGTACGGCGAAGGGAAGATCGCCCACATCATGTACACGCACCACGGCATTCCTGTGTCGATCTTCATGCTGCCCAAGAGCGCGCGTGCCGGAGAGCTCGTCGAAGTGATGGGGCATCAGGCGGCGATCTGGTCGATCGGCAACCGGACGTTCGTCCTGATCGCGCGCGAACCTCGCGCCGAGGTCGAGCGCCTCACCGCCTTCGTGCACAGCGAGCTGCGGTGATCCCGGCGATCTAAGATAAGCGCAGGGCGGGCCTGACGAGGCCCGCCATTTCTGAGGGAACACGCTATGCGAGCTCGATGGATCATCGCCGCGGTGGCTGCACTGGCGCTCGCGACGTTAACGCTGGCGGTTCCGCTGCCGTGGCCGTGGGCTTCGCGTCCCGCCGGCATCGCCGATCGGATTGCGTGTCCGGTCAACGCGAAGCCGGCCAATCTGAACTTCACGATGAAGGACATGAGCGGGCAAAGCGTGAAGCTGGCCGACTACAAGGGCAAGGTGATCCTGCTCGACTTCTGGGCCACCTGGTGTGGGCCGTGCAAGTTCGAGATTCCCGGGTTCGTCCAGCTGCAGGAGAAATACGGCCGGGACGGGCTGCAGGTGATCGGCATCTCGGTGGACGACACGGTCGAGAAGCTGCGGCCCTACGTCAACGAATACAAGATGAACTATCCGGTGCTGCAGGGCCTCGGGCACGACGACGTGCAGGAGGCGTACGGGCCGATGTGGGGCATTCCCACCAGCATTGTCATCTCGCGCGACGGCAAGATCTGCGCGAAGCACACGGGCCTGCCGCCGACGGAATCGGGGGACGGTTCGCTGGAAGATCGGGTCAGGGACCAGTTCGAGCACCAGATCAAGGCGCTTTTGTAGCGCGGCTGGCTCGCGGGCCGCGTGGTATGATGAACATCGAATGTTGAAGGGATTTACGCACGCGCGGCTCGCCTGTGGCTGCCGCATTGCGTTCCGCGACGGCGTCGAGGGCAGCCCGGTGACCGTCGTGGTCGATGAGAAGTCTCCGGCGTGCACGCTGTCGCTGCACGTGCGCCATCTGCCGCTGTTCGATTACCGCGAAGCGCTGCGTCCCTCGACGCGGCTCGGCCCGCCTGAGGAAGAAGAGTTCGAAGAAGAGGGCTAAAGGTTTTTTCGTCTTCAGTGACAATTCAAGCAGACGATCTGGCGACGTTGCGCATCGATCGCGACGTCGCGCGGCGACGGCCGTGGCTGCCATGGCTGCTGCTGCTGGTGCTCGCCGCCGGCGCGGCCCTGGTGTATCCATCGGCGCGCGCGTGGGTTGACGAGCGGCGCGCGCCGGAGGTCGACGTCGCGCGCGCCACCGAGATCGCGCGGGCGGCCTCGGGCCGGGCCGACCGGCGTCCCGTGCTCGTCGCCACCGGATATGTCGTCGCGCGCCACAGCAGCGACGTGGGCGTGAAGGTCGGCGGCCGCCTCGCCGCGCTCGGCGTCGAGGAAGGCTCGCGTGTGCGCAAGGGACAGATCATCGCGCAGATCGAACACGCCGACATCGACGCGCAGCTCGAAGCCGCGCGCCGCGCCGTGGCGGAATCGGAGGCCCAGCGCGCGCAGGCGGTCGCGGTCCGCGACGAGGACGTGCGCGGCCTCGAGCGGCAGCGCGCCCTCATCAAGGACGGCATCACCACCAATGCAGCGCTGACCGGCGCCGACGCGGCCGCGCAGGTGTCCGAGGCGCGCGTGACGTCGGCCGAGGCGGCGATTGCGAGCGCGAGGGCTCGCGTGCGCGTGATCGAGGAGGCGCTCGAGAACACGAACGTCCGCGCGCCCTTCGACGGATCGGTCATCAGGAAGCGCGCGGAAGTCGGCGAAACCGTGTCGCCGTTCGGCGTGGCGGGGCAGGCGACGCGTGAGGGCGGCGCGATTGCCACCATCGCCAACCTGGGCGAGCTCGAGGTGCAGACCGAGGTGAGCGAGAACAGCGTCGCGAAGCTCGATGCCAGCATGCCGGCCGAGGTCACCCTGCAGGCGTATCCGGATGTCACATACAAAGGACGACTGCGCCAGATTTTTCCGTCGGCCGACCGCGCGAAAGCGATCGTCGAGGTGCGCGTGAGCATTCTCGATGCGGATGTGCATGTGAAGCCCGAGATGACGGCGAGCGTCACGTTCCAGGAAGCCGCCAGCGCCGCGCCCCGTGCGGGAACGTCAACGATTCCAGGGACCCCAGCGGCGCCGGCCGCGCCGATCGTTCTCGTCCCGAAACGTGCGGTCACCGGGCAGGGCGCCGACGCTATCGTGTGGGTCGTCAACAATGGAACGGCGTCCCGGCGGCCGGTGGTTCCGGGTCCCGATCGGATCGATCTGGTGGAAGTGCGAAGCGGGCTGGTGCCCGGCGAGACGGTGATTCTCAATGCGCCGGCAGGCTTGACGGACCGCGCGCGCGTCCGGATCAAGACGGGCAGTTAACGATGGCGCTGATTGAGCTCCGCGACGTCTCGAAATCGTACCACCGGGACGCGCTCGACGTGCCGGTGCTCGAGTCTGTCTCGATCGCCGTGCCCGAAGGCGACTTCCTCGGCCTCATGGGGCCGTCGGGATCGGGCAAGTCGACGCTGTTGAACCTCCTGGCCGGGATCGATCGCCCGAGCCGCGGCTCGATCCGGATCGGCGACACGGACATCACACGGTTGTCGGAACGCGCGCTCGCGACGTGGCGCGCGAGGACGATCGGGTTCATCTTTCAGTTCTACAACCTCATTCCGGTGCTGACCGCGTTCGAGAACGTCGAGCTGCCGCTGCTGCTCACGAGCCTCACCAAGAAACAGCGGCGCGATCACGTCGTGACGGCACTGAACATCGTCGGGCTGACCGATCGCGGGCAGCACTATCCCCGCCAGCTCTCGGGCGGACAGGAACAGCGGGTCGCGATTGCCCGCGCCATCGTCACCGATCCGACGGTGCTGCTGGCGGACGAGCCGACCGGCGATCTCGATGCGAAGTCGGCGAACGAAGTCCTGACGCTGTTGCAGCGGCTCAACCAGGAGTTCAAGAAGACGATTGTGCTGGTCACCCACGATCCACACGCCGCCGAGCGCACACGGCGCGTGCTGCATCTGGAAAAAGGCACGCTCGTGGAGCAGGCCGTCTCGTGAAATTCCTCGGTCTGGTCCTCAAGAGCGCACGCCGCAGCAAGCGGCGGACGGCACTGACCGTGCTCAGCGTCGCGATCGCGGTCTTTCTGTTCGCCTCGCTGCGCGCGGTGCTCGACGGCTTCAACGCGGGCGTCGAAGGCAGCTCGTCGACGCGCATCGTGACGCAGCGATCGACGTCGCTCTTTTTTGAGATGCCGATCAGCCACGGCGAGGCGATCAAGAGCACGGCGGGCGTGCAGGACGTTACCTGGGCGAACTGGTTTGGCGGCGTCTATAAGGATCCCCAGAATTTCTTCGCGCAGTATGCGATCGAGCCCGAGAGCTACCTGCGCATGTATCCGGAGCTCCTGCTGAGCCCCGACGAGAAGCGAGCGTTCCTCGAGGACCGCACCGGCTGCATCGTCGGCGACGGACTGGCGAGAAACTACGGGTTCAAGATCGGCGACAAGATCACGCTGCAGGTCGGCATCCCGAACTACGGGACCAGGGACTTCGACTTCACGGTCCGCGGCATTTACAAGTCGGGTGGAGCGCCCGTTGACAACCAGTCGATGTTCTTCCACTGGAAGTACGCCGACGAGCGGTCCACGCAGAAGGGGCTGGCGGGGTGGTATATCGCGGTGATCGCCAACCCGGACCAGGCGGCGCAGGTGGCCGCCGCCATCGATCGGAAGTTCGCGAACTCGCCGTTCGAAACGAAGACCGACACGGAGAGGGCGTTTCAGAGCTCATTCGTGGGAATGTTCGGGAACATCAACCTCCTGCTCGGGAGCATCGCGCTGGCCGTCGTCATCACGACGCTGTTCGTCGCCGGCAACACGATGGCGATGTCGGTGCGCGAGCGGACCATGGAGATCGCCGTGATGCGCACGCTCGGCTTCCAGTCGGCGACCATCTTTCTCCTGATCGCCGGCGAAGGGCTGCTGATGGCGCTGGGCGGCGGCATCGTCGGCGCGCTGCTGGCCTGGCTGCTCGTGAACCCGCGCGTCTTTCCAACCGGCGGCTTCATCCCGGAGATCTCGGTGAACACCACGAACGTGGCGATCGGAATCGGGCTGAGCGCCGTCATCGGCATCGTGGCGGGCCTGATACCGGCGACGATGGCCTCGCGGCTCAAAATCGTCGATGCGCTGAGGCGGGTCGCATGAACTATCTCACCGCCGAGGACGCAACGGACGCGGAGGACTGCGGTTCGACGACATGGGGTTAATCGCGAGCTACAACCTGCGCTCGATGGTGGTCCGCAAATGGACGGCCGCCATGACTGCCGGCGGCATCGCGATGGTCGTCGCGGTGTTCGTCATGACGCTGGCGATCGCGCAGGGGTTCCGCTCCACGTTGGTGGCGAGCGGATCGCCGCAGAACGCCATCGTGTTGCGCAAGGGCGCCAATGCGGAAAGCCTCAGTGGCGTGGCGAGGGCCGACGTGCCGCTGATCGAAAGCCTTCCCCAGGTGGCGCGCACCGCAGACGGCCGGCCGCTGGCTTCTCCGGAGCTCGTCGTCGCCATCGCTCTGCCGCGCCTGACGGACAATCAGCCCGCCAATGTTCAGGTTCGCGGCGTCGGATCGCGGGCATTCGAGATACGCGACACGTTGAAGGTGGTCGAAGGGCGGCGGTTCACGCCGGGGTCGCGCGAGATTAACGTCGGCAGGCTGGCTGTCAATCGGTTCAAGGGGCTGACGCTTGGCAGCGATGTGAAATTCGGATCTACCACGTGGAAAGTGGTCGGCATCTTCACCGCCGACGATGCCTCGTTTGAATCCGAGATTTGGGGCGATATCGATCTGATGGCGCCGGCATTCCAGCGCGGCGGCTATCAGTCGATCACCGTCAAGCTCGTTGATCCGACGACGTTCGATTCGTTCAAGGCCGCCGTCGAGGGCGACCCGCGCCTCTATCTCCAACCGCAGCGTGAGCGGGACTATTACTTCGCGCAGTCGGTCGCGATGACGACCCTCATCCGTGTCTTCGGGTCGTTCGTGACGCTGATCCTGGCGATTGGCGCCGTCTTCGGCGCGATGAACACGATGTACGCCGCGGTCGCATATCGCACGCGCGAGATCGGCACGCTGCGGGCACTCGGTTTCTCGCGATCGCGGATCGTGACGGCGTTCATCGCCGAGTCCACCATGCTCGCTATCGCCGGCGGAGTCATCGGCTGCGCGCTGGCGCTGCCGGTGCACGGCCTCTCGACCGGCACGACGAATTTTTCCAGCTTCAGCGAAGTCGCATTCAAATTCCGCATCACGCCCTTGCTGCTCGTCGAAGGCCTCGCCTTCGCCGCGCTGATGGGTGCGGCTGGAGGCCTGCTGCCGGCCCTCCGCGCCGCCCGTATTCCGGTAGCGCGCGCCCTCAGGGAGATTTGACGTTGTTGCCTAACGCCATACAAATTCTCGTGTTCTGGCTGGTTCAGGTGAGCGCGGTCCTCGCGTTCGCCGTGCCGTTTCGCTGGGCGTATCTGGGCCTGTGGGCCGCGTCCCATTTCCTGCGCGCGATCGGCCTGACGCTGATTTTCCACCGGTATCTCGCCCATCGCGCGTTCAAGATGAACCGCGTGGCGCGGTTCGTGTGGTCGTTCATCGGCACGGCGGCGATGCAGAAGGGACCGCTCTGGTGGGCCGGGCATCACGTCAACCATCACCGGTACGCGGATCGCGACGGCGATCCGCACAGTCCATCGATCAGCGGTTTCTACTACGCGCACATCGGGTGGTTTCTCAACGACACCCGTCACGATCGGCTGCCGGCGAGCAACCCGGTCATCCGGGATTTCTCGCAGGACGTCGAGCTGGCGTGGCTCGATCGGTTCCATTTCGTGCCGCCGGCGCTGCTGGCGGTCGCGCTATATCTTGTGGGCGGCCTTCCCTGGGTCGTGTGGGGGTTCTGCGTGCCGACGGTCACGCTCGCGCACGCGACGTTTGCCATCAACACGATCAATCACATGTTTGGCTCGCGCCGGTTCGAGACGCACGACGCCTCGCGCAACAATGCGTTCACGGCGGTCTTCGCCGCCGGCGAGGGCTGGCACAACAACCATCACCGGTACCAGCGCGCCGCGCGCAACGGCTTCTATTGGTGGGAGTTCGATCCGACCTGGTATGTGATCCGCGCGATGGCGGCCGTCGGCCTCGTCTGGGACGTCCAGCAGGTCCCGCAGCGCATTTACGACGAAGCGCACGCCGTCAGAACCACGCGCGCCGCCCAGATCGTGCCGAGCGTCGTTCACGCCATCCCGCTCGCCCTGGATCTCGCGCAGGACGCCGAGCAGCTGTAGCCAGAGATCCCTGACCGCCGAGGACGCCGAGGCGAAGAGATTACTGACTCGGCGACCTCTGCGGTGAGACGGCCTGCCCGCTACCCGATTCGCATGTCGGCCACGAGCGGCAGATGATCTGAGGCGACCAGTGCGAGACGGGTGCGCGGCAGCGAGACGTCGAGGATCTCGACGCGGCCGGCGTAGTAGATGTGGTCGAGATGCAGGATAGGAAACAGCCCGGGGTAGGTTCGCCGCCGTGTCAGATACTGGCGTAAGTCCACGCTATTGAGCTTATGCTGAGCAGCTTCGTCGTCAGCCCCTGCATCCATTCATTGAAATCGCCGAGGACGAGTTTCGGCCCGCTCACGTGATGATCCGCGACGAAGGTCGCGAGCCGCCTGGCTTGATGCCGGCGCTCGAGGATCGCCGTTCCCAGGTGCACGTTGTACAGGTGCAGCGTGCAGCCGTCGACCGACACGTCCACCCGTTGCACCCGGCGGGGCTCGCACGATTTCCACGAGAGATCCTGATCCGAGTGTTGAAGGATGGGGTAGCGGCTCAGCACGACGTTCCCGAACTGATGACCGCGAAGCAGTCGGGTGGACGCCATGACCCATCCCATCCCGAGCGCGGCGCCCAGTTCTTCCGCGTGGCCGCCGGATGTTGCGCCCGGCCCGATGACTTCCTGCAGCGCCACCACGTCGGCATCGATCGCACGGAGCACTGCCGCGATGCGCTCCGGCCGCGTCCGGCCGTCGAGCCCGCGGCAGCGATGGATGTTGTAGGTGACGATGCGCAGCTTACGGGTGTTCGAGGTCACTGCGGGTATGATAATTCCTATCGATGAAGGCGTGGCTGCGGCGGGCGATGGCGATCGCATGGGTGAGCGTCTTGGTGGCGTGCCATTCGGGACCGCCGCGCGAGCCGTTGACCCTTGACGGCAACATCCTGACCGTGGACAACCGCACGTCGAGTGAGTGGAAGAACGTGGAGATCTGGCTCAACACGTACTACCGCATCACGGCCTCGTCGATTCCAGCGGGCGGCAGGCTGCAGGCGCCCCTCGACGTCTTCATCGCTGGCTACGGTCAGCGGTTCGACTTCCATCGCGCGCAGATTCATGATCTGCGGCTGACGGCGAAGCTGCCCGACGGCAAGCCGCTGGAGTTGACGAAGCGGTTCCAGGAGAGCGGCCTCGCCGGCGCGCTGGGGGGGGGGAAATAATGGCGCGGCTCAAATCGGAGCTCGAAGTGACCTGCCCGTGTTGTCAGGCGGTCCTCGTCATCGACACCAACCTCGGGCGGGTCGTCGGCCACAAGGAGCCCGAACGGGGGAACAAGCCGGAGCTCGACAACGCGCAGCGCATCCTGGCCGACGAAGCCGCGCGGCGCGAGGCGGTGTTTCAGCAGTCGGTCGAGTCGGAAAAAACACGCGGCGACGCGTTGTCGCGGCGCTTCGAAGAGGCGCTCAAGCAGGCGCGCACCGAGCCGATCACGAAGCCGACCCGGGACTTTGATCTGGATTGAGATTGCAGACTGCAGACTTCAGACTAGAAACTCAGGCGGCAGCTCGGTCCACCGCTCGCGTCCGCGGTAGTACAGCGGCTTCCGACCGAAGGCAGCCCGGAACCGGCGGTAGCGCGCCCGTAGACGCTCCGCGCGCCGATCGGATGACGCGATCGGGACGTGCGGATAGTCGAGAAGCATCCGTTCCACCTTCCAGACATTGGTGTCCGCCACCCGCCAGTCGTAGCGGCCCATCACGTGCAGATCCACGACGGCGTAGCCGGTGACGCGTCCCGTGAAATCGATGTAGGGATCGGCGTAGCTCTGTGCGAGCGCGCGGGCGGTGGCGAACACCGGCCTGCGGCCGTGCAGCCCTGGATCGCGCGAGCGCGCCACCGATCCCCAGAGGTTGTTGCGGCGATAGACGAAGATCACATGATCGAGCGCGTCGATAGATTCGAAGCTGAGGACCAGCGGCGGGTAGCCGTGCTGCTCGAGCACGACCGCTGCGAAGAGCGCCGCCTCGAGGCAATGCGCGCAGCCGTGCCGGACGACGCCACGAAGGCTGCGGAGCGTCGCGCGCCCTCCAGGCTCGTTGTTGTAGGGAAGGCGGTTGAGAAACCGCTGAACCGCGAGCGGCGTACGAAGGTTCGCGATCAGGCGTCGCTCCCGCGGAGTGAATGCCGGATCTGATAAGGTCCGGCCTGCGTACGTGGGGCGGGCCCGGTCTTCGTACGTAGGGCGGACCCTATTGAGTCCGTCGTTCTTAGTTCCCGGTGACAACTGGCTTGAGGTCGGCGAGCGCCTGCTCCGGCGTCCACTCATTGCCGATGTAGATCTTCACCAGCTTGCCGCCGGCGTCGACGATGGCCGTCCGGAGCGTATGGGTGATGTCGCGCTGATCGTTGGGCGCCCGCGCGACTGAGACGCCGAAGCGGGCCGCGAACCGATCGATCTCGTCGCGGTCGCCGGTCAGAAACGTCCACGTCTTCAGATCCGCGCCGAGCTTCTGCGCATGCGCCTTCAGCACCGGCGGCCTGTCGACCACTGGATCGAAGCTCACACTGACCAGGTGCACTCGTCCGTTCATCACGGGGTCATCCTTCAGTCTCTTCTGGATCGCGGCGAAGTGCTGATCCATCAGAGGACAGAACGTCGGCATCGGGCATCGCGTGTAGATGAAGGTGAGGAGGACCGTCGATCCGTTGAACGAACGGAACGTGCGCTTCTTGTTGTCCTGATCGACGAACGGGGTGTCCGGGACGGTCTCGCCCGGCTTCAGCAGTTCGAATCCCGACGCCGCCGACGGCGCGGGCGCTTCGGGAGCCGGGATGGGCACCGGCGCCTGGCCGACCTTCTTGACGTCGGTGAGGTACGCGTCGTTTGACAGGACGATCAGTTTTGCGTTGACCAGGTCACCTGGCGCGATGCCGTCGAGCTGTTTCGGATCGTGAACGTTATAGGGCATCGTCATGGCCCCCATGAAGCCCTTGATTTCCTCTTGGTTGATCGTGGCCTGTTGATGGTTCGGCGTGACGGCGAGGACCTGCCCCTGGAGCGTGTACTCGCGCTGGTCCGATTTCCTGCCGCAAGAGGTTCCGAACACCGCGAGGCACAGACCGAGCACAACACATGCGCGCATAGGGATAGTGTACACGGGTGAGATTGGAGATTTAAGATTGAAGATCTCAGATTAATTGCAGCGGGCGAGAACAAGAATGAAAGTCTGGTGAGCCTAAGGGTGAGGGGCTCTCCAGCTGCGACCGGTCTGTTTATCTTTACCTGGTCGCGCTTGTTCTCTCGGAAAGCTCTCGGCAATCTTCAATCTTCAATCTACAATCTGAAATCTCATGATCTGGGTTGGCACGTCCGGCTACAACTACCCGGAATGGAAGGGGAGCTTTTATCCCGCGGATCTTCCCGCGGCGAAGATGCTGCCCTACTACGCCGCGCGTTTTCCAACCGTCGAGATCAACTACACGTTCTACCGCATGCCGAACGAGAAGCTGGTCGCCGGCTGGGCGGCGCAGACGCCGTCGCCCTACAAGCTCACGCTGAAGGCCCCTCGGCGGATCACCCACGACAGCCGGCTGAAACAGTGCGGCGATCTCGTGAAGAACTTTTGCGGCGTGGCGGGCACGCTCGGCGACAAGCTGGGGGCGCTGTTGTTCCAGCTCCCGCCGAACGCGAAGAAGGATCTCCCAGTGTTCGACGCATTTCTCGAGGAGCTGCCGCCGAAGGTGTGCGCCGCTTTCGAGTTCCGGCATCCGTCATGGCTCGACGATGAGATCTTCGAACGGCTGTCGGCGCGCAATCTCGCGCTGTGCGTGGCTGACAGCGAGAAGATGTCGACGCCGGTCCGGATCACCGCCGACTACGCGTACTTCCGGCTCCGCGACGAGGGCTACACGACCGACGACATTGCACGCTGGGCCGACACCATCGCGCGCGAAGCGAGCGGGTGCCGCGATGTGTTCGTGTACTTCAAGCACGAAGAGGAGGGGAAGGGGCCTGAGTTGGCGCGGATGCTCATCGAGATACTCGAAAGGCAAAAGGTCGAAGGCAAAAGGCAAAAGTAAAGCGCGTTAGCGTGGAAGCCCCATGCGCCGCAACAGATCCTCGAACTGCGGATCCCCGCGAAGTGAATTGAGCTTCGGGTCCGAGCGGACCCACGGCATGCAGTCCGCCCGCTCCTGATAGCCCTTTTCCAGCCACTCCAGAGTCGCTTTCCTGTCTCCGAGACCCGCGTGAACGGTTGCCACCTCGTACGGACAGACATAGTGTTGCGCGGCCTGCTCGGCCAACTCCGCGAGGACCTTTCGCGCTTCCTCTTTCTTGCCCCACGCCGCATACGCGCCGCCCAGCATCTCGAGGATGGTCGGGCTGTTATCAAGCTGCCTGGCTCTCTGCAGCGACGCCACGGCGTCCGCGAATCGGCCGACTTTTTCGTACCCGAGGCCCAATTCCGCATGCGCTGGCCAGTAATTCGGGTCGAGGTCGACGGCCTTCCGGCACACCTCAATGATGCGGTCGTACTGGCCCGCGAGGTAGTAAACCCACCGACCGAGCCTTCCACCACGGTGTCGACGTTCAGCTCGCGTGCGATCTGCGGCAGCGGCTTCGGGGACGACTTGTAGATCATGCGTAATCCCCTTGTCATGCGCCGCGGCGAGTCCCAGCGCGAGCTGCATCGAGAAGTCGATCGTGGTGGGCGCCGGCAGCCGTCCGGCCGCGCGACGGCTTTGCAGCGTTTCGCCTTCCAGCAGCTCAGAGACGATGAACGGCGCGCCCTCGTGGGTGCCGATGTCGTAGATGGCGAGGATGTTGGGATGGTTCAGGCGCCCGGCCGCCTGCGCTTCCTGCTCGAACCGCCGCAGGCGATCGGGATCCGCCGAAAGCGACGGCGGAAGCACCTTGATGGCGACGTCCCGTTGGAGGCGATCGTCGCAGGCGCTGTAGACCTCTCCCATGGCCCCGGCCCCGATCGGCGCTAGAATCTGATACGCACCCAAACGATCGCCGGGACCGAGCGACATCGCACCGGGACTATACGTGCGCAGCGGCGGCAGACGCGTCGCCGAGCCCCGGCGATGAGCGCGCCCACGACTCAATGAACTCCACGACCTGACCCTCCGCCCAGTACCCATCGTCTTCTGCTGATGCCGATCCGACAAACCCGCAGTGCCCCCCGTGCGCGCAGGCGCAGACCGTGATGGATGGGTTGTCGGTGACCCTGGGATCGTGAAACGGCTGGGACGGCACGAACGGATCGTCTTCAGCCGCGATGATCAGGGCCGGGACGTGGACGCGATCGATCACGCGCATCGCGCTGGCGCGATGGTAGTAATCCTCCGCATCGGCGAACCCGAAATATGGCGCCGTATACGCCTCGTCGAAGTCGCGCACCGTCCGAATCCGACCGAGCTTGGTCAGGTCGAATAGACCCGGCCGGAAGCGATCCTTCCGGCGCATCCTTCTCTTGAGATCCCGAACGAAGTTCCACTGATAGAGAAAATTCGCCGGTTGTTCGAGCGCGCGGACGCATTCACCGATCTCGATGATGGGCGAGACCGCGCACACCGCCTTGAGCGGCGGCGGGGGAGCGTCCGCGTACTCGCCGGCCAGCTTCAGCGCCAGGTTGCCGCCCAGCGAATAGCCGGCCACGCCGATGGCCGCCAATCCGTCGATCGCAATCAGTTCCTCGACCACATGGCGGACGTCCGACGTCAGGCCAGAGTGAAAGAGGCCGGCCGACAGGTGCTCGGTGTTGCCGCAATTGCGCTGGTTCAGCCGGACGACGTTCATGCCGCGGGCGAAGGCCTTCGTCGCAATGCCCCGCATATAGTGCGCATCGCTCGATCCGTTGAGGCCGTGCAGGACCACGATCGTGGCGTGCTCCCACGGCGTCGGCTGCCAGTGGCAGTGCGCGAGGACCCGCGCATCCTGGTCGACGTCGAAGTAACGGACGGTCGGCTGCGGGAGACGGGGAAAGTAGCGCGGGTTGGCCCAGCCGAACATCGTCATTCGGTGCCCGCTCCGGAGAGACGGGCGCGCGTCGAACGGATCGGTCACCCGAGGCTAGCTTTCATCCGCAGTGGGGCCGTAAATGGCCGGCACCGGAATGTCGTTCAGGCGCAGGTAGACGCTGAGCTGACCGCGGTGGTGCACGAGATGGTAGAGCACGAAGGTACGAAACGCGGCGAGCCGCGGCATCGAGAACATCTCCTGTCCGCCCCGTTTGAGCGACCACGCCGACACGTACTCGGGGTCGGTTTTGTCCATCGCGGCGCGCGTTCGTTTCGTCGAGTCGTCGAACAACGACAGAATGTCGGCGCGGGACGTCCTCGCGTCGACATTCGGTGGCGCGTCGCCGAGATCGAAAAACGACTCGTTGAGGATCCGGGCGCCCCAATTGGGGATGTTCCCGAGATGCGTGGCCAGCCCGCCGAGCGACATGGATTTCTCGTGCGGCTTCCACGTCAGCTTGTTGTCCGGCAGCCGCTCGAGCAACTTCCTCGTCGTGGCGATCTCGTGGTCGTATTCCGCGAGCAGGCCGTCTTTGAGCGCCATCGGGATGGTGTCCGGAGAAGCCGAACCGCTCAAATTTCCGTGTACGCCCACGCGCCGGCAATCGACGCGATCACGATCTCGGGAAGGCCCCACAGCGTCGATACCGTCAGCACCTTGGCGGGGAACAGTCCCATGAGCCCGATCGCCACGGCGCCGTACAGGTACGCGAAGAACCACACCACGAGCCCGGCGATGACCGCCGTCTGGACGCCAGGGCCGAAGCGCGGCCGGATCGCCGCGTAGAGCCACACGGTCATGATGCCCACCAGGAACGTGAAGACGACGAATCCTGCGATGGCGCTGCCGCCCAGAGGGGGCAGGTTGCGCGCCCGGAGCGCATCTTCCATCGGTTGCGCCACCACGACCAGATTCAGGACGGTTTCGCTGATGTTAACGACCAGGCCCGCCAGCAGACCACCGAGGATCACGCGACCGACATTGATTCTGCCCATCGTCTCAACCTCCTTGCCTGGCGAATTATAGTCTGCGAGCTCAATTCACGCGATGGCAGTGATAGCAGCCGAACGCCTCACGTGAGCGGTTGTAGGCGTACGGCCGGGTGAAGTCGTACGCCGGACGATGGAGCAGACGCGCCATGCCGGGCATGACCATCTCGCGCATGTAGGCGGCCTTGGCCTGCTTGTCGGATTCCGCCTGATAGCCGTAGATCGCGTTGCGCATCTGCGCGTCCATCGGTCCGCCGTACTGTTCCCAGCCGGCGCCTCTCACGTCGGGCTTCGGGAGCGCGGCGACGGCCGGCATGCGCCAGTCGCGCGCATCGGGGTTGCGCCCGTGACACGTCTCGCACGTGACGCGCTGGCTGCCGCCTTTGATGGGACCGAGCGTCGCGCGCGCCCACGGCATGATCTCTTCTTGCATGTAGCGGACGATCTCGGCGCGACCACGCTTGTGACCGTTCGGAGACAGCGGATCGTCCGGCGCATAGGAAGGCGAAGCCGGCGTCTTCCCGTGCAGCCCGATGACGATTCCGAAGACCGCCACGATGACCGCCGCGAGGCCGGCCAGCCCTTCCCGGTATCCGCTCGGCGTCTGCTGCGGACTCCAGGCCATGGCGGCCTCGACAGATTTTGCGTCGAAGACGGATCGCCGATCGCTGGAGTCGTCAGACATCCATTCGAGCAGCGCGGCAAGCTGCGGTCCGCGCCGAACGCGTCGCAGCAGCAACGGCGGCCGGCGGACGTCGCGCGGCTGCACGATGATCGTCGAGGTGCCGACGAACCGATCGAGGCGCGACTCGGTACGATGAATGTCGCCGATGTCCTCGAGCAGCAGCTCGTGGACGTCGGCGGGTGTCAGGCGGACGAGCCTGAAATCGGTGAGCGCGTACCGGTCGCGCGTCAGCGGCGCGAAGGCTGGACGGCCGCTCCAGAGCAGCCGCTCCCAGGGGAGTGGAATGTCCACGGGACCTACGTCGGTCTGAAGTTGACCTTCGGGACCTGCTTCGCTTCAGGCGGTGCCTGGAAGAACGGATATTCTTTGAACCCGAACATTTTCGCGGTGAGATTCGCCGGAAACTGGCGCCGCGCGGTGTTGTATTCCTGAATGCGCTCGTTGTAGCGCATGCGCTCCACCGCGATGCGGTTTTCGGTGCCTGACAGCTCGTCCATCAGACGATTGAACTGCTCGTTGGCGCGCAGCTGCGGATAGTTTTCCACGATCGCCAGCAGCCGTCCGAGCGCGGTCGTCTGCTGATTCGCGGCCTGAATCGTCTCTTCAGGCGATTTCGCGGCCAGCAGCCTGGACCGCGACTCGGCGATGTCTTTGTAGACGCCCTCTTCGTGGGCGGCGTAGCCCTTCACGGTCTCGACAAGATTGGGGATCAGATCGTTGCGCCGCTGAAGCTGATTTTCCACCTGCGCCCACTGCGCCTTGATCGCTTCTTCCTGGCCGACGAATTTATTATAGGAGCAGCCCGTCAGCGGAAGCGCCGCCAACGCGAGCACCACGAGCCGGATCATCGGTCTGCGTGTCGTCATCATCGGAATAGTCCTCACCCGCCAGTGTAACAGCCGAAGCCGCCCTACCAACTGCCGCCGCCGCCACCGCCTCCGCTCGAGCCGCCGCCAAATCCGCCAAAGCCGCCGCCGAACCCGCCGCCTCCGCCGCCCCCACCACCCCAGCCGCCGCCGAATGGACCGACACCGCTCGACCATCCGCTCCATCCGCTTCGGCCCCAGCCTCTGACGCCAGGGCCCGGGCGCTGCCGCGTCCGGCTGATGATGAGGACCGCCACGAAGATCAGAATAAAGACGGTGGGTCCCCACGGCAGGCTGCCCGAGGGTGGTTGTTCCTCGCGCGGCGCACGAACGCCGGTGAGCCTGACGTTGCGTCCCTGCGCGATGCGACCGATGATTCGCTCGGCGCCGATCCGCAGGCCGTCTCCGTACCGGCCTTCGCGAAATGCCGGGACCATGTACAGACGGCTGGTCTCACCGGAAAAACCGTCGGTGATCCACTGCTCGAGCTGATAGCCGACTTCGATCCAGACCTTGCGCTCCTTCACGGCGAGCAGGATGAGGAGGCCGTTGTTGGTGCCTTTCTCGCCGATGCCGCGTCCATGGTTTCCGAACAGCTTGTTCGCGTAATCGCGGATGTCCGCGGACGGCTCGATCGTCTGCACGGTCGCCACGACGACCACGTCGCCCGTTGCCGCTTTCAGCGCGCCGATCATCCGGTCGATTTCCGCCGCGTTCTCTTGATCGATCACGCGAGCGAAGTCGTTCACCGGTTGGGTCAGCTCGGGAAGATCTGCGTCGCGGGGCTGAGCGGCGAGCGTGGCGACAGCACAGACCAGCACCAACAGGTAGGAGGGCAGGGCCTTCAGAGGGTGCCGAAGCCGAACGACGTCGACGCCACGCCCTGAAGGGCGTGCCCTACACAGAGGGGTCACCCTACACAGAGGGATCACCGCGCGCTCCAGCCGTCCAGGTACTTCACCAGCCGTTCTGCCGCGTCGAGGTACGCAGGAAAGATCCGGGTGGCTTCTGCCGAGGAGATCTCGGCAACGTGAGCGAGCTTCACCACATCGGTCACGACGCCGGGCGGCAATTCGAGCGCACGCTCCGCGTGTCGGCCGGCAGCGGCGGTGTCGGTGGCGGCGGCGCCCTGCAGTCGCGCCACACTCGTCAGCAGCCCCGCAAACGGCGCGGCCGATCGGACGATGAGCACGGCGAGCGCGTCGGCGCGCCCTCGGGTTTCGAGAAAGCCTTCGCGCAGATGCAGGAGCTGGCTTCGGGCCTGCACTTCGCAGGCGCGGCGGAGGTCGGCCGGATCGACGCGCAGCCCCTCGAACGGGTTGGTCCCGGCGACGACGACGTGGTCCGACAGGATCGCGCCGAATTCCAGCGGAAACGCGTCGAGCGATCGCTCGAACTCGTGGGCCGCCAGCAGCAGCGGCGTCGCGAGACCGCCGTCGTGCCACCTGGCGACACGCTCAGCGCAGACCTTGAGATCCTCCTCGGTCAGCGTCTCCACAATCGCCATCGTCTGTGCGCGCGGGCTGTCCGCGTGAGCGCCGTGCGGGCCGTGTGCGGACGTCGCCGGCGGCTGGAGCCCGTACGCCCCGTACGCCCCGTACGCAACGACCGATTGCAGGCGAGCGCCGAAAATCTCGCGAAGCTCACGCTCCAACATCGACACGCGATCGAAAACCTCTGTCATGACGCTTATTGTAGCCAGACTAGAATGGGGCGTGCGTCTGCGTCATGTGAACGTCGGCTGCTTCGGCGGCGGCACTGGACTTCCGAGCCTGCTCGGCGGCCTCAAGAACAACCCCTGGCTCAGGGTCAACGCGGTCGTCACGATGTTCGACAGCGGCGGCAGCTCGGGACAATTGCGCGACGAGCTCGGCGTGCTGCCCCCGGGCGACATCCTGAAATGCGCGCTCGCCCTCGCCCGCAACACGCGCGAAGCGCGCCGCGTGCTGCTTGCGCGACTTCCGGCCCTCGAGCACGCGCGGCTCGGCGGGCACACCGGCGGCAACCTGCTGCTGTCGATGATGCAGCGTTACAGCGGCAATTTTCTCGAAGCGATCGACGCGTTGCGCGTGCTGCTCGGCTGTCAGGGACGCGTGTGGCCCGTCAGCGTGGAGCAGGCGTCAGTCTGCGCGGAGTACGGCGACGGCTCGATGACGCGCGGCGAGGTCGAAGTCGACGCGGGGCAGTCGTCTGGGCGGTTCGTGCGCCGCACCTGGTTGGAGCCGCCCGTGTCGATTCATCCGGCCGTTGCCACGGCGGTCACGGAATTCGACGCGGTGATCGTCGGCCCCGGGAGCTTCTACACGAGTCTCATGCCGATCTTTCTCGTACGCGGCGTCGCCGAGGCGCTCGCTGAGATGAAAGGCCCGATCATCCTCATCTCGAATCTGCTGACCGAAGGGCGCGGGATGGCCGGGTTCACCGCGGCGGATGCCGTGGCGCGCATCGAGGAAGCCATCCGGCGCCCGGTCGACGTGGTGATCGCCAATCTGAAATGGCCGTCGCCGCGGGTGCTCGCCCGCTACGCGCTCGAGCACAAGGAACCCCTGGCCCTGGGAGACCTGCCGGAGCACTGCGAGCTGGTCGGCGGAGAATTCTGGACGAGCAACATCGCACGGCACGATCGATTGCGCCTGGCGTACGCGGTCTGGAGTGTGGTGTCGCGGCGGCTCTTGGTTGATGCGTGAGTCGGCGAGCGGCTATCGTCGTGTTCTTGTGCCGGCGGTTTTTCGCCGTGGCTTCGCCGATTCTTTGTGAGGCTCTTGGCGCTTCGCTTTGAGCCTGGCCGCGCGCTCGATGATCGTGGCGAGCATCGCGGGGGCCTCGCCGCCTTTGGCCGGCCTGTTCGACCGCCAGATGGCGGGCGTGTCTTCGGCCAGGATGTCTTCGAAATCGCCGTCGCTTTTCACGCTGCGCGGTGCGAATTCCGTGATGTCGACATCGCCCGCCCATTCATCGCGGTGCTTGATCAGCAGCCAGCTGCCCTCGCCGCTGCCTCCAGGATATCGCCCGCCGGTGCGAACGAGCACCCACGATCCTTTCAGCTTGTACCCGTCGAGTGTGAACTTGAGGTCGCCCTTCTTCAACGCCGCGTCGACAGCGTCCACCTGCGGTGTCCACGTGCCGCGATCCCACAGCATGACGATGCCGGCGCCGTAGCCTTCGGGGATGACGCCTTCGAACTCGCCGTACGAGAACGGATGATCCTCGACGTGCATCGCCAGGCGCTTGGTTTTCGGGTCGAGCGACGGACCCTTGGGAACCGCCCAGGACAGCAGCACGCCGTTGTGTTCGAGCCGGAGGTCGTAGTGCAGATGGCTGGCCAGGTGCTTCTGCACGCAAAAGAACAGTTGGCGCGATTTCTTTTTCGCGACTTTCGGCGCCGGCTCAGGCGTCTTGGTGAAGTCGCGCTTGCGGCGATATTCCTCGAGGGCCATCGGGCTACGCGGCGTCCCGGCTCAGGGCGTTCAAGGGACGCGAGAAGATGAGCATCAGTACTCCCGCGACAATCGCGAACGCCGCGACTGCGCCGAAGAGGTTTGGCAGCGACATCGTCTCGTAAAAACCGGCGACGCGGCCGCCGATGTAGTTGCCGACCGATGTGCCCAGGAACCACACGCCCATGACGAGCCCGCCGATGCGCACCGGGGCGAGCCTGGTCATGGCGCTCAAGCCCACGGGGCTCAGCGAGAGCTCCCCCCACGTGTGGAGCAGATACGTCACGATCAGCCATCCGGGGCTCACGAGGGTTCCTGCCTGCGACATCCGGGCCGGCGGGATAAGCACCGCGAAACCAAGGCCGACCAGCAGGAGGCCGGCAGCGAACTTCGCGGCGGAACCTGGCTCCTTGCCCCGCCTGGCAAGGCGGATCCACAGCCACGCAAAGAGCGGTGCGAATGCGATCACGAAGAGTGGGTTGGCGGACTGATACCAGCTGCTCGGAAAGCTCCAGCCCCACACCGAGTTCTGGGTATTGCGATCGGCGAACAGGTTCAGCGTCGAACCGGCCTGTTCGAACACGGCCGAGAAGAGCGCATATCCGAGGAAGAGCACGCCAATCACGATCAGATGATTGCGCTCGGTCCGCGTCCATCCGCCCGAGAGAAAGACCCATCCGAAGAAGCCCACGGACAAGACGAGCAGCACGTAACCCGCGGCATCCGCAATCTGTCTGGCCGTCACGGGAATGACGCCGGTGTACGCGCCGAGGCCGAACAGAATCAGCAGCGCTGCGCCGGCACCAATCCACAATGTGGCCTGGTTTTTCTGCCGCGCGAGCGCTTCGGGCGAGCCGGGATCGGCGGGATACAGACCGGCGTCGCCCAGATACTTGCGACCGAGGGCGTATTGCACGAGGCCGAGCACCATGCCGACGCCGGCCGCAGCGAATCCGACGTGCCAGCCGACACGTTGTCCGAGATAGCCGCACACAAGCGGTGCGATGAAGGCACCGGTGTTGATGCCCATGTAGAAGATCGAGAATCCCGCATCGCGCCTCGCATCGTCATG
The DNA here is from genome assembly GCA_041485905.1 of Vicinamibacteria bacterium. Lineage (GTDB taxonomy): Bacteria > Acidobacteriota > Vicinamibacteria > Vicinamibacterales > CAVVIG01 > JAHFUI01. Next base: position 37,203 of record JBGPKK010000029.1, read on the forward strand.
TTTGTACAGACGACCGACGATGACGCTGACGTTGCCTTTGAGCAGCCCGGTGCCAATCACGATGAGCGCGAGGCCGAGGTAGAAGGTCGTGAGCGTCGGCACCGCCATGCTAAAGTGGCCGGACGCGATCAGCATGCCGCCGAGCAGTACGGCCCGCTGCGGGCCCATGACGCGGTCGGCGATCCAGCCGCCGGGCAGGGTGAACATGTACACCATCGCGGTGTACAGCCCGTAAATCGCGCCAGCGGTCACGGCGTCGAAGCCGAGACCGCCGCTCGCAGGCGCCGCCGTCATGAAGAGAATGAGGAGCGCGCGCATCCCGTAGTAGCTGAAGCGCTCCCACATCTCCGTGAAGAAGAGTGTGGAAAGGCCGCGCGGGTGGCCGAAGAATCCGCGATCGGTCGCAAGACTCTCCGCTCGAGCGGCAGGAACGGCCATTGGCGGCAGGATACACTAAAGATCCAGGAACCCTGAACCTTATGCATGCCGTTCTGATTAGCACCTACGAATTGGGCCGCCAGCCGTTCGGCCTCGCGTCGCCCGCCGCGTGGCTCCGGCGATCGGGGTGGGACGTGACGTGCGTCGATCTGACCAAACAGGGGATGCCCGACGGCGGCATCATTGAGACCGCGGCGATCGTCGGGTTTCACCTGCCGATGCACACGGCCACGCGCCTGGCCGGGCCCGTGATCGCGAGGGTTCGCCGGCTCGTGCCGTCAGCGCGCATCTGCGCGTACGGTTTGTACGCGCCGCTCAACTCGGCGTGGCTGCGATCGATCGGCGTGGACGAGGTGCTGGGCGGCGAGTTTGAGGAAGAGCTGACGGCGATCGCGGACGAGATCGCGGCGGACCCGAAGGGTCCGCCCTACGTACGTTCAGAGAGTAAGCCGGACCCTCTTGGGTCCGGCAAAACGATCCCGCGCATTCATTTTCTTGTGCCGGATCGCGGCGGGCTGCCGCCTTTGGATCGGTATGCCACCCTGCACATGCCCGATGGCACCCACCGGATGGTCGGCTCGACCGAGGCCAGCCGCGGATGCAAACACATGTGCCGCCATTGTCCAATCGTTCCCGTGTACGAAGGGCAGTTCCGCATCGTTCAGCCTGACGTCGTGCTTGCCGACGTCGCCGCTCAGGTCGCTGCCGGCGCCCAGCACATCACGTTTGGCGATCCTGATTTTTTCAACGGGCCGACCCACGCGATGCGCATCGTCGACGGGCTGCACGCGGCGTACCCCCGCGTGACCTACGACGTGACGGTCAAGATCGAGCATCTGCTGCAGTATCGGGATTTGCTGCCGCGGCTCGGCGACAGCGGGTGCCTGTTCGTCACCAGCGCCGTGGAGTCGATCGACGACCACGCGCTGGCCTGCCTGCAGAAGGGGCACACGAGAAGCGACTTCATCGAAGCCGCCGCCCTCTGCCGCACGGTCGGCCTGACGCTCGTGCCGACCTTCGTCGCGTTTCATCCGTGGCTGACGCTCGAGGGCTACTGCGATCTGCTCGACACGATCGCCAGGCTGGATCTTGTCGACCATGTGCCATCGATCCAGCTCGCGATCCGGCTGCTCATTCCAGAAGGCTCCAAGCTGCTCGAGCTTGACGAGGTGACGCGGGTCGTGACCGGGTTCGACCCGGCGACGCTCGCC
>JBGPKK010000030.1:0-38086 GCA_041485905.1 Vicinamibacteria bacterium
CATTCGGACCCGGCTGGCGAACAGCTTGCCGGCCGCGGCGATGTCCGGCTCGACATACGAGACGTCCCCGAACGTGAGCTGGCGATCAGGGCCTCCGACTGTCGAGACGGTTCGCAGGTTGAGGATCGGCGGATACGCCATAGTGCTTCCCGCCGAGGATGCGTACACGAGACCCGAACTGTCAGGCAGCCAGGCGAGCCCCTGAATTCTCGGAGCCCTCGCCACCTCCTTCGGCTCGCCATCCCCAGCGTCCATCACGTAGACGGCTCTGTTGAAGGCGATCTCGATGGCGCCCACAAATGCGATCCGACGGTCGTCCGGCGACCAGCGCGGGCTGAGGAACTCGGCAAGGGCGGGCAATCGCTTCACCCGTTCAACCCTTGAACCGTCGCGCTCGAGGATCGCCAGCACCGTTCGGTTGTTCTCGGTCTGGAACGTCGCGACATGGCGGCCGTCATGACTGATATCTCCCTCGCCTTCTGACGACGCGATCCGGCGAGGCGCACCACCGAGCGCCGACACTTCCCAGAGCGTTCCCGGGGCACCTTCCTTGGCAGCCCCGGAGAAATAGATGAGTGAGCTCGAATCAGGCGTCCAGCGCGGGTGCTCATGGTCGGCATCATCGCGCGTGACTTGAAGCGGAGCGCCGCCCGCCAGCAAACGCACCCACACCTGCCGTCGTCCGCCGGCTGGAGCAATGAACGCGACGGTCTTCCCATCAGGCGAAACGGCCGGGTGCTCCTCCATGCCGACGAAATCTGTGATGCGTTGGAGCTGGACACTGGCCGATCCGGTGTCGGCCGGCCCGGCCAGCAACCATCGGTCCACCGCGACCCCGATTCCCAAAGTCACAAACATCCCAGCGGCAACCCACGGCCAAAGCGGCCGACGCGGAGCCTCCGCACCCGCGACGGCCGATGTCCCCCGCGATTCTTCCGCCGTCCTCCTGGCGAGGCGGCGCAGGTCGACGACAAGATCGCGCGTGGTCTGATAACGCTCCGCGGGGTCCTTGTCCAGCGCCTTCTCCACGACGATCCGCAGCGCCAGCGGAACGTCATCGCTCAGGGGCTGCGGGGAACCGTGAATGATGGTCTGGAGCAGTTCCAGATCCGTGGCCGCCGCGAACGGTCGCCGTCCGGCGAGCCGTTCGTACAGGACGACGCCGAAGGAGAAAATGTCGCTGCGGGCGTCCAGCGGTTTTCCGGAGGCCTGCTCGGGCGACATGTACGCGAGGGTGCCGAGCACCATCCCGGGCCGGGTGTGACCTTCGGTCATCGCACGCGTGACATCGGGTTGCGGCCCGCCGTCCTCAGCCAGCTTCGCCAGCCCGAAGTCCGCCAGCTTGGCATAGCCATTCCTGGCGACCAGGATGTTGGCCGGCTTGATGTCGCGGTGCAGAATTCCGGCCGCGTGCGCGGCGGCGAGGCCATCGGCAACCCCTGTCAGCAACTCGACCACCTGTCGCCAGGAGCGCGGCTCCTTGCCCCAGTCTTTCAGCGTTCCGCCGTCGACGAGCTCGGTGACCAGATACTGGCGGTCCTCGTATTCGCCGATGTCATGTACCGTGACGATGTGCGGATGGTTCAGCGACGAGGCCATCTGCGCTTCGCGCTGGAAGCGTCTGCGGGCGGCCGGGTCGGCCAGATCGTCGGAGAGAAACTTGATCGCCACCGGACGATTGAGCTTCGTGTCGGTGGCGCGATACACCTCGCCCATTCCGCCGACTCCGAGGACTGCCTGGATTTCGTAAGACGCAAGCCTGGTTCCCGCGGTCATCATGGGACGATTCGCTCGACTAGCTTTGGCTATTTCTTTCCGTAGTTCTGCTTCGCGGCGGCGTCCATCAGCGCTGCGGTCTCGACCCCCGAACAACCCACTTCCATGATCTGATCGAACGGCGCGAGCTGCAGCGTCTGCTTCGGGACCGCCCACGGCCCGGTCAGCACTTTGGGATCCTCGACGGTCGCTTCGATTTCGAGCGTCTTCGCGTCCACGCGGCGATAGCGCTCGACGATGTGCAACGCGTCGGAGTGGAACGACACGTTGCCTTCCGCCTGCATCCAGTTCGTGTCGGTGAAGTTCGTGGAATCGACGACGAGCGTATCGCCATCCCAACGGCCCACCGAATCTCCTCGGTACGCCGGCGGAACATCGTCGCGATGTTTGCGTCCGTCCGTGGGGATGATTTTGAAGGTGTGAAAGGTTTCCGTGAGCATCACAACGAACGTGGGTGTCTGAACGATCTGTCCGAGCGCGCCAACGCCGAAGAGGCTGATGTTCAACGTGCCGAACGCCACCGGCACGCAGCGAAGCGTCGGGTCGTCCTTGTCGCTGAGCGTCTTTCTCTTTTCGACGGCCCACGGCTGATACAGACCGGTGAACGTTGGAGGTCTCGGCGCTCCCCCCGGCGGTGCCGCGCCGCGCGCTGCTGGTGCGGGTCCGCGCGCCCCGGCCGGAGCAGGAGTCGCCGCGAGCGGCCGCAGGCCGATATCGCTGCCGCGCCACCAGACTCCAGACAGATCAGGATGGCCGTCCGCCGTCCGAAGCACCGCGCCTCCAGGACTCGTCGTTGCTGGAGCGGCTCCTCCGCGGGCTGGGGTTTGCGCAGCCGCGGAACTGAACATCGTCGCGATGAGGGCCGCGGCCGTCATCGTCGCCATCACAATGCGCTTCATTATCGTCCTCCCGGTCCAACCGCAGGGCCGACGGCGAACGCACGACCATCGGCCACGACGATTTCGCGCGCGGCCCCGGCGTTCTGTGACGCATCTCTCGCGTGCCAGCCCTTGATGGTGACCTCGTCGCCGGCCTTGATGAACCCCGGCTTCACGCCGCTCCGGATCAGCGACGTCGGCGTGCTGGCCTCGAAACTCCACTTCTCCACCTTGCCGCTCGCGTCACGCACGTTGATGAAAAACCAGCAATGCGGGTTCTCCAGCCGGACTTCGGTAATCACGCCCTGGACGGTGACCGGTTGACTCGCGTCGAAGACGGCCGCAAACGAGTGATGTGCCCGTGCGGGTACGGTCGCGACGAGCAGGAGGAAGCTGGCCACCAGCAGCAGACCGAAACCGTTGCGTTTCATCGTGCACCTCATCTCCCGCGGATTATACAGAACATCTTGCGGCGTCCCGCTGCCGGCCAATAGAATGGCATGAGTAATCCCGAAGGAGATTCACCAGTGAGAGCTCCATGGAATTCGATCGTGGTGGCGACGGCCGTGTCCACCGCCCTGTCGTTGGTGTCGCTGGCGACCGTGACCGCCCAGCGGGGCGAACAGGCCGCTGGCGGCCGAGGCGGCGCGCAAGGCGCGGCTCCGGCGCGCGGTCAGGGAGGTCAGCGGGCGGCACAGCCAGCCGCCGGGCTCACGCCGCGCCTGGCAAACGGCAAGCCGGACCTCAGCGGCTACTGGCAAAATCCCTACACTCCGAACATGGCCGGCCGCGGCGCCCTGCTCGACCCCAAGACCCGTCAACCCTTGACGTTCGCGCGGCAAGGCGAAGCGCTGACCGACGCGGTGCGGACGGGCAACGCCGTCAGAACGTTCGACCTTCCATATACCGAATGGGGCTTGAAGGACTGGAAGACGTACGACCCGGTCACCAACGGCGAATCCACAGCGAGCTGTCTGCCCTTCGGCATGTCGCGCAATATCAATTCGCCGCACGGCCTTCAGATCATGCAGAACGCCGATGCCCTGGCATTCCTGTTCGAGCAGAACACCTGGTTCCATTGGGTGCCGACCAACGGCATGAAATGGCCGGCTGATTTGCCGCGGTCGTGGAACGGCGTCTCAACGGGCCGCTGGGACGGAGACACGCTGATCATCGAGACGACGGGGTTCAACGGCTACACGCGGCTGGATACGACCGGGCATCCGCACAGTAAAGAGATGACGCTGATCAACACCTTCACGCGGACCGACTCCCGGACGATGCAGCACACGATTACCGTCCACGATCCGAAGACCTTCACCCAGGACTGGATGAACGCCCGCATCTGGCGGATCAAGGACTACCCCGACGTGATCATGGAATATTCGTGCGAGGAGAACAACCTGCAGAATCTCTTCAGCGGCGCGATTAAGCCCTGGAAGATACCTGAGAACGAGGACTAGGAGGTTTCGATGTCACGCACTGCGATCGCGGTCTTCGTCAGCGCCGTTCTGCTCGCCGGAGCGTTACCCGTGGTCGCGCACCACGCGGTCACGGCGGAATTCGACCAGAACAAGCCCATCACGTTTACGGGCACGATCAAGAAAGTGGAGTGGATGAACCCGCACATCTACACACAGGTCGAAGTGAAGGAACCGGACGGCAGGACCGTGGTGTACCGAGTCGAAGGCGCGGCGCCGAATGGGTTGTTCCGCCAGGGCTGGAGAAAGGAAGACCTCAAGGTCGGCGAACCGGTCACGGTCAGCGGTCTCCGCGCCAAGAGCGACACGTCCATGAACATCGGCTCGGCGACGATCACGACGGGGGACGGCAGAAAAATCTACGGCACCGGCGCCGCCGGCGGCCCCAAAGTCCAGACACCGCAGTAGCACGCTGCTCGCCTTCAGGAGACGTCGTACTGACGGAACGTCAGGTTGATGCGCCCGTCCATTTCGAGCGCGGGTGGCGCGGTGCCAGGGAGAATGCGTGAGATGCCGTGATACCGCAGCCGCGCGGGACCGCCGAACACGAACCCGTCGCCTGATTCGAGCCACATCGCCTTCACCGGATCGCGACGCTTGCTGCCGCCGAACAGAAACCGCGCGGTGTCGCCGAGCGAGATGGAGACAACCGGCACTCCTGCCGCAATCGAGCGCTCGCTCTCGTCCTTGTCCTGGTGAAGTCCCATCCGTCCATCCCCCTCGTAGTAATTCATGATGCAGAGATCGGCATCGAGAGCCATGCCCGCGGCAGCCGCCATCTCGCGTGCGAGCGCGCGGAACTCGTCCGGCAATGGCGGCACAGGCTTGTCGTCGAAATCGCTGCGCGTCGGCTCGTACGCGTAGCTCTTCCCGTTCCAATGGCGGCCGAGGCACAGCATCCGAACGTGCATTTTGCCGCCGCCGCGGACAACCGGCACGTAGGCCGGGACGTCGCCCTCCATCAGCGCGCGGCAGCGTTCGACGAGCGCACGCTGGCGGTCAATGGACACGTATCCGGCAAGGTGAAATGCGCCGGGCCCGAGGTCTTCAGCGTCGTTCATTAACACGTACGTTAACATTGGCGGCCATGAAAACGGCGGGACCGGCCTGCATGTTGGCGATCGCCATGCTCGTCTGGCCCAGGACGGCTGCCGCGCATCCGGTACCGTTCAGTTACCTCGACATACGGCTCGAGGCGGGCGCGCTCAGCGTGACGCTCGTCACGCATATCGCCGACCTGGCAAACGACCTCAAAGTGGCGCCCGCTGAAAATCTTCTGCAAGCAGACGACGTCCGGCGGCGCGCCGACGCCATGGTGGCGCTTCTCAGTCCGCGATTGACCGTGGCCGCCGATGGCCGGACGCTGACGCCCGTGTGGTCCTCGCCTCCTGAGATCCTGACCGACCGGCAGTCGCTGCGATTCGAGATTCGCTATGCGCTGTCGGGCGCGCCCGGAATTCTGCGGGTCACGGCGCTGATGTTTCCGTACGATCCGAGTCACCAGACGTTTCTGAACGTCTACGAAGGCGCCGCGCTGACGCAGGCGATCCTCAGCCGCGGGCGTCCACAGTTCGAGTATTTCGCCGGCACCCGCCAGGGCGTGACCGCCGTGATCCGCAAGTTCATCCCCGCCGGCGTGCATCACATCCTGATCGGGCCGGACCATCTGCTGTTCCTCGTCGGCTTGCTGTTGCTCGGCGGCACCGTCCGTCAACTGCTGATCGTCGTCACGTCGTTCACGCTGGCCCACAGCCTCACGCTCTCCCTCGCCGCGCTGAACATCGTCAGCCCGCCGGCGCGCATCATCGAGCCGGCGATTGCGCTGAGCATCGTGTACGTCGGCGCCGATAACCTGCTCGCGCGCGGCGGACGCGACGTGCGCGCGTGGATTGCGTTTGCCTTCGGCTTCATTCACGGCTTCGGGTTCGCGAACGTGCTGCGCGAGATGGATCTGCCGTCGCGGGCGCTCGGCTGGTCGCTGTTCTCGTTCAATGTCGGCGTGGAGATCGGGCAGTTGCTGGTCGTCGTCGCGGTGGCGTCCGCGCTCGCCGCGGTGCGGTCGCGCAGCGAGATCGCCGGACGGCAGGTGGCCTTCGCCGGTTCGCTGGTGGTGATCGCCGCGGGGACGTTCTGGTTCATCCAACGCGTGTTCTTTCCGGGTTTTTCGTAAAGCGTAAAAAGGGGTCGGGAGTCTTTTCGGCGTGATACGGTAACGGCTGCTTGAGGAGGCAATTTATGAAACGTGGAATCGTGCTGGGCGCGCTCATCGCCGTCGGGGCGCTGTCGATGGCGGTTGCGGGATTTCAGGCTCCGGCTGGCCAGGGTCGCGAGGGGCAGGCTGGCGGCGACGGAAGAGGCCGTGGCGAGGGCCGGGGCCGCGGGCCGGCAGGGCCTCCAATGCTCGACATCGTGAAGGTGAAGGACAACCTGTGGATGATCACGGGGGCCGGGGGAAACACCGCCGTGTTCCAGACCGCTAACGGCCTCGTCGTCGTGGACACGAAGAACCCAGGCACCGGCCAGGCGATCCTCGACAAGATCAAGACGGTGACCAGCAAGCCGATCACGACGATCATCAACACGCACACCCACGCCGATCACACGGGCAGCAACGAGTTCTTCGGAACCACGGTCGAGTTCGTCGCGCACGAGAACACCAAGGCGAACATGGAGAAGATGGACAACTTCAAGGGTGACAAGTCCGTGTTCCTGCCGAAGAAGACCTTCAAGGACAAGCTGACGCTCGGAAACGGCAAGGACGAGATCGATCTGTTCTACTTCGGTCCGGCTCACACGAGCGGCGACGCGTGGGTGGTGTTCAAGGAGCTCCGCACGATGCACGTCGGCGACACGTTCGCGAGCAAGGGGACGCCGCTCATCGACGGCAACAACGGCGGCAGCGGCGTCGAGTACGGCAAGACCCTGGCAAAGGCGGCGGCGGGCATCAAGAACGTGGACACGCTCATCACGGGCCACAGCACGTTGATGACCCCCGCGGACCTCAAGGAGTACGCCGATTTCAACAACGACTTCGCGGCGTGGGGAACAGCCCAGATGAAGGCCGGAAAGACCGTGGACGCCGCGGCCGCCGAGTACAAGATTCCGGACTGGTTCAAGGCCAGGGGCTACACGATCGGTAACCCCATCGTCACACCCACCGGAAATCTGGGCGGCGTCAAGGGCAACCTGCAGGTCATTTACAACGAGCTAGCAAAGAAATAAGTCATGCGAAGAGCAGTCGTTCTCGGAGGGTTGATCGTCGTCGGAGGATTGTCGCTGGCGGTCGTCGCCGCATTCCAGGCGCCGCCGCCACAGCCGGTCGGACCGACGCCGGCGTCCCTGGCGGCGACGAAGATCGAGAAAGTCAAAGACAACCTCTACATGATCACCGGCTCCACGACGACGCCCCGCGAGGCCTTCGCCGGAGGCAACACGGCAGTCTTCATCACCGACACCGGCGTCGTGGTGGTCGATACCAAGCTGGCCGGATGGGGCCAGGTCCTCCTCGATAGGATCAGGACGGTGACCGACAAGCCGGTCACGATGATCATCAACACGCATACCCACGGCGATCACACCGGCAGCAACGAGTTCTTCGGCACGAACGTCGAAACGATCGTCCAGGAAAACACGAAGGCGAACATGGAGAGGATGCCCGCGTTTCAGGGCGACAAAGCCAAGTTCGTCCCGAAGAAAATCTACAAAGACACGCTGACGGTCGGGAAGGGCAAAGATCAGATCGACCTCTATTATTTCGGGCCCGGGCACACCAACGGCGACACCTTCGTCGTTTTCAAGCAACTGCGAACGATGCACGCCGGCGACATGTTTCCGTGGAAGGACGCGCCGTTCATCGACCGGACCAACGGCGGGAGCGGCGTGGAATGGCCGAAGACGCTGGCGAAAGTGATCGGCGGCGTCAAGAACGTCGACACGGTCATCGGCGGCCATCAGCCGGTCGCCGCGTGGAAGGACTTGCAGGCCTACCAGCGATACACCACCGATCTCCTCGCGGCCGTCGGGAACGCGATGAAAGCCGGCAAGAGCGTCGACGATGCCACCGCGTCGATCAACCTCGCGACCAAGTATCCCGGCTTCGAGTCGACGCGGTTGAAGGCGGCGGTGCAGGCCATCTACGACGAGCTCGGCAAGAAATAGCGCCGGCGGCGCCCGCCACGGGCGCTCGGCATGTCACTTGCGGCAGTTCCCGCCTTCGCAGCGGTTGTTTTCCTGGCACACCATCTCGTACAGGCCGGTCTTCTCCCATTCGGGGTGCAGCTTCATCTCCCAATCGACCGACCAGGGAGCCGTGAAGATCTTCGGGTCGTCTACGGTGAACTGATAGGAGATGGTGTTCGCATCCGTACGTCGCAGGCGCTCAATCGTATGGAACGCGTCGGTGTGCATCCGGTACTCTTTCGGATTCTGGTAATACCAGTCGTCGAGCGACCATCGCTTGTAGTTGGTGGCGTCGATCACCAGCGTGTCGCCTTCCCAGCGTCCGACGGGATCGCCATAAAACGTCGGCTCGATATCCTTCAGATGCGCGCGACCGTCGAGCGGAATCAGGCGCGTCACCCGCATGAACTCCGTCACCATGACGAGATTCTTCTGGTTCTGTACGATCTGAATGGGATACGGCCCGAGGAACGCCGAAGGAAAACCCGACGGCATGCAGAACGCGCGCGGCTCGTCCTTGCGAGGATCGCCGGTGCGCGGCTCGTAGAACAAGGCTTCGCCGCCAGGCCTGAACGGGGCCATCCTGGCTTTGTCAAAAACAGTCGCGCCGCCACCCCTACTCCCCGGCGCCTTCGGTGTGTCCCAGATGCCGGATAAGTCCGGCTTGCCGTCCACCGTGCGAGGGATCGGCCCGGCCGCCTGTTTCCCTGCATCCTTCCCCCCATCTGTCAACGGCGCGCTTGACCGGCCGGCTGCCTGTCCGCCGGCAAGAACGGGCACGAACCCAAGAGAGCATGCGGCGACACCGGTCAGCACCGCGACGATCGCGCCCAGATGTCTTCTCATCGTGAATCTCCCCGACACTACGTGTCGCTATTTGTCGGACTTCGGGAGCGCATCCTCGGCCGACGCGGTAAAGACCCGCCGACCGTCGGGAAACGTGACGACTCCACCCGACCCGTTGTTCGAGCCGTCTCGCGCCCGGAAGCCTTCGACGACGATCGTGTCCCCGGCTTTCAGCGCATTCTTGGTGATGCCGCGCCGTTGCAGGACGCCCGGAGGACCTCCCGAGAAGCCCCAGTTCGTGACGTTGCCGTTCTCATCCTTCACATCGACGAAAAACCAGATGTGCGGATTCGTCCATTCAATTTTGGTGACGACGCCGGTCACTTTGAGGGGCTTGGAATTGTCGTACTCCGCTGCAAACGAATGATGCGCGACGGCCGGCGCCACGGCCATCACCATCCACAGACCACCAACCATCACGCCCAGATGTGCTCTCACGGTTGTTTCCTCCGTCGTGATTGGACGATATACGCCGCTCCGGGCGCGATGTCAACGTTTCGTGCGGGCGCTTGGCACGGCGTTCCACGGATCCTCCGGCCAGGGATGCTTCGGGTACCGGCCGCGCAACTCCTTCCGCACGTCTGGATAGGTCCGATCCCAAAAGCTCCGAAGATCGCGCGTAACTTGAACGGGCCGTCCGTTCGGGGCGAGCAAAGAAAACACCACAGGCACGCGGGCGGGACCGAGACGTGGAGTCTCGCCGAGCCCGAATAGTTCCTGCAGCTTGACGGCGGCAGAGACGCCGCCGTCGGCGCTGTACTCGAGCCTCACCGTCCGGCCGCTCGGCACCGCGATCGACTCCGGCGCGTCGCGATCCAGCGCGCGCGCAACATCCGAGTCCACCGCCCGCGCGAGGTGCACATCGTCGAGCGAGCGGGCGCCGCGCGCCCCGATGCGGACAAGAACATCGACGTTCGCTCGTCGACCGGCGAAGGCAAGTCGTCGCAGCAATTGCTCATCGACCGCGCGCGGTCCGCGCTCGATCCAGGCATCGGTCAGCAGTCCGGCCGCGATCTCGGGGTCGGGCTTCGTGGGCGTCTCGGCGAGGACCAGCGCGTCATAGCGATCAATCTTCGAAGCGCGGACCACTCCGGCAAGTCGATCGAATCGATGGACGATTTCCGAGTGGTTCGGTTGCAGCCATTCACGCTCGACACGGCTTGCGAGACGAATGCGCGCTTCGTTCGGTGCTCCCTGAAGGGGATGGCCAGTTTGAACGTCGAGCGCAACGAGGAATTCGCCGTCGCGCACGCCGCTTTCCGGCCCGATGACCGCGCCCGCGCCTGAAGCCAGGCGGACCCGAGACGACAGGGGCTCGCGACGCTGGGCAACCCGGTCGGGGTAGCCGGAGAGGATGGCCCGGCGGAAGTCGCTTTCGGAAAGGGTAAAAAGGGGTCGGGTCTCTTTTTCGGTCCGCGTCAGGCTCTCGCCCTTGCCGGCGACGGTCTGTCCGCGCGGCAAAATTGGGGCCAAAGGAAAAAGACTCCCGACCCCTTTTTCGATGTCGCGGGCGACGGCCTGCACATGCCACGGCGCGGCGGCCCAGTCGTCGAGCGCCGACAGCAGATCCGAGGTCGTCGACGACAACCGGGCCGGCAGGTAATGCCGCTCCGACAGCAGCGCGCACGCCTGCGCCATTTCGCGGGCGCCGCCCGCCGCGACGAGCATCCGCGCCAGCCGCGGATGAATGGGCAGCCGGCGGACCTGGTCACCGAGCTCGGTCAGCTTCCGGTCTCGCAAGGCGCCGAGGCGGTTCAGCAGATTCACGGCTGCGTCGATTGCCTCCTCGGGCGGCCGCTCGAACCATTCGAGGGTCGCGGGATCCCCGCCCCACGCGATGACATCGAGCACGGTGGCGGACAAGTCGACGCGGTGAATCTCCGCCTCCCGATGCGGCCGCAGGCGATCGCGCGGCTCCCACAATCGCCAGACGATACCCGGCGCGAGTCGCCCCGCGCGCCCTGCCCGCTGATCCGCCGAATCCGCAGTGATCCGCTCGAGGTCCAGGCTGTCGATGCCGCGCTCGGCGTCGTAGCGCGCCACCTTGTGCCAGCCGGAGTCGACGACGGCGGTGATGCGCGGAACGGTGACCGACGTCTCGGCGACATTCGTGGCGACGACGATCCGGCGCCGCGGCGACGAAGGATGGAGGGCCGCGTCCTGCGCGCTCGCATCGAGCGATCCGTGGAACGGCACAATCTCCACAGACTCCCGGCCGACACGCGTCTCCAGGTCACCAATCGCCCGACGAATTTCCGAGGCTCCAGGCAGGAAGCAGAGCACGTCACCTGGCGAGCCGTCGAGCGCGTGGACGGCGGCGCTTGCGACCGACTCCTGCGGCGCGTAGCGGATCTCGATCGGAAACATCCGTCCTGGAACGTCGACGATGGGACAGCCGTCGAGGAATGAGGCCACGGGGGCGGCGTCGATCGTGGCGGACATGACGACGATTCGCAGCTCGCTTCGTGCGCGCCACGCCTGTTTGGCCAGCGCAATCCCCACATCGGCGTGGACGCTGCGCTCGTGGAACTCGTCGAGCACGATCGTGCGGAATCGGGACAGCAGCGGATCGCGCTGAAGCCGAGCGGTCAGCACGCCTTCGGTGACGACGAGGAGCTGCGTGTTGGCGGTGAATCGTCGCTCGAAACGAATCTGCCAGCCGACTTCGCGTCCGATCGTCCAGCCGCGTTCGGCCGCGATCCGCGTAGCCACGGCCCGCGCGGCGACCCGGCGAGGCTGTAAGAGGATGACCGGCCCATCGTCGATGAGGGCGGGAGGGACTCGCGTGGTCTTTCCTGCACCAGGCTGCGCCGTCACCACGACGGCACGCGATCGCCGAACGTGATCGACGATCCCATCGACGTAGGAATCGATTGGAAGAATGACCAACGACTATCGGCTGACCGCAACTCCAACCGGGCAGGTCACGCCAGTCCCGCCCAGACCGCAATAGCCGTTGGGATTCTTGGCGAGGTACTGCTGATGGTAATCCTCGGCGTAGTAGAACTCGGGCGCTGGAAGGATTTCGGTCGTGATCGGGCCGAAGCCGGATGCGGACAAGCGCTTCTGATACTCGTCGCGCGAGGCTTCGGCCGCGCGCCGCTGATTGTCGTCTTCGTAATACATGCCGGATCGGTACTGCGTGCCGGCATCGTTTCCCTGACGCATGCCCTGGGTTGGATCGTGGCTTTCCCAAAACGTTTTGAGCAGGTCGTCGTACTTGATCTTGTTGGGATCGAAGGCGACGAGCACGACTTCGGAATGACCGGTCATGCCGCTGCAGACTTCTCGATACGTCGGGTTCGGAGTATGTCCCGCCGCGTAGCCGACTGCCGTCGAGTACACGCCGGGAAGCTGCCAGAACTTCCGTTCGGCGCCCCAGAAGCAGCCCATGCCGAACATCGCGCGAGCCAGTCCGCCCGGAAATGGCGGCTCCAGCCGGTGACCGTTTACGGCGTGCGCGGCGGGCACTGGCATCCGCGCGTCGCGACCCGGCAGCGTTTCGGCTTTCGAAGGGATCTTCAGCGATTTCGTAAGCATTACACTCTCCACCACGGAGGACACAGAGGACGCGGAGAAGAAGCCCTGTGGTTATTGTACTCAGCGCGCGATCTTGATGATCGCGAACGTCGCCCCCTGCGGATCCGCGAGCATGGCAAAACGTCCGACGTTGGGAATATCGCTCGGCCCCACATTCACACGGCCGCCGAGCTGCTTCGCCTTCTCCGCCCGGCCGTCGCAATCGTCGACCTGGAAGTACGGCATCCAGTGCGGCGGCACGTTGCCCCATTTTTCGTCAATCTTCATCATCCCGGCGTCCGGCGTCGCGCCGACGCTGAATTCCGTGTACTCCGGGCTGACCTTCGCCTTCCAGCCAAATAGTTGCGTGTAGAACTTTTCCGCCGCAGCCGTGTCACGCGTCATCAGCTCGGTCCATCCCAGCGCGCCGGGCTCTCGCAGGATCTTGGCGCCCACGTGCCGGCCGGCTTGCCAGACAGAAATCGCGGCGCCGGTCGGATCCTGCAGCACCGCCATGCGTCCCGCGTCCATCACATCGAACGCCGGCGCGAGGACCTTCGCGCCAAGCTGCTGCGCGCGCTTCACTGCTTCGTCCGCATTCGCCACGGACACGTACGCATTCCAGTGCGGTGGCGCGCCACTCTGCCGCTCCTCGAGCCGCATGCTATAGGCGGCAGCGACGTCCAGCCCGCGCACCTTGAACATCGAGTACGTTTCGGTGGGTCCGATCGGCTGCTCGCTGACGTCCCATCCGAACAGCTCGCGATAAAACGCGACCCCATTGTTCTGATCCGGGGTCGACAGCTCAGGCCAGCAGAACGTCCCGGGCGCGTGAGAAGAAAATTCAGACATCGTGACCCCCGTGTCCTGGGTGGTGGCTAGGTTTTCACTTCCGCGCCGTCTTGAAGAGCTCGACGAGCGCGCGCGTGAACGACTCGTTGTACTCATGGCCGCCGTCGTAGGAGCACAGCGTGACGGGCGCCGCCGAGCACGCGTTGGCGACGAAGCAACCCGGCGCGCCGCTCCTGGGCGGGGCGCTGCATCCATTGCGCGACGACCACGCCGCCGCGGCTTCGACCGCTTTTTCGTACCCGATGGTCGAATCGCGCAGACCGTGGCTGAGGATCACGGGCCGGGCCTCCGGCGGCGTGCAGGCGAGACTCCCAGATGCGATGGCCACGCCCGCGATGATGCCGGCTCGCTCGCACGCCAGCACGCTCGCCAGCCCCGCGCCGTTCGAGTACCCCATCACGAACACGCGCTTCTCGTCGACGCAGTGGTTGGCGCGCAGCCAGTCGAGCATCGAATCGAAGAAGGCGACGTCGCGGTCGCCGAGGTCGCCAGGCCGGCTCTGCCACGCCGGCTGGATGCCGCCAGCGCCAAAGCGCGGCATCCCGTCCGCGTAGACCGCCATCGCTTCCGGCCACACCCTGGGAATGGGCACGCGACCCTGCATGTATTGCGCGTTCATGCCGAAGGGGTGGAACAGGAAGATGACCGGTCCAGGCGTGCGCGCGTCGTACTTGGCAGGCAGCCGCACGACGAACGTGCGCGTGAAGGCGCCGACCTTCAGCTCCACGGTTCCAGAGGGTCCCGGTGTGCCGCTGCATGTCGCGGCTGCGGCAAACTCTCCACCACGGAGGACACAGAGGACACAGAGGATCAAACCAGTGCGAGACCTTCGTGTCATTTCATGAACCTCCAGTTCTGCGGCTTCCCCTCTGCGATCTGCTGGATGGCCGCCTGCAGCCGGCGCGTTCGTGTTTCCTCGCGCTTGGCGTCCGTGATCCACTCCACGTACTCGCGCTTGTGGCTGGGAGGGAACTTGTCGAAGGCGATATGCGCCTTTCTGTTCTTTCGCAACGCGGAGGCGAGATCACCGGGCACCGCGATCGGTTTCGCCGGACCGCGCGGCGTCCTCGGCGCTTTGTCGCCCTCGTCAATCAGCGCCATGGCCTTCTTGATGTAGCCGGTCAGCGTCTTTTTCGACGGAAGGTCCGACAGCTTCGTCACCCGGCCGAACTGCCCCATCGCGTCGCCGCGCGCGTCGCCAACAACCCGGCGGTTCCAGAAGCCAAACGTTGCATGCTGCTTGAACGACGCCATCCCGCACAGGATGCCCTTGTACATGAAGGCCGGGGAGCTCCACTTCATCGCCTCTTCGCAGTCCGGACACGCGTCGTGCACGGTCTCGCGCAGCTGATTCAGAATTGGTTTGGCGAAGTCAGCCGCCTTCGCGATATACGCATCGACGCGAGGATCGCGCTTCCCCATACTTTGAACTTCGAACTTCGAACCTTTCAGTTGCCGCTCAGGCCTCCGGACCAGGGCGAGTTCAGATGATAGGACACGCCGGGACCGACCATTTCGACGCGGCGGATCTTGCCGCTCTCGATGAGGAATGCCTCGGTCACCAGAATGCTGGCTGGCCGATTGAATCCTCTGAACGTGTATTTCTGGCCGGTCGACAGCACGCCTTCGTTCACGGTCCCTTGATCGAACACGGCGTGCGACCAGACGACGCCGCGTTCATTGTCGACCAGCGGGTAGCGGCGACCGTGAATGGCCTGCACCACGAAGTAGTAGCCGAGCTTGAACTGCGACAGACAGTCCATGGCAAAGGCGTTGATGGTGTTCGGAGGCTCGTTGGCCGGCCTGGGCACGTTCGTGGTGGGCGATCCGTTTTCGATGCGATGGCAGTCGGTGGTGAACGGATAGGTGCCGGTGCCCTGGATGCCCCTGCCGTCGTTCTTCTGCAGACCCGTGAAGTAGCCGTCAGCGGTGGAAATCATTTGTTGCCGTGAGGGGCGTTGCGCAGGGGGAATCGACTTGAACCACATATCGTCCGCCTTGCCGGCCTGGTCCATCGCCGCGATGTTGTTAGGGCCGGCGCCGCCCGCGCGGAAGTACACGGATTCGATTTCGGTAATGCGCCCGAGCTCGATGCGAAGACGAAGGCTCAAGAGCAGCGCGGCACCGGCCTCCTGCATGGTGCCCATGAACGCGACCTGACCGACTTCCGGATCGGCGAAGTAGTGTTTGTAGGTGCCGACGCCCGCGGCGGTCTTCCAGAAGCCGTCGCCCACCTTGAGCGCTTGATCGTTCTCCGTGTACTTCACGTCCTCGGACAGCGGCGCCTGTTTGGGGTCGTGCGCGACGACAGCCGCGAGATACTGGTTCATCACCCCTTCGAGACAGGCGCGATCGCAGTTGAGCGGAATAGGTCCGGTGGACGCGTTCACGTGAGTGGTGGAGTAACCGGCGATGACGGCAACGGCCGCGGCGCCGAGGGCAATGAGGATTGCGCGCATGAAAGGCCTCCCAATCTTCAAGCTGGAATCTACAATCTGAAATCTCACTTCGCCGGCGCGGCTCACGTTGTCGCAGCCGTGCGCCAGCCTTTACGGTAGGTCTCACGCACATCGCGCGCGTAGGGAGCAGGCCCGACAGTTGCTCGGAGCTCGATTTGCTTGTGACGCTCGACGGTCGTTTTCTGCGAGCCGCCGCCCTCTTCACCCCAGACGAGCGTGACCGGCGTGCCGGGCTTCGCAAACTGTTCATCGATGACGCCAAGCGAAAGCATCGAGCGCTCGTTGTAGCTGTAGCCGCCGAACATCGACATACCGACCATTTTGCCGCCGCTCATGATCTTGTCGGCCGATGACGATGCGTAATTCGAGAGCGGCCAGTCGATACATTTATAGTTGTCCTGGCCAGGATCGAGCATTGACTCGAAGACCTTGGCGACATCCTGCCCATTCCAGACGAACGTCACTTTCTTCCGCTGCGGCTTGCCGGCCATGTTCTCGAGAGCTTTGCGGCCGATGAAGTCGTGGTCGAACTTCACGAACGTGCCGTAGCCCAGCTCGTACGGCGTCATGTAATAGTCTTCGATATTGTTGGAGGTGAAGCTGCCGCCGAGTGAGCACGTGGCTTCGTAGCCCGCGCCCGGCAGCCACTGCCGATACGCCTTCATCTTTTCGCCGGTATAGACCGCCGGCAGCGGCGACGGAATCCAGCCGGATTCAAGCGTGTTGGTCGCGTAGGCTCTCGCGCCGACCTGGTGAAGGCCGAAGTCCTTGCCGGCTTCGACGATAGCGGCCCGGATCTCCTCGCCTTCGCCGTACGGACCCCAAATCTCGAGTCCAGGGGCGCCGGCCATACCATGGCGCAACGCGCGGACCTTCCGTCCCGCGATGTTGATGACATCCATAGAGAAGAACTTGATGTCCGGAAACGGTCCGCCGTTCAGCTTCTTGATCACCTGCTCAGCGTTCGGCCCTTGAATTTGATACCGGTAAGATTTGCGAACGACCGGCTTCCCCATTGGGCGAGAAGGCGATCTGTCGTCCTTCTCTACCGTCGCATTGTATCCGCCTGTCGCGGCGTGGAATTGAATCCAATTGGCAGCCGGTGCGCGCCCGACCCACACGAATCTATTCGCGTCCAGATAAAAGAGAATCCCGTCGCCGATCACATAACCATCGTCGTTACACGGAACAAATTGCTTCGCCTTGTTGACGGAGAAATTAGCGAAGCTGTTGATTGCAAGATTTGAGAGCAATTTAAGTGCATCGGGACCCTCAATATACAGATCCACCATATGGTGGGACTGGTCGAAGAGCACGCAGGTCTCCCGCCAGGCCTTTTGCTCGTCGCGCCAGTTGGTAAACTCGGGGGCGACGACTGGATAGACGTAGGCGCCGATCTGCGAATTGCGCAACATCTTGACTGCATTGCCGGCGGCTTGCAGCGCTTCCTCCAGGTTCTTGTAGGCCATAGCTCTCTCCCAACCCTTCTCCGTTTGTGAGCGCATCCGATGAGCGCGCTGGAAGAATACTCTACTCTCGGAGGATTCTCACTTGCTGATCGCCAGCTTGACGCCAAGGCCGACGAACACTGCGCCCGCGGCCTGCCGGATCGTCGTCCCCGCCGAGGGGTGCGCGCGGAGCCGGCGGCTCATCGCCGCCGCAGACCAGGCGAGAATCAGACACCAGATCGTGCCGTTGAACATGAAGACCGCGCCGAGGAACAGGAAGGCGAGGATTTTCGAGTCTGCGGCGGGCGACACAAACTGCGGAAGAAACGCGAGGAAGAAGAGCGCCACCTTCGGGTTGAGCACGTTGGTCAACACGCCGGCGCGGTAGATCGCCCACGACCGCTCGTGCGGCAGGTCGGCGGTCTCGGCAACGGTCGTCGAGCGATCGAGCATCATCCTGATGCCCAGATACGTCAGATACGCGGCGCCGGCGATCTTCACGATGAGAAAGGCGCGAGCCGAGGTCGCCAGAATCGCCGACAACCCAAACGCCGCGGCCAGCGTGTGCACGATGCATCCGGACGTAATGCCGAGCACGGACAGGAGGCCGGCGCGGCGGCCCTGCGCGATGCTCCGGCCGACGATGTAGAGGGTGTCCTGCCCCGGCGTCAGGTTCAGCAGGATGCCGCTCACGATGAAGAGGACGAGATTCTGAGTGCCGAACATAGACGAAAGGCCGATCGTAACAGGACCCGCTGTAAACGCGGCGTCCGCCCGGAACGTAAAGATATGTGACAGATCGGTCCAGTCGCGTATCCTCGTAGTTCTAAAGAAAATGAAAGTTGTCACCTTCGCGGCGTTGAGCGCATGGGCGCTGGTGGAAGTGCTGGTGGCGGCGCAAGCCCCGCAGCAACCCGCCGCGCCGACGGCGTCTACCCCAGGGGCGCAAGCCGGAGCGCGGTGTCGCGTCGATGGGCACGCGAGAAGCGGCACCGTGCCACTGCCCGGCGTCGCGATCGTCGTGCAGGCGGGCGATGCGGTAAAGGCCGCGACGTCCACCGACATCGACGGCAAGTACGCGATCACGTTTTCGCCTAACGCGACCTACCACTTGTCGACGGATCTGACGGCGTTCGCGCGCGTCGAGCGCGATGTGACGCTCGGGTCCGCGCCGTGCGATACGACAATCGACTTTCAGCTCGCGCTCAAGGCTCGCCGCGAACCGGTGGCGACTCCGGGGGCGCCGCCGGAAACAGCGGAAACCCCAGGGGCTCGCGGGACGCCGAGTCAGGCCGCACCGGCTCAGGCAACGCAGCCAGGCCGCGGGCGCGGCGCGCAAAGCGGACAGCCCAATCAACGGTTCCAGACGCTGAACGTCGAGGCGGACGCCAACGGCGCGGCGACGCTCGAAACCGCGCCGCCTGACGACGCCGGCGACGTTGCGCGGCTGCTGCCACCCGGCTTCTCCGTGCAGACGGCGCAGGCCGATGCGATCGCGATCAACGGAAGCGGCGATGCCACGAGCCTCGATCGCGGCTTGCTGAACGACCGCCAGCAGGCGATCAGGCTCGGAGAATTCGATCCAGCGACCGGCCAGTTTGCCGCAGGCCCCGGCCCTCAAGGCGGCGGTCAGGGCCCCGGGGGCTTCGGAGGCGGCGACGGGGGCGGGCGCGGCGGCGGTGGGGGCGGACGCGGCGGTGCCGGTGGACGCGGAGGTGGCGGCGGCCGCGGCCAGATTGCGCTCGGGGGCCGCGGCGCTCGAGCCCAAAGTCCGTATCAGGGATCGATGAACTACACCTTCGGCGGATCTGCTCTCGACACGCCGCCGTATCAGCTGCGTCAGGACGTGCCGGTCACGCAGCCGCAGTTCAGCCGGAACAACTTCGGCGCCACGTTCGGCGGGCCGCTGAAGATTCCGGGGTTGTACGCGGACACGAATCGCCGCACGAACTTCCAGCTCAATTACACGGGCAATCAATCGAACAATCTCTTCGACCAATACGCGACCGTGCCCACTGACGCCATGCGGCGCGGCGATTTTTCCGGAAGCGCTATCCAGTTGATCGATCCAAAAACGGGGCAGCCGTTGGGGGGTAACCAGATCGCCCCGGGCCAGATCGATCCAGGATCGGCTCTTCTGCTCGGATTCATTCCGGCGCCGAACCTGCCGGGGACCTCGCAGAACTACCACGTGTCGACCACATCGCACTCGACCTCAGACAACATCAGCGTGCGGCTCACGCAGAATCTGTCGCCGACCGTGGTGCAGGGCGGCCGTGGCGGCGCCGGAGGGCGCGGCGGTGGCGGACGCGGCGGCCCCGGCGGTCCGGGTGGGCGCGGCGGACCGGGCGGCCGCGGCCGCGGCACGAACATCAATCTGAACGTCCAGCTGCAGTACCGGCGGAACGACAACCAGTCGCTCAACGTGTATCCGAATCTGGGCGGTCAGAGCACGAGCACGAGCATCACCGCGCCGATCACGCTCAACATCTCGAAGGGCCGCTCGGTTCACAACATCTCGCTGAACCTGACGCACTCCAACAACCAGTCGACCAACGCGTTCTCCGGTGTCGACAACGTGGCCGCTCAGGCAGGGATCAAGTACCCGACTCTAGCGTCGACCGATCCGCTGAACTGGGGCGTGCCGAACCTGTCGTTTTCCGGCTTCACCGGCGTCCGGAGTGCGGCGGCCAGCCTGCGCACCGACGATCGGATCAACACCAGTTACGTGTGGTCGCACCCGATTGCGAAGCACCAGCTCAGACTGGGCGGCGACTATCGAATCGACACCTCCACGGCCGAAAGCAATGCGAACGCGCGCGGCAGCTTCACGTTCACCGGGCTCTACTCGTCCGGCGGATCGCAGGTGGCCGGCCGAAGCGGCGCCGATTTCGCGGATTTCCTCTTCGGGGTGCCGCAGCAGGCGACGCTCCAGTCCGGGGGCGTCACCCATCTTCGCCAGCGTTCGTTCGACGCTTACGTGGAAGACAACTGGCAGAAGAGCGCGAAGCTGACCTTCAATCTTGGCCTTCGCTACGAGCTGGCGATGCCCTACGTCGAGACCAACGGCAAGATGAGCAATCTGGATGTCACGCCAAGCTTCACGGCGGCCGCTCCGGTGAGCGCGGGCGGCGTCGGACCATACACGGGCGAGTTTCCGACGGCGCTCTTGAACACCGACGTCAACAACATCGGGCCGCGGATCGGCGTCGCGTATCGGGTCGCGAAGAACACGACCCTCCGCGGCGGATACAGCATCACCTACAACAGCGGATCCTACGCAGGCATCGCCAGACAACTGGTGGCCGAGCCGCCGTTTGCAGAGACGGAGACGGTCATCGGAAGCGCAACCGGACCGCTGACGCTCGCCGATGCGCTGCTCTCGTCGACGTCGGCGACGACCAATAACTTCGGCGTGGACAAGGACTACGCGCTCGGCAAGATTCAGACGTGGAACGCCGCGGTCACCAGAAGCCTCAATCCCAATTGGACGGTCACCGTCGGCTACACCGGGACCAAAGGCACCGATCTCGATATTCTGCGCGCGCCCAACCGCGGTCCGCTGGGTCTCCTCATCCCGGGCGTCCAGGCGTTCACGTGGGAGTCGTCGGGCGGCCACTCGCTCCTGAACGCGGGCAACTTTCAGCTGCGCCGGCGTCTTGCAGGCGGGATCAGCGGAGGCGCCTCGTACACGCTCGCCCGATCGATGGACAACGCCTCGTCGCTCGGAGCCGGATCGCCAGTCGTGGCGCAGAACGACAAGGACCTGGCATCGGAGTGGGCGCTTTCGAGCTTCGATCGGCGGCAGCAGTTTTCCGGCGATCTATCAGTGGAGCTGCCCTTCGGCCCCAACCGCCACTGGCTCAAGAGTGGCGGCCTCCTCGCGGGCTTGTTCGGCGAATGGACGGCGACGATGACGATGACGCTGCAGTCGGGGACGCCGTTTACCGCGCGGGTCGTGGGCGCTGCGAGCGACGTGTCCCGCGGCACGAACGGCTCGCTGCGGGCCAACTACACGGGGGCGCCCATCGAGTTGAGCAACCCCACGGTCGACGAATTCTTCAACGCCGCCGCGTTTGCGGTGCCGGGCGCGGGTCTGTTCGGCGACTCCGAGCGGAACATGATCGTCGGTCCGGGCGCTCGTCAACTGAACGGCACGCTGACACGGGACGTACGGCTCACCACGAACCGCGCGGTCACGCTGCAGATCAACGCGACGAACCTGCTCAACACGGTGCAGTGGGGCTCGATCGATTCCAACGTCAACTCGCCAACCTTCGGTCAGGTCCTGTCGGTCAGGCCGATGAGAAACATCACGGTCAATGCCAGGTTCAGGTTCTAACCGGCTCGCGGTCTGTTTCGGTGCGCTCGCCCTCGTGGCCCTGGTGACCACATCAGTCGCGATCGGACAACAACCGGCCCCGTCGCAGCCGCCGCCGGTTTTCCGCAGCGGCGTCAACCTCGTCCTCGTCGACGTCGTCGTCCGCGACAAAAACGGGATGGCCGTGAAAGGTCTGACCGCCGACGACTTCGAACTGGTCGAGGACGGCGTACGCCAGAAAATTCTGACGTTCGCGTTCGAGGAGATCACGGCCAACGCCGCGGCGGTTGCCAACCAGGCGACGCTCACCGCTCGGCCCGCGGCCGACGCGACGAAGCCGATAGATGCCGCCGCGCCCGCAGCCGCCCCGACGCCGGCCGCTGGCAATCCTGGCAAGAACGACACGCCGCAGGCGCCCTTGACCTCCGAGGATGTCGCCGGGCATCGGCTCATCACGCTTCTTTTCGACACCAGCTCGATGCAGCCCGAGGACGTGCAGAAGGCCGCGGACTCCGCGATCAAGTGGGTCAACGAGCAGATGACGGCGGCCGATCTCGTCGCGGTCGCCTCGATCGGATCGAGCCTCCAAATCCTGACGGATTTCACCACCAGCAAAGAACAGGTCCAATCGGTGCTGGCGGCGTTCTCGGCCGCCGAAGGGAC
Organism: Vicinamibacteria bacterium; assembly: GCA_041485905.1. Lineage (GTDB taxonomy): Bacteria > Acidobacteriota > Vicinamibacteria > Vicinamibacterales > CAVVIG01 > JAHFUI01. The sequence continues at coordinate 22,423 of JBGPKK010000030.1, forward strand.
CGCGTTTGCACCGGTGGACGCCAGTACGGCGGCCACCGACGAAGCGAACGCGAACGCGACGGACGACACGGCGACGGTGGACGCGAGCGCTCAGGAGCTCGACACGTTCAACAACGACGTGCGCCTGCGCGCGTTGAAGACGCTCGCCGAGGCGCTCAAGCCGATTCAACAGAAGAAGGCGATCATCTATTTCAGCTCCGGGATGCAGCGCAGCGGCACAGACAATCAGGTCGAGCTGCGAGCCGCGGTCAACGCTGCCGTGCGCGCCAACGTCGCCATCTACCCGGTCGATTCGCGCGGGCTGCAGGCCGTCGTACCCGGGGGCAGCGCCCGCCAGGCAAGCCGCGGCGGCGTCGGCGCGTTCTCGGGTCGAGGCGTGGCCAGCCAATTCGCACAGCTCGACGCCCAGCAGGAGACGTTGACGGCGCTGGCATCGGACACGGGCGGCACGGCGTTTACGGACACGAACGATTTCGGTGAAGCCTTTACGAAGGTCGTGCGGGACATCTCGTCGTACTACATCCTCGGGTTCGCCAGCACGAATCCAGGCAAGGACGGCCGCTTCCGCCGCATCAGCGTGCGCCTCAAGAGCAAATCCGCCCTGAAAGTCGAGGCGCGCGAGGGCTATTACGCCGATCGCGACTTCAGCCATACCGCGAAGGGCGATCGCGAAGTCATGCTTCAGGAACAGTTGACGATGCAGATTCCGGCGACGGACGTGCCGCTGTTCGTCACCGCGGGCTGGTTCCGGCTCGCGGCGGACAAGTACTACGTGCCGGTGTCGCTCGCGGTGCCCGGCTCCGCCGTGCCGGCGTCGACGGACAAGGTCACGTTGGATGTAGCCGGCTTCATCAGAGACGAGCGCGGCTTTCCTGTCGGACGGATTCGCGACACGCTGACCGTCCCGCCGGCAAACGCAGAAAATCTGGCGGCCAGGCAGGTGCTCTATCAGACGGGCGTGACGCTGCCGCCGGGCCGCTTCTCCGTGAAGATCGTGGTCCGCGAGAACACCACCGGACAGATGGGCACGTTCGAAACTCCGATCGTCGTGCCCGAGCTCAAGGACGCGCCGGTGAAGGTGAGCTCGCTCGTGCTCAGCACGCAGCTGCAGAGCGCAGTCGGACGCAAGACTGTGAGCCCGCTCGTGCGCGACGGCGTGGAACTGGTGCCGAATCTCACCCACATCGTCGGCCGCGGCCAGAAGCTGTATTTCTACTACGAGGTGTACGAGCCCACGGCGGAGAACGGCGCGCCGCAACTGCGGACCAGCCTCGCGTTCTACCGTGGCAGGGTGAAGGTCTTCGAAACACCGGTTGTCGAGAGGACGCGGATTGACGCCGCAGATCGCCGTGCGGCGATTTTTCAGTTCGAACTGCCAGCCGATAGCCTCAAGCCAGGCCTCTATACCTGTCAGGTGAACATCATCGACGAAGTATCGGCACGTTTTGCGTTCCCGCGACTGGAAGTCTACGTGCGGTGATCGACCGTTTCGGCCCGGACGTTAACCTCCCAGGGCCCAGCGCCCCGCCCGTTCATTCAGCAGCAATTCCCCGCCAAGATCGCTTCCACCGCTTCCATCTCTTCCAGGGGGAACCTTTCGACGACCGGCCGAGTAAGGCAAGGTAGACACGGATGCCGGACGCGGACCTTCTCAAACGGTTTGTGCAGGGCGACATCGCCGCGTTCGAATCGATCTTCAAGCAGTTCGAGGGCGAGGTGTATCGCTGGACGCTGCGGATTGTCCGTGACGGGAGCACTGCCGAAGACGTCCTCGTCGAGGCGTTCTGGCGGGCCTATCGAGGGCGGGCGCGGTTTGACCCGTCGCGGAGCTTCGGTGCCTGGATGCGGCGGATCGCCACCAACGTGGCGCGGGATCACCTGAGGGCCGCGCGGACGCGAGGCCGGTTAATCAATGTCGAGATTCAAGCGCCCGCCGGCGAGGATCGCGACCTTGCCGAGTCCATCGCGCTCGCGTTTCGCACGCTGCCGCCGAAGCTGCAGGTCGTCGCCACGCTCGCGCTCGTCGAACAGCAGCCCTATGCGGAGATTGCGGATGCCCTCGACCTGCCCGTCGGAACCGTCAAGTCGCGCGTGTTTCGCGCCATCCGCGCGTTAAGGAAGGAGCTGGCCCGTCAGGGCATTCGATCATGACTGACGAACGTCTCGAACAATTGCTGCGTGCGGCGCTTCCCCCAGCGTCCGCTGAGGGACCCTCGCGCAATCTCTGGCCGCTGATCGCGGACCGCATCGAGGCGCCGGTCGCGTGGTCGTGGCTCGACATGGGCGTGGCGCTGGTTTCCGCGATCGCGCTGATCATGTTTCCCAAAGGGTTGCTGCTGCTCGTATATCACTTATGACGGAGGCCATCATGCGACCACATCCATACCTGCGCGCCTATATGGCTGGCATCGTCGTGCCGACGCTGTTTCTGCTCGTGATCATGACCGTCTACGCGTCCTTCCGCTTCTACTTCGAGGTGCCGAGTCAATTCGTCCTCGAGCTGCCCGCGCGGCCGCTCGAGCGTGCGATCGTGTTTCCGATGGCCGTCGTGCCGAATCTGTGGGGCGTCTGGAACATGCTGTATCTGGCGCTTCGATCCCGTGCGCAATGGTCCCTTGGACTGCACGGCGCGCTGCTTCCGCTGTTGTTGATTCCGGCAGGCGTCACCCTGGCACGGGCGCTCGACGTCTTCACGATTCAATTGCGATATGCCGTTCCGATCGCACCCATCGGGATGGCGATCTATTACCTGGCGTGGAAATACCTGGTCGGGTTCCTGAACGACGAGGTGGGTATTGCGTAGTTCGATCTGCCGTTTACGACTTTTCGGGTTCGAACGCCAGCGCGACGCCGTTCATGCAGTACCGCATCCCCGTCGGCCGCGGGCCGTCGGGGAAGATGTGGCCAAGGTGACCGCTGCATCGCGCGCAGTGGACCTCGGTGCGTGTCATGAACAGGCTGCTGTCGGTCGTGGTCGCGACCGCTGTCTCGTCGAGCGGCTTGTAAAAGCTCGGCCACCCGGTTCCACTCTCGAATTTCGCGTCGGATGAAAAGAGCGCCTGGCCGCACGCCGCACATTTGAACGTTCCGTCGCGCTTCTCCGCGTTGAGCGGGCTCGAGCCGGGCGGCTCGGTGCCGTGCTTCCTGAGGACATGGAACTGCTCGGGGCTGAGCTTCCCCCGCCATTCATCGTCTGTCTTCTGCATAGGTGAAATTGTACTCCTGAACATTCCCATCCAATTTCGCGTAAGAAGTGTCTAACGTTCCATCCGTCTGTCCGAGCGCCTTTCAGGAGTCTCTATGAGCCTGTTTCAGGACCTTCGCGTCGCGGTTCGCCGCCTCATAAGGGACCGCTGGTTCACACTCGTGGCCTCCGTGGCGCTGGCGCTCGGCATCGGCGCCAACAACGCGGTGTTTACGCTCGTGAATGCCGTCCTCATCCGCAGCCTGCCGTTTCCGAAACCCGATCAGATTGTGCTGATCCTGACGCGCGACACCAAGCGCGGGAGCGACCTCGGCGTATCGCTCGCGGATTTCGAAGACTGGCGCGGGGCGGCGCGGACGTTGTCCGGCATGTCCTTCGTCTTCCAGGGCTCGTTCAACCTGAGCGACGAAGGCGGCGTGCCGGAACAATACTCGGGCGCGTATGTCTCGGCCAATATGTTCAAGCTGATCGGAGAAAGGCCGGCGCTGGGCAGGGATTTCGGTCCCGAAGACGATCGTGCCGGCGGACCGCCGGTCGTCATGCTGGGCAGCAGCGTCTGGAAGCTCCGCTACGGCAGCAGCCCGACGGTGCTCGGACGGACGGTCAGGCTCAACGGCCTGACGGCCACCATCATCGGCGTCATGCGCGAAGGCATGAGGTTTCCGTTCGAGACGGATGTGTGGATGCCGACCTCGCAACTGCCGCCGGCCATCCGCCAGCAACCGCGTCAGGCACGCAACTTCGTCGTAATCGGCAGACTGGCCGACACTGCGAGCGTCGATTCGGCCCGCGCGGAGCTGGCAGGCATCGGGGCACAGCTGGCGCGCGAATATCCGGCGACCAACAAGGACATGGCGCCGAACCTCGACCCGTTCATCCAGCGCATCGTCGGTCCGCAGATCCGGCTGTTGTTCTGGTCGCTGATGGGCGCGGTCGGATTCGTGCTGCTGATCGCCTGCTCGAATGTCGCCAACCTGCTGCTCGCGCGCGCCGCGCACCGCTCGCGGGAGATGAGCGTGCGCGTGTCGCTCGGCGCGAGCCGCTGGCGCATCGTGCGCCAACTGCTCGTCGAGAGCGTACTCCTGTCGATCGTCGCCGGGGTATTCGGCCTCGTGATCTCGATTGCGGGCATTCGGTGGTTCGACGCCGAGACGCAGGGCGTGGGTAAGCCGTACTGGATGCAGTTCACGATGGACGTCCGGACGTTCGCCTTCTTCGCCGCCGTTTGCGTCGCCACCGGGATCATTTTCGGCCTCGCTCCGGCGCTGCACGTCTCGAAGACCAACGTCAACGAGATCCTGAAGGAAGGCGGACGGTCGGGCACCGGCGGCATCCGCGCGCGGCGCTGGACAGCCGCGCTCATCGTCGTCGAGCTCGCGCTGACGCTCGTGCTGCTGGCAGGCGCCGGGTTCATGATGCGCAGCTTCCTGGTGCTGTATCGCATGGACATCGGCGTCGACACGTCGCATGTGCTGACCATGCAGATGATCATTCCCGCCCGAAAGTATCCAACGCTCCAGGACCGCGTGGCGTTCCTGCGGCGCGTGGATGAGCGGTTAGCTTCGATCAACGCCATCGAAGCGGCCTCGACGACAACCAGCGTCCCGTTCGGCGGCGGCGCGACACGCCAGCTCGAAATCGACGGCCGTCCGACCGCTTCAGGGGAGCGCCTGCCAATCGTGACGATGCTCAGCATCGGGCCGCGATATTTCGACGCGATCGGCGCGAAGCTGGTGCGAGGCCGCGCGTTCGTCGAGACCGAAGGCGAGCCGGACCGGCAGAGCACGATTGTCAATCAGCGCCTCGTCACGAAGTATTTTGGCGGCGAGGATCCGATCGGCAAGCGCGTTCGTCTCACGGAGGAGACGCCCACCGGTCCGCAGCCCGGCTGGCTCACCGTCGTCGGCGTGGTGCCGAACGTGCGGCAACGCAACAACAATCAGGAGTCCGAGCCCGATCCGATCGCGTATCTGCCGCATCTCGAGAATTTGACGATGGCCAGGGGCGCACTCCTCCTCGCTCGGACGCGCTCCGATCCGGGCAAGGCCACGCAAATTCTCCGCGAAGAGATCCGCGCGGTGGATCCGGACATGGCGCTGTTCAACATTCGCACCCTGGACGAGGTCCTCGCCCAGCAACGGTGGCTGTTTCGCGTCTTCGGGACGATGTTCGGGGCCTTCGCGGTGATTGCGCTGGTGCTGTCGGCGGTCGGTCTCTATGCGGTGACGACTTACTCGGTGACGCAGCGCACGCAGGAAATCGGCGTGCGGATGGCGCTCGGCGCGCGGCCGGCGCAGGTGATCTGGCTGTTCCTGCGACAGGCGTTCGTGCAGCTCGCCATCGGCCTGACGATCGGTCTGGCCGGCGCAATCGCCGTGGGAAGGCTGCTGCAGAGTCTGCTGGTGCAGACGAGCTCCAGGGATCCGGTGACGCTCGGCTCGATCGCCGTCCTGCTGACGATTGTCGCCGTGGCCGCCTGCTTCTGGCCGGCGCGCCGCGCCACCAGGCTCGATCCGCTCGTTGCGCTGCGGTACGAGTAAACGGTCCGCCTCAGGGCGGACACTACGTACGAGTGGAGTTCCGCATGAGCCTCTTGAACGACCTTCGCTTCGCGGCTCGCCTGCTGATCAAAGACCGGTGGTTCACGCTGGTGGCCGCCGTCGCTCTGGCTCTTGGCATAGCCGCCAACAATGCGGTGTTCACGTTCGTCAACGCTGTCCTCATCCGCGGTGTGCCGTTCAAGAATCCCGGCGGCATCGTGGCGCTGGGCACGCGCGATGCGCGCAACCGCGATCTGGGCGTGTCGTTCCTGGATTTCGAAGACTGGCGCGCCCAGGCGCACAGCTTTTCCGACGTGACCCTCATAGGGCAGACGACGTTCAACGTCAGCGAGGAAGGACGGGCGCCCGAACGCTACGCGGGAGCCTACGTCTCGGCCAACATGTTTCGGCTGATCGGCGAGCAGCCGGTGTTCGGCCGTGGGTTTACGCCTGACGACGATCGGTTCGGAGGGCCTCCCGACGTTGTCCTTGGATACGGCATGTGGCAGACGCGCTACGGCGGCGACCGGTCCATCATCGGCCGGTCGATCAAGGTCAACCTCCTGATCGCGACGGTCGTCGGCGTGATGCCCGAGGGCATGAAGTTTCCTCCGAATACGGACCTCTGGCTGCCGATGGGCCAGGCGACGCTGCCGCGCGGCCAGGGCCGCCAGCTTCGCATCTACCAGGTGATCGGCCGGCTGGCGAACGGCGTGACGATCGATCAGGCACGAAGCGAGCTGAGCGCGATTGTGTCGCGGCTGGCTCACGACTATCCGAACACCAACAAAGACATCACGCCGACCGTGATCAGCTACAACGAGCGCCTCAACGGCCCGCAAATCAGGACCATCTTCTTGTCGCTGATGGGCGCCGTCGCATTCGTGCTGCTGATTGCCTGCTCGAACGTGGCGAACCTACTGCTCGGGCGGGCCGCACACCGCTCCCGTGAGATCAGCATCCGCGTCTCGCTCGGCGCGTCACGCTGGCGCATCGTGCGGCAATTGCTCGTCGAAAGCGTGCTGCTCGCGGTCTTCAGCGGCCTCTTCGGACTGGCGCTGTCAATCGTCGGAATCAAACTGTTCGATGCCGCCACCCAGGACGTCGGCAAGCCGTACTTCATGAAATTCACGATGGACGCCAGGGTCTTCGCCTTTTTCGCGGTGCTCTGTCTGGCGACCGGGATCGTCTTCGGTCTTGCGCCAGCGCTCCACGTGTCCAAGACCAACGTGAACGAGGTGCTCAAGGAAGGCGGGCGAATGGGATCGGGCGGCGTTCGCGCCCGGCGGTGGGCCTCTTCCCTGATCGTGATCAACCTCGCGCTCACGCTTATCCTGCTCGCCGGCGCAGGATTCATGATGCGCAGTTTTCTCGCGATGTACCGGATGGATCTCGGCGTCGACACCTCGCACCTGATGACGCTGCAGATGTCCCTGCCGGACCGCAAGTACCGGACCGCCGACGAAAAGAACGCGTTCATCCGCCGCATCGACGAGCGGTTGGCTGCCGTCAGCGCGCTGGAGAGCGTCACGACGGCGAGCAACTGGCCGGCGGGCGGCGGCTACGGCCGCCAGCTCACGATCGACGGGCGACCCAAGGCCGATAAGCGTCCGCCGATCGTCACGATGCTCAGCGTCGGCCAGCGGTACTTTGAAACGCTTGGGATTCGAACGGTTCGGGGACGCGGGTTCGAAGACATTGATGGCACGCCCGGGCACGAAGCGGCGATCGTCAACCAGCGATTGGCCGCCATGTATTTTCCAGGCGACGACCCCCTCGGGAAGCGGATCCGTCTCACCGAAGAAACGCCGCTCGGCCCCGATCCCGGGTCGCTGACGATCATTGGGATCACGCCCAACGTGCGGCAGCGGGGTCAGCAGGACCCACAGGATCCCAATCCCGATCCGGTCGTCTACATCCCCCACGCGGGTAACCGGTGGCAGCCTGCGAACCTGATCGTGGTGCTGCTGGCGCGCACACACGCCGATCCGGCCAAAGTGTCGCCGCTCGTCCGCGAGGAGATCCGCGCGCTCGATCCGGACATGCCGCTCTTCGACATCAAGACGATGGATCAGAACCTGGCGCAAGGGCGCTGGCCATTCCGGGTGTTCGGAACCATGTTCGCGGTGTTCGCGGTGATTGCTCTCGTGTTGTCAGCGATCGGCTTGTATGCGATCACGGCGTACTCGGTCACGCAGCGCACGCAGGAAATCGGGGTGCGCATGGCGCTCGGCGCGCAGGGACCGCAGGTGATCTGGCTCTTCCTGCGGCGGGCGTTGGTCCAGATCGCGATTGGGGTCACGATTGGACTGGCCGGCGCGTTCGGCGTGGGTCAGCTGCTTCAGAGCCTGCTGGTGCAAACGAGCAAACGCGATCCGGTGACGCTTGTCTCGATCGCCGTCCTGCTGATTGTGGTGGCGGTGGCGGCCTGCTACTGGCCGGCGCGCCGCGCCACGCGGCTCGATCCGCTCGTCGCGCTGCGGTGCGAATAACGAACGAGGGCCGCTACTGCTTCGGCATCAGCGCCAGCGGCGGGCCCATCACCTTTGACTTATCGGCGCCCGGACGCGGACGGAATTTCTGTGTGCGGCCGCCGTAGGTTTCGGCCGCGTACAGGTTGCCGGCCGGATCGACCGAGAACTGGTGGACGCCCCACACGCCGCCGGGATACTCGCCTTGTTCGCCCCACGAGTACAGCAGCTTCCCGTCGAGGTCGTACTTCAGGAACTTGTTGGTCGCGCCGTCGGCGACCCACAAGAACTGATCGGCGGACATCATGATGTCGAACGGTTTGCGGATGTTCGCCCACTGGTCGAGAAACTTTCCGTTTTCGTCGAACACCTGAATACGGCTGTTCGTCCGGTCCGCCACGTAAAGGCGCCGATTGCGATCGATGGCGATCGCATGCGGGAGGTTGAACTGGCCGGGAGCTTTGCCGGGCGTTCCCCACGTCATCAGGTACTTCCCGTTCTTGTCGAACTTCACGACCCGCGTGTTGATGTAGCCGTCGGTGATGAAGAACGTGCCGTCTGGCAGCCAGGCGATGTCGGTCGGCCGGCCGAAGTGCTTGTCGTCGTTGCCCGCCACGCCCGCTTCCCCGAGCGTCATCAGCAACCTCTTGCCGTCGTTGGTGAACTTGAAGATCTGCTGCCGCTGATCGTCGACGACCCACACGCTGCGCTCCGGATCGTACGGGCTGATCCTGATCTTGTGAGGCCCGCGGCCCCCCGCGAACAGGTGGTCGTGCTCGGTCCACGACTCGATCAGCTTCCCGTTGGCATCGACGATGATGATGCAGTTGCGAAGCTCCGGCGTCCCCAACGTCGCGCGTTGACCGAGCGAACCCCAGGAGCCGTTGAAGTCGTCCGGAAGTTTCGCCGGCAATTTCAATTCGCCGCGATTCGCCATGAAGATCCTGTTCGCGCTTTCGGCGAACACACCGCCCTGCGAGCCCTGAATGTATCCGGGCCGGGCGAACGGCTGCGGCCATTTGCCGACGACGTCGTAGGGGCCGGTTTCGTCACCTTCACCGCCCTTCTGCTGAAGCCGGGCCGGCGCAGACAACAACCCCAGTCCGACCACAGCAGCGACGGCGAGGAGCAACGTACGCATAACACCCTCCTTCGGACAAAAGTCATCGGGCGCGTCAATGATCGAAGCCCCGATCATATAATGCGCCTATGCAACGGAGAGAATTTCTCGCCACTGTCGCCGCAGCCAGTGTGGTCGCCACCCGGCCCGACCGCCTCGACGCCGCTCAGGGATCGCAGAAGGTCCAGCGCAAGGGCCGGCTGAAACAGGCGCTCTTCCGGCAGGTGTTCGGCCAGACGACCATGACGTTCGACGAGCAGTGCCGCATCGCGGCGGATCTCGGCTGCGTTGGCTTCGATCTCATCGGACCGCAGGACTGGCCGACGCTCAAGAAATACGGCCTGATCCCGACGATGGCCGGGGCCGGGCCGGTAACGTTTCCCGACGGCGTCATTCACAAAGAAGTGCACGACGAGCTCGAGCCGAAGATGAAAGCCTACATGGATCAGACGGTCGGGGGCGGCGCCTCGAAGATCATCACGGTCGGCGGACAACGCAAGGGCATGTCGTACGCGGAGGGGGCCGACAACGCCGTCGCCTTCTTCAACCGCATCAAATCGTACGCGGAGAGCAAAGGCGTCACGATCTGCCTGGAAAACATGAACACCCGGTACCCGGACAATGTGCTGGGCCGGCCGGATCAGATTTGCGATCACGTGAGCTGGGGCTTCGAGGTGTGCAAGCGCGTGAACTCGACCAGCATCAAGATGCTGTTCGACATCTACCACGCGCAGATCATGGACGGCAACGTCTGCGACACGATCAAGGACAACCTGCCGTGGATCGCCCACTTCCATACGGCGGGCGTCCCTGGCCGCCACGAACTGGACGACACGCAGGAGCTCAATTACCGCTTCGTCGCCAGGACGATCGTCGATCTCGGATACACCGGGTACATCGCGCACGAGTACCGGCCCACGCCCGGCAAGGATCCGATGGACATTCTGCGTCGAACGCTCGACTTGATGGATGTCTAGAACAGCTCAAAGAGCGCGGCCAGCAGACCACGCTTCGACGTGCCTTGGTTGCACGCTTCGGCGACTTCAACGTCGCCCGGCGCGCCGAGCGCAGCGCGTGACGCCTGGCCGAGTGCAGACAGAGCTCGATCGTGAACGCGAGATCGCGCGCTGATTGAAAGCGCGCGTCCGGATGCCTTTCGAGACAGTGCCGGATGACGTGTAGCAGTTCAACGGGCGCCCTCCTGTCGCGTGAATGGAACACGGGACGATCGGCTTTCAGAATCGCGTGCAATGTTTCAACCGCCGAATCGCCGTGAAAGAGCGAGACGCTCGCGATCATCTCGTACAGGATCACGCCCAGGTCGAAGAGCTCTCCAACAATAATCCACGATCTTCGTTCCGGGATTTCGCCAGCCCGAAATCGAGGATCTTCACCCGCTCGTCCTCGGTGATGAACAGGTTCGCCCAATCTGGTCGCGGCGCTTGATGGGCGCCTGGTTCAGATACTCGGCGGCAGCTGTTCCTGGTGTCGCGGGTATTCAAGCGGGTCGGCGTGCGCGGCGCCTTGTTCGTGCTTCCGTTGGTCGTGTGCACCATGTACGGCATGCTCGCGTTCCTGCCAATCCTGCGTGCCGTGCGCATCGGGAAGATTCTCGAGAACAGCACCGATTACTCGCTGCAGAACACCGCCCGTCAGGCGCTGTTCCTGCCGACGAGCCGGGAAGCGAAGTTCAAGGCGAAGCAGGTGATCGACGCATTCTGCTGGCGCGCGGGCGATGTGCTCCAGGCGGTCGTGGTGTTTGTCGGCGTGCCCCCCCCTGGCCTTCGACATCCGTCAGTTTGCGCTACTCAACGAGGTGCTCGTCGTGATCTGGCTGGCCGTGGTGTGGGGCATTTACCGCGAACACAAACGGCGGGTCGCCCCGGCGGAGGCGGCGCGACAGGAGGCTGCTTAACAACTTAACAGGAAGCTGGGCCGAACACGGCCAGTCAACCTGGCGTCTAATCGTTACAGGAGGCCACCGTGACGTGCTCGCACTGCGGGAAAGATCTCGACGTCGATTCTCAATTCTGCCGCTACTGCGGCCAATCAATCTTGCAGAGCGGGACGCGGCGCCTGCTGCGACGGCCGTCCCACGGCCGCATCGGGGGCGTCTGCGCCGGGATTGCGGAGTATTTCGACACGGATGTGACGATCGTCAGGCTCCTGTGGATCGTGCTGTCGATCGTCCCAGGAGGGTTTGTCGGCGGCATTCTGGCGTATCTGGCCGCGTGGATCGTCATGCCCGACGGCGGTGTCGCGGCGCATCCGGACCCCGATCGGCGTGCGGCGCGGCTCACCCGGTCGGTGACGGATCGCAGGATTGCCGGGGTGTGCGGCGGCCTCGCCGAGTATTTGCGAATCGACGCGACGCTGGTTCGCCTCGCGTGGGCCGTGCTCTCGATTGTGCCGGGCGCGATCGTCGGCGGCGCGCTCGCGTATCTGCTGGCATGGTTCATCATGCCGGCGCGCATCAATTTCCCCAGCGGCCCGATCGGCGCGGCATCAGCGACCACCTGAGCATGCGGCGAGCCAGAGCGGATACAGCGTCCGAAAGGTGCTGTCGGACGACCGGTGAAGCCGTCGCCCGCACAAAGGTCGAACTGGCCGGGGGCCGGTGCCCTTCGTCCCCCACGTCAGGAGGAACTTGCCGTTCTTGTCGAATTTGACGGCGCGGGTGTTGATGTAACCGTCGCTGATGAAGAATGTACCCTCTGCAGGTGGTCATGCTGCGGCCACGATTCGAGCAGGTTCCCGTTGGCGTCGACGATCATGAGGCAGTTGCGCAGCTCGGACATGGCGGTGGTCGCCCGCAGGCCGAGCGAGCCCCAGGAGCCGTTGAAGACCACGGGACCGACGGCCGGATTGTCCGTGGGGAGCTTCTCGGGCAGCTTGATCTCGCCGCGATGGCCAGGAAGATCTGGAGCAGCGCGGGCGCCGAGAGCAGGCCGAATCCGAACACAACCACGAGCGCGAGAGCGGCACGACGCATGACACTCCTCGTCGAAAAAAAGATGACGCGGCTGTGTGCCAATGCCGCACGCGTCCGGCACACTTGACGCTCGCCTTGGAAGCGCCGCTATGTACAATGGCAGGTCGTTGATTGGCGGCGCAAAATGACATCGGGGTTTTGCGCTTCGGGGTTGGCGCGCGGCATTTGGCGCGGACCGCTCCTCACCTGATGCGGGAGAATTGCATGCGGATTCGAATCGGCTTGTTGACGCTGGCTGTCTGGCTGCTGTGCTCGAACTTGGCGCTCGCTCAGAACTGGAGTTTCGATGCGCGGAACATCGCGCTCGGAGGCGTCGGCGGTTCTGGAAACCTCGCCACCAAGATGATCGATGAGCAGCGGGATTACACGTCCATCGTGCTGCCTTTCGGTCTCATCCAGGTCTTGAGCAACAGGAACATATTCGACCCGAATTCCAAGGAGTTCGATCCTGTTCGTAGCGCCGAGTACGCTGCAAGCCCCATCCACTTCGTGATCGGCCGGGATTCGACCAGCAACACCGGGGAAGCCTTGTTTGTTTCGGACATCCGCAATGCGACGTTGAGCCGGGATCTGAGCAAGTACAAGGGATTTGTGCCCGCCAACACCCTGCTCGGCGAGGGACTGGCCGCACCCAACTTCGGCGGGACCATCAAGGTAAAGAAAAACGGGAGCAGCTTTCAAGGTATTTACGTCGGCGCCGGTCCGTACCTCTCGATGCATGCTGACGCCAACATCGACCAGGGGTTCACCAATGTGCTGTCCACCGGGGTCAACGTTCCCAACGCGCAGTTTCCGATCACCAACAACGATGAATTCCAGTTGGCACTCGCCGTGACCGGCGGTTATCGAGGGCGGTTCGCCTGGCCGACGGGGGTCGGCTCGGGATCCGATCGCGACGGGCTCTATGTGGCGGCCAACTACAACTACCTCCACGGGTTCCAGTACCAGAAAATCGACATGACGATCCGGCTCGACACCGACAACACGGGCCTGATCACCGTGAGGCCGGCCACGACTCCCCTTGTCATCAACCAAAGTGAAGCCAGCGACGGACGCGGCTTCGCCATCGACATCGGGGTGGGAGCCGTGATCGATCATTGGGAGGTCGGGTTCGGAGCCAATGGCCTCGGGAATCGGATCGACTGGACCGGCGTCCAGCGCACGAGATACCAACTCGACAGTCTGCTTTCCGGCGATAGCGACTTCAAGAGCACGACCGCGGTCGCGGTCGCGGACACGCGCGTAACGCTGCCGGTGGATTACCGTGGAAGCGTTGGCTACCACACCGATCGCTGGTCGGCGGCCGCGGAAGTCGGTCAGGGCTTCGGCGGCAGATCGCTTCACGCCGGCTACGAGCAACGGCTCGGGCGCGTCGAGCTGCGTGGTGGCGCCCGCTACACGACAGAGAAGTGGAACCCCACGGGAGGGATCGGCTTCGATTTCAGCCCGCGCGTCTCTCTGGACGTCGCCGCCTACGGGACGCACGCGAATATCGAGCGCAAACGTCAGACGGCGGTGGCCTTCTCGATACGTTTCAATCACATGAAGTGACGACGGCTGGTGATCGTTCGCGGCGGTGGCGACATCACCGGCTGTCAGGCTGAATCAGGAGCGAGCTGGTCAAACGCTCGCTTGTCACCTCGAATCTCTCCGAGTTCAACCGCGTCGTCAGATTGAAATGGGAGGATCGGGCGGCGGCGGCGCGTAAATAGTCACGGCGCGGTATAGGTGGCGAGCCAGAGGGGGTACAGCGTCCGAAAGGTATCGTCGACGACCTTCGCCAGTTTCGCCCGGTCGCCCAGGATCGCCGCTTCGTCGGGGTTGTCGAGAAACAGCCACCGTCCGACGAAGATCCATTCGAGCGCTGAGGCGTTGCGACACGTGACCAACCACTCGACGGCGCGTTCCGGCAGCAGCTCGATCGCGGGCGCGTGATCCCCATATTGAATGAATCCGCCGCTGGCGCCCATCCACCGCGCGAGCTCGCTCTTCCACGATTTTTCGAGCGCCTGCTGAAATCGCTCGAAGCACGCGAGGACGGCTTCCGCTCCGGCCGTGCGATCGGGATCTCGCGCGGCCTGCGACGCATCGAACCCGAGGCCGATCCTCATGCAGGTCGCGGCGTGCGGGGGACTGCTGAACCATCCGAGGTTGAGCTGCGGTTCCCAGCGACCGCCGTGATGAAAGGCGAAGATGTGGCCGGTCGAACTGGAGTGCACGCTGTTGGCGTGGAAGAGTTTCGAGCCGCTCTCGTGCTGATGCCGGCGGGCTTCGACGATCCGGGCGGCGATGGGTGACGCGTTGACCGCATCGAACAGGGCGTCGATTCTCGTTCGAAGGGCGCGACACGCCTCCTCCGGCGCCAGCGTTTCGATGAGCGCGAACTCGCGCGGGGAAAAGCCGGTGGTCGCACGTGCTATGGCGGACGGCGTCAGCGCGCGGCGACGGCGGACTTCCGTGAGGAGATTGGTCGCGACGCCGTTGGCGGGATTGAGGGCCAACGCGGCGCGGAGCGCGGACACCGCCTCGTCGAAATTGCGCTGCTCCAGGTGGCAGCGTCCGAGGCGTGTCCAGGCCGATTCTTGTGTCGGCGCCTGTTCGACAATCTGCGTGTTGACGCGGACGGCGTCGGGGCCGAAGTCGGCCTGCTTCATGTAGTCGAGCGCGCGGCGCTCAAGCGTTGCCAGATCAGTGCTGGTCATGACGAAAATAGAAAAGGCCGACGTGATGACTCACGTCGGCCCTCGTTGAATAATGCCGGCAGCGACCTACTCTCCCACACAGTTTCCCATGCAGTACCATCGGCGGTAGCAGGCTTAACTTCCGTGTTCGGAATGGGAACGGGTGGAGCCCTGCTCCTATGACCACCGGCAAACTTTGCCGGACCTGATCAGGTCCGGCCCACTTGGTGCCTGGGGTCCGCCGACCTGACCGGCGCGGCGATTTCGCGCCACGCGACGGCTCGGTCGTCGGTCGTCCCAGACAATCTTTCAAAGAACTCAAGACTCTGCAACTGAATATCTTGCAAACGGTAGTTTGACCGAGCCACGTCACGCAGCGTTTCTGCGTGCATATTACGCTTTGTTACCCGCGACCCCTTTTGCAGGGCCGCGAAAAACGAAGTTATGGTCAAGCCTCACGGCTGATTAGTATCGGTAAGCTCAACGTGTCGCCACGCTTACACACCCGACCTATCACCTGGTCATCTTCCAGGAGCCTTTAGGGATCTTGCGATCCAGGGAGATCTCATCTTGTGGAGGGTTTCACGCTTAGATGCCTTCAGCGTTTCTCCCTTCCGGACGTAGCTACCCGGCGCTGCCGCTGGCGCGACAACCG
>JBGPKK010000031.1:0-37388 GCA_041485905.1 Vicinamibacteria bacterium
GACCTCCTCGAGCTGTTGGGTCGCGACACGAAGCGGCCACGTACAGACGAGCGGACTGGACTGCATCATCGCGTGCCGCACCGCAAACAACGGGTGGCGTCTGGCGTGTGGTAGCGAACATCCCGGAATGGATCTGCGACAACGCGGCCTTCCATTCACGGGCTCCTGAATTGCTCCAGATCAAGGATCCACGCCGGGCGACCGAATCAAACACTGCGGAAGTCGAACGGTCCGCCGTGGTAGCCTCAGAGGTGGAACGCGGCGGCTCCGGGAGTCGCCACTTGAGTAGGAGAAGCTCATGGTCCGTGTGTGTGCGTGCGTGATTGCGTTCGGGATGGCCGTTGCCGCGCCCGTCATGGCGCAGGACGCGAAGGCGGCCGGCGAGAAGGTGTTCGCCGATCAGAAATGTTCGCTGTGCCACTCGGTGGCGGGCAAGGGCAATACGAAGGGGCCGCTCGACGAGGTTGGCCGGAAGCTCAAGGCCGACGAGATCCGCGCGTGGATCACCGACGCCAAAGGGATGACCGCCAAGACCAAGGCCGAGCGCAAGCCCGAGATGAAAGCCTTCGACCTGCCGAAAAGCGACGTCGATGCGCTCGTGGCGTACTTGTCGACGATGAAGAAGAAGTAGGGGTGTGGCGCGCGACGTTCGCCTGATCCGGAGTCCGATCTCCGTTGCAGGGATGGTGCTGACCACGGTCAGCGCCGCCCTGTTTCTCGTGGTATTTCTGGCCGACTTGTTCGGCCTCCACACCAATCCCTACCTCGGCGTCCTCTTTTTTCTCGTTCTCCCGGCCTTATTTGTCTTCGGTCTCGTTCTGATCCCGCTCGGCGCCTGGGTCGAGCGGCGGCGGCGCGCGGCCGGGAAAGCGCCCACGGCCGTGTACTGGCCGCGGATCGATCTGAACGACCCGGCGCAACGGACGGCCGCCATTGCCGTGTTCGGTCTGACCATTGCGAACATCGTGATCGTCTCGCTGGGCGCGTACCGCGGCGTGCAGTACATGGATTCGGTCGGGTTCTGCGGCCAGGTCTGTCACACGCCGATGAGGCCGGAGTTCGTGGCTCACGAGAGTCAGCCGCACGCGCGGGTGAAGTGCGTGGAGTGCCACGTGGGTCCGGGGGCATCATCGTTCGCGAAAGCCAAGCTCGCGGGGACGCGGCGGGTGCTGGCCGTGGCGCTGGGCAACTATCCGCGTCCCATCGTGGCCATGGCCGACAAGCTGCTCTCCGCCGGCGACACCTGTGAGCAGTGCCACTGGTCGGAACAGTTCCATGGCGACAAGGTCCGCCGCATCGTCGAGTACGCGAACGACGAAAAGAATACCGAGTCGGTGACGACCTTGCGGGTGCACGTCGGCGGTGGAAACGGACGGCTGGGCACGGCGACCGGCATTCACTGGCACATGAACGTGGCGAACAAGATCGAGTACATCGCCAGCGATACCGAGCGGCAGGTGATTCCTTACGTGCGGATAACGAACGGCGCCGGCACGTCCCGGGAGTTCTTCGCCGCCGGGGTGACGCCCGAGCGGGTGGCGTCAGGCGAGCGCCGCCGTATGGACTGCACCGACTGCCACAATCGTCCGAGCCATTCGATTGCGGCCACGCCGGAACGCGCGGTCAACGAATCGATGGCGCTGCGACACATCCCCACGACGCTGCCATTCATTCACCGCGAGGCGGTGAAGGCGTTAAAGGGGACCTACCCATCGCAGGAGGCGGCCGCTGGGGGAATTTCCCGTGCGTTGCGGGATTTTTACCGGACCCAGCAACCGCAGGTCTCTGCGACGCGAGGGACTGACATTCAGAGGGCGGTACTCGGAGTCCAGGATCTGTTTCGTCGCAACGTGTCCCCCGAAATGAAGGTGGGGTTCGGCACCTACCCGAACAACATCGGCCACATCGACTTCCCTGGCTGTTTCCGCTGTCACGATGACAACCACCAAGCGAAAGACGGGAAGAAGATCGGCCAGGACTGCGAGACCTGTCATCGGATCGAGTAGCTGGCGACTTGGCAGTTCACTCCTCGCGGGCCGTGCCTGTGAGGTTCTCGCCTCGACCAGCGAGGATGCGTGCAAGGTAGCATTGACCGCTCGTTGAACGTGCCTCAAAGATAACCGCCTACAGATTTTCGGTACCCCACTTGCACTTCGGAGGGCGCCCGGCTCTCTGCCGGGATATTGACGGCATTCACGTGGGAGTTCCCTGATGCACACGCGCAGTGACGGTGGGCTGGCACGTCTGCTGCTGACCGTGCTCGTACTCGTCTGGGCGATCGCGGCCGTTGTCGCGGCGGCGAACGGGGCGTCACCAGCCGCGCGGAAGGGCGTCACCGCCTCCCAAGCAGCCCCGCCGGCAGCGGCCACCGCGCCTTCACTTGCCGGCTCCGTCGCCGCTCAGGATGCGACAGTGGCCAAGGGGATGCAAGTCTATGCCGACCAGAAATGCTCCTTGTGTCATTCGATTGCCGGGAAGGGCAACACGAAGGGGGCCCTTGATGGCGTCGGCAGCAAGTTGAAGGTCGACGACATCCGCGCATGGATGGTGAATCCGGCCGAAATGACCCAGCAAACCAAGGCGGATCGGAAGCCGGCTATGCGAGCCTATCCGAACCTCCCGAAAGACGACCTCGACGCCTTGGTCGCCTATATGTTTAGCCTCAAGAAGAAATAGTCGAGCCTCCGCATGGGTCCGGTCTTCGTCGCGGCGTTACGCAATCGCATCTCCGCCTTCGGTGTGGCGTTGACGACCGCCAGCGCCTTCCTCTTTCTTGTCCTCGTTGCGCTCGAATCCCTCGGCTTTCTCCAAAACCCGTATGCGGGCATCGTCGTGTTCGTCATGGTGCCGGCGTTGTTTGTCGCAGGATTGCTCCTGATTCCCGTCGGCCTGTGGCTGGAACGTCGGCGGCGTGACGCGGGAGTTGCGGAACAAGCCTGGCCGAAACTCGATCTGAGCGACGTGGCGATCCGCGGCACGTTGCTGTTCGTCGTTGTCGCCACGATCGTGAACTTGGGCCTCCTCTCCTGGGCCAGCTACGGCGCTGTGCAGTACAGCGAGTCCCAGCAATTCTGCGGACAGGCGTGTCACGCCGTCATGGAGCCGGAATTCGTGGCGCATCAAAACGGCTTGCACGCACGCGTCCACTGCGTGGACTGTCATGTGGGGCCAGGCGCCCAGGGATTCGTGAAAGCCAAGCTGAATGGCACCTACGAACTGGCGCTGGCGGTCACGAGTCGTTACCCGCGGCCGATTCCCACACCCTTCGAGGGTCTTCCTGGCGTGCGAGCGTCTTGCGAACAGTGCCATTGGCCCGACCGTTTTGTGGGCGACGCGATCAAGGTCTTCTACGAATACGCCAACAGTGAAGCGAACACACCCACCAAGACGACGGTCCGCCTCCACGTGGGTGGACGGATATCTGGGACGGGTACGGGGACGGGCATCCACTGGCACATGAATCGGGCGAACGAGATCGAGTATGTCGCGCTGGACGACAAACGCGAGCAGATTCCCTACGTACGCGTCGCCACGCCGGACGGCAGGGTCCGCGAGTACTTTGCCAAAGGTGTGACGGCCGGGGATTTGACGGCCAGGCCGCGCCGGCGCATGGATTGCCTCGACTGCCACAACCGCCCGGCGCACGCGTTTGGTTCAAAGCCTGAGCGCGCGGTCGACGCGGCGCTCGGCGAGGGCCTGATCAGCGCGAAGATTCCGTTCATCCGTCAAGAGGCGGTGCGCGCGCTTCGAGCCGACTATCCGACTCAAGCCGTCGCGTTGACGCGGATCGATCAGAGCATCCGCGAGGCGGTGAACGCCCGGCAGCCGCATGCCTTCGAGGAAGCCGAGTTGCGGCAGGCGATCGCGGTTACGCAGGGCATCTATCGCACGAATATCTTTCCATCGATGCGGGTCGCCTGGGGCACGTATGCGAACCAACTTGGGCACATGACGTCGCCGGGGTGCTTTCGCTGTCACGACGAGGACCACAAGGGGAAAGACGGTCTGGCCATCGGTCAGAACTGCGAGCTGTGTCATGCGATCGAGTGATGGTTGTGCGTGGGGGGTGGCGCGAAGCGTGCATCACGTGGCGATGGTCTGACTTGGTTGCGTGAAAGGAGTGCAGCCGTGAGAGGACATCACGAGGAACTCGTGGCCGCTCCGTCGATTCTGCCCGCCCTGTCGCTGCTGGTGCCGTTCGCAGGTGCCCTGTGGGCGCGGATCAAGGCGAGCCGGAAAAAGGGCGGAGATTAGGGTGAAGGTGAGCTATGCGCAAGCACCGTGGATGGGTGGCGACCGAGCTCGAACATCGTGGCGTGTCGCGACGCGAGTTCGTGGGGTTCTGCGCGGCGATGGCCGCGGCACTGGCGCTGCCTGAAGCCGTCGCGGCTCAGATTGCGCGCGCTGTTCAGAGGGCAGCGAAGCCGGTGCTGGTCTGGTTGGAATTCCAAGACTGCGCGGGGAACACCGAGTCATTTCTGCGGGCCAGCCGTCCCACGGCGGCCGAAGTGATTCTCGACATGCTGTCGGTTGACTATCACGAGACGATCATGGCGGCAGCCGGGCAGCAGGCCGAAGAGAACCTGAACAGGACGGTGAAGGAGCGGTCCGGCAATTACATCGCTGTGGTCGAAGGCTCGATCCCGACCGGTGCCAAAGGGGCGTACTGCACGATCGGCGGCCGCGCGGCGGTCGATATCGCGCGCGAAGTCTGCGGCAACGCCGCGGCGACGATTGCGATCGGCACCTGCGCATCGTTCGGCGGGATTCCGGCCGCCGCGCCGAATCCGACGGGCGCGCTCGGCGTGGCGGATGCGGTGCCCGGCGTCAAGAACCTGATCAACTTGTCGGCCTGTCCGGCGAACGTCGAAAACCTCACGGCGCTGCTCGTCTATTACCTCACGTTCAAGCGGTGGCCGCCCCTGGATCATTACCGCCGGCCGCTGTTTGCGTACGGCAAATCCATTCACGACAACTGCGAGCGTCGCGCGCACTACGACGCCGGCCAGTATGTCGAAGCGTGGGGCGACGCTGGACACCGCGAGGGGCACTGCCTCTACAAAATGGGGTGCAAGGGGCCGGTCACGTTCCAGAACTGCCCGAACGTCAAATGGAACGGCGGCACGAACTGGCCGATCGGCTGTGGACACCCGTGCATCGGATGCAGTGAGCCCGACTTCTGGGACAAGATGACCCCGTTTTACCAACATCTGACCGGCGTGCCTGGCTTCGGCATTGCGTCCGACGTCGACAAGATTGGGATGTATGCGGTTGCCGGTGTGGCGGCGGCATTCGCCGGCCACGGCCTGATCCAGATCATGAAGCGCGTGGGCGACACGGCCGAACCGCTCACGCCGAAGACGCCAACGAAGGGAGCGTAAGTATGGCTCGCGTCGTCGTCGATCCCGTCACTCGCATCGAGGGCCACCTCCGGATCGAGGCCGAGGTCGATCGTGGAGCGGTGCAGGACGCCTGGTCATCGTCAACGATGTTCCGCGGCATCGAGATCATCCTGAAAGGGCGTGATCCCCGCGATGCGTGGGCCTTCACGCAGCGGATTTGCGGCGTGTGCACGACGGTCCATGCCATTGCGTCGATTCGTGCCGTGGAAAATGCGATCGGCTCGGCGCCACCACCAAACGCGCGGCTGTTGCGGAACCTGATCATCGGTGCGCAGTGCGTGCAGGATCACGTGATCCACTTCTATCACCTCCACGCGCTCGACTGGGTCGACGTCGTGTCGGCGCTGTCCGCCGATCCTGCGAAGACTTCGTCACTGGCCGAATCAGTCTCGGACTGGCCGCTCTCGAGCGCCAAGTATTTCACCGGTGTGCGCGATCGTCTCAAGGGCTTCGTCGATCGCGGCCAGCTCGGGCCCTTTGCGAACGCCTACTGGGGACATCCGGCCTATCGGCTGCCGCCGGAGGCCAACCTGATGGCCGTCGCGCACTACCTCGAAGCGCTCGACTGGCAGCGCGAGTTCATCAAGATGCACGCGGTACTCGGCGGCAAGAATCCGCACCTGCAAAGCTTCTTGGTCGGTGGCATGGCCACGCCCGTCGATCCTGATAGCCAGGCAGCGCTCAATACGGGCACGATTGCCGCGCTGAAGCAGTTCGTCGCCAAAGCCCGGGATTTCGTCGCACGCGTCTATATTCCCGACCTGCTGGCGGTGGCGTCGTTCTACAAAGACTGGGCCGGCCACGGCCGCGGCATCGGTAACTATCTCGCGTACGGCGAATACCCCGACGACGACAGCGCGAGGCCGCCGCTGTTCCTCCCGAGGGGCATCATCCGAGGTCGCGACCTCTCACGGGTGGAACCGTTCGATCAGATGAAAGTGACCGAATACGTGTCGCACTCCTGGTACGAGTATCAGGGGGGGGATGATGTGGCGCTGCACCCGTCCCAAGGCGAAACGTCGCCGAAGTACACGGGGCCCACTCCGCCGTACGAGCTGCTTGGCACCGACACGAACAAGAAGTACTCCTGGCTGAAGTCCCCGCGCTACGACGGGGAGCCGATGGAGGTCGGACCGCTGGCGCGCATGCTCGTCGCCTACGTGTCGGGCCACGCGCGCGTGAAGGAACTTGTCGGTGCCGTGCTGAAGCAATTGAACGTCGGCCCGGAGGCGCTGTTCTCAACGCTTGGGCGCGTGGCGGCGCGAGGGATCGAAACGCAGGTCATTGCCGAGCAGATGGATGCATGGGTCGACGCGCTGGCCGCGAACATGGGATCGGGCGAGCTACGCATCCACGACAACTCCAAATGGGAGCCGAGCACCTGGCCGGCCGACGCGTTGGGGGCCGGGTTCCATGAGGCGCCGCGCGGCGCGCTGGGGCACTGGGTGTCTATCCACAACGGCCTGATCAGCAACTACCAATGCGTGGTCCCGAGCACCTGGAATGCTGGTCCTCGTGATGCGAAAGGGCGCCGCGGTCCGTACGAGGAAGCGCTCATCGGCACACCCGTGGCTGACCCGAAGCGGCCGATCGAAATCCTCCGTACCGTCCACTCGTTCGATCCGTGCATGGCGTGCGGCGTCCACGTCGTCGACGCCCGCCGCCGCGAGCTCGCGCATGTGAGGGTCGTATGAGCAACGGCGCAACGCCCGCCGTCGCCGCACCCTCTGACATCGTCCGCGTGTACGTGTGGGAAGCTCCCGTGCGCATCACGCACTGGCTGATCGCGTTATCGATCGCGGTGCTGTCGGCAACCGGGATCTATATCGGTCGCCCGTTCGTCACCGTGTCCGGTCCCGCTGGCCAGCATTTCGTCATGGGCTGGGCGAAGGTGATCCACGGCTACACGGCCTACGTGTTCATCACCGCCGTCGTCGCCCGCGTGATCTGGATGTTCACCGGCAACAAGTACGCGCGCTGGGACAAGTTCATCCCCGTGCATCTGTCCCGGCGCCGGGGGTTCTGGCCGACGATCAAGTTCTATCTCTTCGCCCTGCGCAAGCCTCCTGGGTTCGTCGGCCACAACCCGGTGGCCGGGGCGACCTATACCTTGGTCTTCGGCTTGTACCTGGTTGCCATCAGCACAGGACTCGCGATGCGTGGGGCCAGTGCCGATCTCGAATCACCGCTGAGATGGTTCGCATCGCTGGCGCCGCTGATCGGCGGTCTCCAGATCGTTCGGTGGATTCATCACGTTGTGATGTGGCTCCTGCTTGGATTCACCGTGCATCACGTCTACAGCGGCGTGCTCATGTCGACGATCGAGGCCAACGCGACGATGGAGTCCATCTTCTCGGGCTACAAGTTCGTGCCGCGCGAAGATCTGCAGTTCTCGGGGTATCGGTTCATTAACCGACGCGGTCAGGTTGATGAGTGAGCGAACCGGGCTGCTCGTGCTCGGCCTCGGTAACGTGCTGCTTGAAGACGATGGTGTCGGCGCGGCGGCGGTCGCCCGTCTGCTCGATGACTACGACGCACCCGACGGGGTGCGCGTGCTCGACGGAGGCACGCTCGGTTTGTCACTACTGCCGTATCTCGAAGAGTCGGAGCGCGTCATCCTCGTCGATGCCATTAAAACGGAGGAGGCTCCGGGAACCTTCGTCCGATTGGACGGCGACGAGGTCGCGCCCGCCGTGGCGACGCGCCTCTCACCGCACCAGGTGGGTGTCAGCGATCTGCTCGATGGGGCGCGATGGCTCGATCGCTATCCCGCCCATGTCACGCTCCTCGGCCTCGTACCGGAATCCATGGACCTGGCGGTTGGACTGTCGCCCCGCGTTCGATCGGCGCTTCCCGACTTGGTCGAGCGCCTCGTCGACGAGGCGAGCACGTTGGGCTTCGTGTTCCGGCGGAAGACCACTCATGAGGTGGGTGCTGCTGGGCGGGTTGTCGATGTCGCTCGTCTTGCCGGGATGCACTAATGGCGACCGAGATCTGCCGCGTCCGTATCGAAGAGTTGAAGTGCCGACAGCTGTGCTCACATCGGCTGACGCACGCGTACGCGGGAGGAAGCTGTTCCTCGACCATTGTGCCTTCTGTCACGGCGAGCAGGGAGACGGGCAGGGCGTGCGAAAAGAGGGGCTGAGTGTGCCGCCACGTAATTTCATGAATCCGGCGTGGCGTCAGTCGACGTCGCCAAGGCGCGTCTTCTTCGCGATTCGGGAAGGTCTAACCGGGACGCCGATGCCCAACTGGAAGAGCTTGGGCGAGCCGGATGCCTGGGACATGACAGCTTACGTGCTCTCACTGGGGGAGCAACCGTGACGACATTCGGTCGGCGAATCAAGATTCGTGGGATCGTCCAAGGCGTGGGCTTTCGCCCGTGGGTCTACCGCCTCGCACGCGAGGAGCGGCTCGCCGGACGTGTACGCAATGACGCAAGCGGCGTCACGGTCGAAGTGTTCGGACCGGAGGAGGTGCTCGACGATTTCGTGCGCCGGCTCGAATGCTCGGCGCCGCCAGCGGCCGACATCCTCGAGCTCCGGTCGTCTGCGATCCCAGCCGAGCCGGTCGACACCTTTTTGATCGTCCAAAGCGACGAGACCATAGAACGCCGCATTTCGATCCCCCCCGACCTCGCTATGTGCCGTTCATGCCTCGAGGAGATCTTCGACCCGGCCGACCGGCGGTATGGGTATCCCTTTACTAACTGCACGAACTGCGGCCCTCGCTTCACGATCACGCGTGACGTGCCGTACGACCGGCCGGCCACCACAATGGCCGCGTTCCCCATGTGCGCGGCGTGCCAGCGCGAGTACGACAGCGTCGACGACCGCCGTTTCCACGCCGAGCCCAATGCATGCCCCGTCTGCGGTCCGCAGCTTGTGCTGATGACGCCAGCGGGAGAGGTCGTCGAACACGACGACCCGGTCGAGGCGATTGCCACAGCGTTGAGGACAGGCCACATCGTCGCGATCAAAGGGCTGGGCGGCTTTCATCTCGCGTGCGACGCGACCCTGCCCGAGGTCGTGCAACGCCTCCGCGAGCGCAAGCGGCGCGACGAGAAGCCCTTTGCGGTGATGGTGAGGGATCTGGGCGAAGCAGATGAAATCGCCGTGCTCACGCGTGAAGAACGGGACTTGCTGGCGTCAGTCGAGCGGCCGATCGTGTTGGCGACGCGACGTGAGGGATGTGCGCTGGCGCTCAATGTCGCACCCCAGAACTCGCTGGTCGGCGTGTTGCTGCCGTACACACCGCTCCACCACTTGTTGATGCACGAGGTCGGTCGGCCGCTTGTGATGACCTCCGGCAACGTGTCAGACGAGCCCATCGCCTCTCGGAACGATGAGGCACTGGAACGCTTGGGCCCGATCGCTGACGTGTTCCTCATGCACAACCGCGACATCGTGACTCGGTGCGACGACTCCGTGGCGCGCGTCATGGCCGGCCGTCCGGTGGTGCTGCGCCGGGCACGCGGGTACGTGCCGAGGCCGGTCACCGTGGCGCCGGAATTCCAGAGGCCCGTGCTCGCGTGCGGCGCCCTGCTCAAGAATACGTTCTGTCTCGGGACCGGTGATGCGGCGTACCTCGGGCCCCACATCGGCGATCTGGAGAATCTCGAGACCTACCAGTCGTTCGAGGAATCGATCGCGCGGATGGAGCGCTTCCTCCGCGTGAGGCCTGAAGTCATCGCCTACGACCTGCATCCCGAGTACCTGTCCACCGGCTACGCACTGGCCAGGCCGGAGCCCGTCAAGATCGGCGTGCAGCACCACCACGCCCACGTCGTCAGTGCGATGGCGGAACACGGTTTGGCTGGCCCCGTGCTCGGCGTGGCGTACGACGGGACGGGCTACGGCACTGACGGTACCTCCTGGGGCGGCGAGGTGATGGTGGCGCGGTACGAGACGTTCGAGCGTGTGGCCACGCTCCGGCCTATTCCACTCGCGGGCGGCGACGCGGCCATTCGCCATCCGTGGCGCATCGCGCTCGCGCTCGTCGACGACGCGTTCGATGGACGGCCACCCCTCGACGAGCTTCGCCTATTCTCGGCGGTTCCCGGGCGCGATCTTCATGTCGTTCGTCAGATGATCCTCACGCAGATCCGTTCACCGCTGGCACACGGCGCTGGTCGGTACTTCGACGGCATTGGTTCGCTGGTGCTGGCAAGACCCGAGTCGCGCTACGAAGGACAGGTTGCGCTCCAATGGAACGTCGTGGCTGATCCGAATGAGAACGGGCGTTATGGCTACGAACTGGACCGCCAACGGTCGCCGTGGATCATCGACCTCCGCCCAATGGTGCGCGACGTCGTGCACGACCTCCTCGCAGATATTGCCGCCCCAATCATTTCGGCGCGCTTCCACAACACGATGGTCGCCGCAACGGCTGACGCCGTACGGGCCGCAGCTCTGGCCTACAGCAGACTGCCTGTCGTGTTGACCGGAGGCTGCTTCCAGAATCCACGGCTTGCGGAAGGTCTTGCCAGCGAGTTGGCATCCCGATTCACCGTGCATCTGCACGGCTCTGTGCCGCCTGGTGACGGGGGCCTGGCGCTGGGACAGGCCGTCATCGCTAATGCGATCGCCCGGAAACTGATGGCGTAGAGCAGGCTGACAGGAGAGTACGCACATGTGTCTTGGAGTACCGGGCAAGGTGGTTGCAGTGGATGGCCTCCTGGCGACCGTCGACTTTTGGGGTGTGCGCAAGCAGGTACGGCTCGAAGTGGTCGACGAGCCAGTGCAACCAGGCGATTACGTCCTGAATCACGTCGGGTACGCGATTCGCCGTATTCCGCCGGGAGAGATCGAAGCGACGCTGGCCCTTTACGAGGAGCTACTCAAGCACGCCGAACAGGATGATCTGATGGCGACGGATATCCGAGGTGAGATCGCGGGAGCCCGCAATGACGAGTCCTAACAACGGATTCGCGGAGCTCAAATTCCGTGATCCGACGCGTGCCCGGGCGCTCTCGGCCACGCTCGCCCGGCTGCTTGATGAGATCGGGCGGACGCCGGTGTCGGTGATGCATGTCTGCGGCAGCCACGAGCAGGCGATTGCCAGGTTCGGACTGCGAGCGACTCTTCCCCGGAAACTCAACGTCATCATGGGACCAGGCTGCCCGGTGTGTATCACTGACGTGCCGGAGGTCGACGAAGGCGTGGCGTTGGCGCGTCAGGGCGTGCGAGTCGCGACGTATGGCGACATGGTGAAGGTGCCAGGGACGGTGATGTCGCTGGCCGACGTGCAGGCCGAAGGCGGGAAAGTGGACGTGGTGTACAGCGTCGCGCACGCGGTGGACCTCGCGCGGCAGATTGCCGATCCGCTGGTCTTTTTCGCCACGGGGTTCGAAACGACGGCGGTGGCCACCGCCGCGGCGGTGCTCCAGAACCCGCCGTCGAACTTCTTCGTGCTCTCAGCACACAAATATATTCCGCCGGTCATGGAAATCGTGGCCGAGATGCCGGAGAGTCGCGTCGAGGGATTCCTGGCCGCCGGTCACGCGGCGACCATCACGGGGTGGGGCGTTTTCGAGCGCTTTGTCGAGCGTCACAAGCTGCCGGTGGTGGTTGCCGGCTTCGAGCCGCTCGACATTCTGGCGGGACTGGTCAAGCTGGTCGAGCTAATCGGCGAGGGCATCGCCTCGGTCGAGAACATGTATCCGCGCTGCGTCACGAAGGAGGGCAACCTGCGCGCGCAGGAGCAGCTCTGGAGGGTGTTTCGTCCGATCGGTGGGCGGTGGCGCGGCATCGCCCACGTCCCGAACGGCAACTTGCGCTTGCGCGACGAATGGTCGCACCTCGACGCCCGCAAGCAGTTCGACATCGACCTGAACCGGTTGTGGGAGCATGCGCCACCGACGCTCGTGCAGGACTGCATCTGTGGCGACATCATGGCGGGGATCAAGTCGCCGACGGACTGCGCGTTGTTCGGCAAAGAGTGCGTGCCACAGTCACCCGTGGGCGCCTGCATGGTCAGCAGCGAAGGCACCTGCAAGATTTGGCATGAGTACGGTGGACATCCGGACCTGGGAGGATATGGTGGCGCTGTCTGCACTCGATGACCGGATCACGCTGAAGTACGGCGCCGGTGGGCGAGCCATGCGGTCGCTGATTCAAGAGGTCTTTCTTGACGGCATGGTGCGCGACCGACCGAACGGGGAAATCGATCTGTCGGCGATGGACGACGGCGCCGCGTTGCGCGTCGGCGATCGATGGCTGGTCGTCACGACCGATTCGCACGTGATTCATCCGGTGTTTTTTCCCGGTGGCGACATCGGACGGCTCGCCGTGTCCGGCACCGTCAACGACCTGGCGATGATGGGTGCCACGGAGGTCCTCGCGCTGACGTGCGCCGTCATCATCGAGGAGGGCTTCAGCCGCGCCGACCTGGTCCGGATTCAGCGCTCGATCCGCGAGACTTGCGAAGAAGCCGGGGCACGCGTCGTGACCGGTGATACGAAGGTGATGGGCAAAGGCGAGCTCGATGGCATCGTGCTCAACACCACGGGCATCGCGATGACGGACCGCGTCATCCCCGATTCAGGGCTGCGCCCCGGCGACGCCCTGATCGTCACCGGCACGATTGGGGATCACGGGATGGCGGTCGTGGCGCGCCGGCACGGGCTCGCCGTCGACGGCGACCTCCGATCTGATGTTGCGCCCTTGAATGGACTGATTCGTACGGCGCTCGATCATGTGCCCGGTGGCATCGTCGCCATGAAAGATCCGACACGCGGCGGGCTGGCTTCCGCGCTGCACGAGATGGCGGAAAAGAGCCATGTCGGTGTGATCCTCGATGAGATGGCGTTGAGGGTGGCGCCACCCGTGCGGGCAGCCGCCGAGCTGCTCGGGATCGATCCCCTGCATGTCGCCAACGAAGGCAAGGCGGTACTAGGCGTTCGTCCCGATGCGGCTGAAAAGATCGTGGCCGCGCTGCGCGCTCATCCGCTGGGCCGCGATGCGGCCATTGTGGGGAGGTGCACCGACGATCGCATTGGCGCCGTGATTCTCGATACGGGGTTCGGGCGTCGGATTGTCAGTGAACCGGAAGGGGAGCCGTTGCCGCGGATTTGCTGAAACAGAGCCGATATGAGCAGCCAACGGCACGAACAAGAGATCCGGCGTCGCAGGACAGGTGCCGGTCGGCGCCGACTGCTGAGAGTCGGCGTGTTGAGCGCACACCGCGCGCCGGGTCTTTCGTACCTGCTCGAGGAAGATGCTAATCGCGGCCGGCTGTACGACATCGCCTGCGTCGTGACGAGCGAAGAGTCCATCGCGGAGGCCGCGACCGCCGCGTCCCATCGTATTCCGGTGCTGGTGCATCCGATCCGGCAGTTCTGTCGCGCGCACGGCTGGCGGCTGTCGGATCCACGTGGCCGTGCCGCGTACGACGGCCAAACGGTCGAGCGGCTTGCCCCGTACGACCTCGATCTGATCGTGCTGGCTGGTTATCTCTACGTGCTCACGGAGCCGATGCTCAAGTTCTTCTCACACCGCATCATCAACGTGCATCACAGCGACCTCACCGTCCGCAATGCGTGTGGTCGTGTGCGTCTGACCGGACTGCAGGCTGTGCGCGACGCGATCCTGGCAGGCGAATCGGAGACCCGAGCGACCGTGCATGTGGTGACCAGCGATCTCGATCAGGGGCCGCCATTCCTGCGATCGTGGCCGTTTCCCGTCGCGCCGCTCGTCCGGTCGGCGGTGGCATGGCGAGCGGACGACGTGCTGAGGGCGTACGTCTATGCGCATCAGGAGTGGATGATCCGTGCGACGTGGGGACCCTTGATCGCGACAGCCATCGAGCTGGTTGCGACCGAGCGAGTGGATCTGTCGGAGCTGGCACAAGCGGCGGCGAGCTTGGCCGTCGCCGAGATCTGGGATCTCGAGGAAGGGGGCGCGATCCGTGGGTACGGGCCACAGCCAAGAGGCCACGCGCCTTCCGCGATGGCGGTCACAGGGAGCTGATATGGAGCAGGTCGTCACCCAGTACATCCGAACGCGCGTCGAAGACGCGGTCGGCTACATCACGATTGATCGTCCGGAGCGGTTCAACTCGCTCGATGTGCGCACCGCCCAGGACCTTCGCCGTGCCGGCCTCATGATGGCCCGCGACGATCGCGTGCGGGTCGTGGTGCTGTCTGGTGTGCCCGGCATGTTCTGCAGTGGCGCCGATCTCAAATACATCCGCGCGGGTGGTGACGGCGAGGATCTCGGGTACCTCAGCCCCGATGCCCGCCAGACACCGTCTGGCCATGGCGAGCGCTTCAAACAGATTCTGGAATACATCCACAGCACAATCGGGGAGATCCGCCGAGCGCCCAAGCCTTTTGTCGCTGCCGTGGACGGAGTCGCTGCAGCCGGCGGCTTCGGGCTCGCGATGTGCTGCGATCTCGTCTTTGCGTCGGATCGTGCGGTGTTCGAGTGGGCTTATTCAAAGACCGGTCTGACCGGCGCCGAGAGCTCCACCTTCATGCTGCCGCGCCTCGTCGGGTTCCGTCGTGCCATGGAGCTCGTGCTCCTCAATCCGCGTCTCGATGCGCAACAGGCGCTGAACACGGGTTTGATCAACGCCGTGTACCCTGCACCCACATTCGAAGATGAGGTGTGGCGGATCGCGAAGACGCTCGCTGAGGGGCCGACGATCGCATTTGGCGTGGCCAAAGGACTGCTCAACCAGGCGGCCGGGATGGATCGGCTCGATGTCCATCTGGATCGCGAGCTCGAGAACCTGAGCCGCATCGCCGACGGCGCCGAGTTCGCTGAGGGGCTGGAGGGCT
This sequence comes from Vicinamibacteria bacterium, assembly GCA_041485905.1. GTDB lineage: Bacteria > Acidobacteriota > Vicinamibacteria > Vicinamibacterales > CAVVIG01 > JAHFUI01. The sequence goes on from JBGPKK010000031.1 coordinate 15,184, forward strand.
TCTTCGCGAAGCGGTTGCCGAGCTTTAGACGGGACTAGCCATGCACGAGTACTCGATCGTCCAGGCCCTGATCGAGCGCGTCGGCGCGGAAGCGAGTGTTCGCCACGCGACCGCGGTGCACCGACTGCGGGTTCGCATCGGGGAGCTATCGGGGGTCGAAGTGGATCTGTTCGCAACGGCATACACGACCTTCAGAGAGCGAACCATTTGTGAACGCGCGGAGCTCGACGTGCAGGTCGTGCCGGCCCGTTGGGAATGCCCCGACTGCGGCGCGCCGATTAGCCGCGGTCATCGGCTGACGTGCGCAGTGTGTGCCGTGCCCGCGCGCCTGGCCGAGGGCGACGAAATCATGCTCGACCAGATCGAGATGGAGGTGCTCTGATGTGTGAAACCTGCGGATGCGGCGACCCTGAGATCGTCCCTGTTGACGTTCACGACAAGATTCTCGCCGGCAACGACCGTACGGCCGCGCATAACCGCGAACATTTTCGTGAGCGACGTGTCGTCGCGGTGAACCTGATGGGATCGCCGGGCGCGGGCAAGACGGCCGTGCTCGAAGCGACCGCGGGGCGTCTTGGCGGCCGGCAGCGGCTGGGGGCGCTGGCGGGGGATCTGGCGACGGAACGCGACGCCGATCGACTGCGTGCCGCCGGGATCACGGCGAAGTCCATCACCACCGGATCCGCGTGTCATCTTGACGCGGAGATGGTCCATCGCGGCTTGCACGACTTTCCGTGGCGCGATTTTGAGTACCTGTTCATCGAAAACGTGGGCAACCTCGTGTGCCCGGCCGTCTACGACCTCGGCCAGGCTGCAAACGTCGTCGCGTTAGCCGTGACGGAAGGTGAGGATAAGCCGTTGAAATATCCGGTCATGTTCCGCAAGGCAGACCTGGTGCTCATTACCAAGATCGATCTACTGCCGCATCTGCCCGACGTGCGGATCGATTCGATTGCCGATGCGTTGGGGCGCGTCATGCCGCGGCCGCTATATTTCCCCGTGTCGGCCCGAACCGGAGAAGGCATGGATCGGTGGCTCGAGTGGCTGGAACACCTCAGAGTGGCGCGACCCTCGAGCGAGATCAGCGGCCGGGCGCCAACGGGCGAGGCTGTCGTCGTTTCGTGATGAGCCTGTCGAACCGACGCCGTCAGGTGACTCGTGCATGCGGAGTTAGAGCGTATCGTTTCAGAGGATGAAGCCGCTCGCGCAGCCGTCGAGCGGGAGGTCGCGACCGCACGAGCGCGCGTGGACGCCGCGCGAGCACAGTTGGCGCGTGAGCGGGCCGACCGATTGAGGCAACTGGAGCACCAGCGCGACGACGCCGTTGCGAAGATCCTGGTTGAGACCGATCACGAAGTCGCTCGTCACCAGAGCCACCGCGAGACCTATCTCCGCCAACGCACCGCTGCGGCCGAAGCGCTCTTCGAGTCTGCTGTAGACGCGTACGTGCGGCTGGTCCTCCAAGGCCCGCCAGGCAAGGCCGACGCATGAACGCCCCACGCCGCGCGTATGGTCTTGCGCGAATCCGCGCCCGCAAGTCTCAACTCCTCGACCATGACACCCTTGCGGCGCTCGTGGCCGTCGATTCTCCAGCATCGACGGTGCCTGGCTGGCGTGACCTCGACGTCAACGACGACGGATCGTTCCTCATCGCGCTCGTTTATGGGCGTTTGGTCGGACACTACGACGTGGCGTTGCGCGCCTATCCCGAAGCGGGCGCGACGCTGCGCGCGCTCGTCGGATTTCACGAAATCGAGAATGTGAAGCTGTTGTGGCGTGCGGCGATTCGACAGGTCCCGTTCGCCGAGTGGCGAACGTGTTGGCGTCCACTTGGACCACTAGCGACGGTCGCGATCGACGAGTATCGGTCGCTGGCATCGCTTCGTCAATTGATCGCGGGGCTGGCCGACACACCGTACGGCGAACTGGTGGATGCTGAGTTCCGGGCGCATGCGCAAGATCTCGCCGCGATCGAAATTGGGTTCGATCGGAAGGCGTCCGAGGCAGCGTTGACTGCGGTAGAAGGGCTCCCTCACCGCGAGGGGGCGGCCCGCGACCTCGTGCGCACCGTAATCCGCGAGCGGGATGTGGCGCTCGCTGTTCGCGTGGTCGGCATGCTCGGCGTCTCCCCGGAGCGAGCCGCGGCGATGACGACCGTGCTTGGCGCGGAAGTCGGCCCACAGGGGATTCGTGAAGTCAGCGCCCACCACGCCGTCGCTCGTCGCGCGATGCGAATGGTGCGGAGACGGGCCTGCCGGCGGGCCTTCCTCGATGATCCCTTTTCGCTCGCGCCGCCGATCGCGCTGGCGCTCCTGTGCGAAGACGAGGCTCGAGCGCTGTTGTCACTGGCCGAAGTGCGAGCGCGCCATCTCTCGGCGGTTGATGTCCGGAGGCTGCAGGCGATTGCATGAAGGGTTGACGATGTTCCGCGCGGTTCCGATGGTGCACCTGCAGGTGCAGGTGCCAAGCCGAGACAGTCCAGCCGTCACACGGCAGATCGCAGCCGAGGGACTGCTGCACCTGATTGACATTGCGCACGGCAGCACGACGACGACCGGCGCCGCGAGCGCCACCCGCGATCTCCTCGCCAAGTTTCGGGACCTTGAGCAAAACGTGCGACAGCTTGCGCAAGTGATTGAGCTGCCGCTCCCGAACCTGGTCGGCACGCTGCCCGGATTGGAGGCGACCGAGTTTGATGTCGAATACCAGCGGATTGAGCAGAAACTGCGGCCGGTTCGGGAGGAGATCGACGCCACGTGGAGACGACTGGTCCAAGCACAGGAGGACCGGACGCGTCGACACACCGAATTCGAACACGCCCGCCGACTTCGTACCGTGGCCGCGGAACCGGAGCGGCTCGCGCGGCTGCGTTTTGCCTGTGTTCGACTGGGCTACGGGAATGCCACCGATTTGACCGCGCTGGCGGGGCTGCTCGCTCCCGCGCCATTTGTCCTCCTGCCAGTGGACGACTCGTCGATACGCCCTCTGGTGGCCATCGTCGTTCCCGCGACGGGTCGTGATCGTCTCGACGCGACACTCCGAGTCAGCACGTTCGAACCGGTTGAGGTCTCGGAAGCGACTGCGGGCACGGCTCTGAATGTACTGGAGGAGCGCGCGCATGCTGCCAACGAGGCTGGGCAAGCGTCGCGGAAGGCGCTGATGGCTCTGAAGGAGCGTGTCCATGAGACGTTATCGGAGCTGTCAGTCCGCGCGGCACTTGCCGTGTTGCTGTTGCAGGCACAGACGATGTTCGCCACGTCGGGTCGCTTCCTCGTCATCTCGGGCTGGGTTCCAGAAGAGCGCGCATCAGGGCTCGCCGCCGCGATCGGGCGCGTCAGTGGTGGACGCGCGGTCGTCACCGTCGACAAGCCGGAAGCTCTGCCAGCCGCCTACGCGTCGATGCTCAAGGTGCCGATTCTCTACCGCAACCCGCTCCTGCTGAGACCCTTCCAACAGCTCGTGCAAGTGTATGGGGTGCCCTCGTATGGGGAGATCCAACCGACGGCGTTTTTTGCGGCCAGCTTCCTCTTGATGTTCGGGCTCATGTTCGGCGATGTGGGGCACGGCGTGGTGCTCGTGTCGGCCGGCTACTGTCTGTTCCGGTATCTCCCGCGTTATCTCGATTACGGCATCCTGCTGATGGAAGCCGGCGTCTCGTCCGGTATCTTCGGGGTGCTCTACGGGAGCGTGTTCGGCATCGAGACTTTGCTTCCGGCGCTGTGGATGCGTCCGATTCGGAATCTCCCTCGATTCGCAGGCATTGCCGTCATGCTGGGCATTGTGCTCGTGAGTGCTGGGTTGGTCTTGAACGTGGTGAATCGGTGGCGCGCCGGCGAGCGGACAGAGGCGATTACGAGTACGCAGGGATTGTTCGGTTCGTTTGTCTACTGGGTCACGCTCGCGCTTGCTGCTCGCCTGCTGCTACCCGCCAGGTGGATCTTGCCCAACTTTGCGATTTTCACCCTGCTGGCCGTCGCCGTGGGCTTGCTCATCGCGCGCCCGATCATCGTGCGCGCACTAGGGGAAGAGCGGTCGCGTCCGCGCGAGACTCTAGCGCCACGGTGGCTCGTCGCTCTGGAAGCGTCGGTCGAGCTCGTGGACACGATGTTCTCCTATTTCGCAAACACGATTTCGTTCGTGCGCGTGGCCGCGTTCGCAGCGGTTCATGCCGGGGTCTTTGTGGCCATGTTTGCATTGGTTGACACGTTCGCGCGCTTTCGCTTTGGTGGGCTGCTGTCCGTCGCGGTGCTGGTCGCCGGCAACATCGCCATGATTCTGCTGGAAGGGTTGACGGTCACCGTACAGGTGCTCCGTCTCGAGTATTACGAGTTCTTCAGCAAGTTCTTTCGCGGCGGGGGCGAGCCGTACCGGCCGCTCATGCTGCGGCCCAATGGCATCGAAGGAGGTGACTGATGGTCGACAGAAACAGGCGCCGGGCGCTCCTCGTTGGGCTCGTGGTGGCGCCGCTTGTGATCGCCGCGGTCTTGCTCGCGCCTGTGTTGGCACAGGTGGCGCAGCCGACGGCGACGGTGGCACGGGCGCCGGTCTCGCCCGAGGTGATGAAGTGGGGCTTTATGGCCGCAGCGCTTGTTGCTGGATTCTCAGCATTGGGCGCCGCGTACGCCGTGGCGGTGGTCGGCGGCGCCGCGATGGGCGCCGTGGCCGAGAAGCCCGAGACCGCCGGCCGTGCACTGATCTTCGTCGGGTTGGCCGAGGGCATTGCCATCTACGGGTTGATTGTCGCGATCATGATTCTCGGGTATCTGCCGTGAGCCCGCCCACAATCGTCGTACTTGGCGACGGTGTCGATGCACGCGGGTTCCGCCTGGCCGGTGTGAATGGCGTCCTGTGTCGCGATGCGCACGACGTACAACGCGCAGTGCGACAGCTTAATCTCACGGCAAAGGATCGTCCCGCGGTCGTCCTGGTTTCTGCATCGGTGTATCGGTCGTCGCCTGACGCGGTCGATCGGCTGGCCAACACTCCCGGGGGACCCATCGTGTTGGTCCTGCCGGCTTCTATTGATGGGGGAGCGCCGTGAAGGGCTTCGGATCGCTCGAAGCAGTCCTCGTTGCGATCCAGGAAGACGCGCGAGCCGAAATCGAGAAGATCGAAACCGACACTGACGCGACTCTGGCGCGACTCCATGAGGAGGAGGCGCACACCCCCGTCGTCGTCCCAGATGCGGATGTCCGGATCGCCGTGGCGCGTCGGCAGGCTCGGGAACGGCTGGCCGAGGACCAGTGGGCCGATCGGCAAGCTGCATTGAATGCTCGCGAGATCTGGATCGGCCGCGTTGCCGCCGAAGGGCAGAAGCGGTTGCTGGCGCTGGCGCAGGAGGTCCGACGTCGAGAGATCAGTCGGTTCGCCGGGGAGGCGGCAGCCCGACTGACAAGCGACCAGGTCGACGTGCTCGTGGCCGTCGACGACGAGGCGCTGACACATGATGCGGCGTGGCGTGCCGAGTTGGAGGCGGCGACTGGTAAACACATGGTCGTGACGGCGACCTCAGAGGTCATGGACGGTGGGTGCATCGTCCGGACGTCCGACGGCCGCATCAGATACGACAATACGTACGCCGCGCGTGCCCGTCGGTTCGAATTGGCTTGGCGTGCCGCGCTTGGGACGTTGTTCGACGCTCGATCCGAGACGCCGAACCGCGAGCCCGTTGGAGACAGCGGTGACGATCGCCCTTGAGGCGGCGGCCGGGCAATTGGTTGAAATCAGCGGATCGCTCGTGCGCGCGCGAACGCTCGCGCCGATTTCGCTTGGTGAGGTCGTGTACGTCGGAGACGAACGGCTCGTCGGCGAGGCGATCGGGCTCGAGGAAGACCTCGTGAGTCTGCAGGTGTACGAGGACACGAGCGGCCTCGCGCCTGGTGCGCCGGTGTTCGCCAGCGGTGGACCGCTGGCGGTCGAGCTCGGCCCGGGCCTGCTCGGATCCGTGTTCGATGGGATCCAGCGACCGCTCGCCTGGCTCGCGTTGCACGAAGGCGATTTTCTCGGCCGCGGACAGCAGGTCGCGTCGCTCGATGTCGATCGCTTGTGGGAATTCCAGCCATCGCTGGACGTCGGCGCGCTGGTCTCGGGCGGGGAAACGCTGGGAGTCGTGCAGGAAACGCCAGCCCTCGAACACCGGGTGCTCGTGCCCCCCGACTGTCACGGCAGGGTCGTCGACGTGGCTTCGCGTGGGCCCTATCGGGTGTCGGATGTCGTGGCGCATGTCGCAACGAGATCGGCGCAGTCGCCTAGAGCACTGCGGCTGGCACACCACTGGCGCGTGCGTCAGCCCCGACCTTCCCGGCAGCGGTTGCGCAGCACGGTTCCGCTGCTGACGGGGCAGCGCGTGCTCGATACGTTCTTTCCGCTGGCACAAGGCAGCGCCGCCGGAATGCCGGGCGGCTTCGGAACTGGCAAGACGGTCATGCAACACGAGTTGTGCCGTTGGGCGCAGGCAGACGTCATCGTGTTCGTCGGGTGCGGAGAACGCGGCAACGAGATGACCGAGATGCTGTGGAAGCTCCCCAACCTGACCGACCCACGCACCGGCCGTCCCCTTGCTGAACGCACGATCCTCATTGCCAATACTTCGAACATGCCGGTGCCCGCGCGTGAAGCGTCCATCTATACAGGCATTACGATTGCCGAGTACTACCGGGACATGGGATACCACGTGTTGCTGTTGGCCGATAGCACGTCGCGTTGGGCCGAAGCACTCCGTGAGATCTCGGGGCGACTCGGCGAGATTCCAGCCGAGGAAGGGCACCCGTCATACCTGGCGAGTCGGCTCGCCGCCTTCTACGAACGTGCCGGGCGCGTCGTCACGCTGGGCGGGCGGCAGGCGTCGGTGACGTTGGTGTCGGCCATCTCTCCGCCGGGCGGCGATCTCACCGAACCTGTCACACGCCACACCCAGCGCTTCACGAGCTGCTTCTGGGCGCTCGACAAGCAGCTGGCTGACGCGCGGGTCTTTCCCGCTGTAAGCGTCGAGACGTCTTTCAGCGCGTCCGCTGCAGATCTGGCGGCCTGGTGGCACGACAGCGTCTCGGCCGAGTGGGGCGAGCTTCGCCGTCAAGCGCTCACGTTGCTCGAAGAGGCGGCACATCTTCAAAACACGGCACGGCTTATTGGAGCAGCGAGCCTGCCGGACCGCCAGCGGCTCGTGTTGCGCCTCGCGGAGATGTTTGAAGAGGGCTTTCTCCGACAGAGCGCGTACGACGACAAAGACGCCAGCTGTTCGCCGTCGCGCCAGGTCGAGCTCTTGTCGCTATTACTCCGCTATTACCATCGAGCGCTCGAGGCGATTGCCCGTGGCGCCCACGTCGGTGCGCTCTGGGATCTCCCGATCGTGACGACCCTTCTGCGCGCAAAATCGATGTTTGGAGACGCTGAAGTCCACGACCTGCAGCAACTGTCAACGGTGATCGACCAGCAATGCGGTGCCGTCGGACGCACTCCCACGAGTCCTTCCGCATGAGGAGCACCGCCGGTGTTGAGTGCCTAGGCGTCACAAAGCTGCGTGGGCCCCTCGCCTTCATCGACGCGGTGCCGGGCCTGTCATTCCACGAACAGGTGGAGCTGGTTGGTCCGGACGGCTCGGTACGTGCGGGCCGCGTCCTGGGCGTGTCCGAGCAAGCTGCGGTCATTGAGATCTTCGGCGCGACCGAGGGGTTGACACTCAAAGGGACTCGTCTCCGATTCGAAGGCCACCCGTTTCGATGTGGCGTCGGCCGCGAGTTCCTCGGGCGAACGCTGGACGGCTTGGGCCGGCCGCGCGACGGGTTGCCGCCGCCGCTCGTCGTCGACCAGCGGCCAATCGAAGGCTCGGCGATCAATCCATGCCGCCGCGAATATCCGCGCGACTTTCTCGAGACAGGGATTTCCGCAATCGATCTGTTGACGAGCGTGGTGCTGGGCCAGAAGCTTCCAATCTTCACCGAGGCTGGGCTTCCCCACGACGAGCTCGCGCTGCAGATTGTCCGGCAGGCCCGCGCGCCAGGCGTCGAGCAGTTCGCCATCGTGTTTGCGGCCCTCGGGCTGCCGCGCGCGACTACGCTCCAGTACGAGGAGGCATTCCGCGTGTCTGGCGCACGCGATCGGATGATCGCGTTCATGAACCTGGCCGACGATCCGGCGGCCGAGCGGCTGATCACGCCGCGTTGCGCACTGACCGCAGCGGAGTACCTCGCATTCGAGTGCGGCATGCATGTGCTCGTGATCTTGCACGACGTGGCCAACTATGGAGAGTCACTGCGCGAAGTGTCAGCGGCCCGCGGTGAAGTACCGAGTCGCAAGGGGTATCCCGGCTATCTCTACAGCGACTTGGCCTCGCTGTTCGAGCGCGCGGGTCGGATCACCGGGCGTCGGGGGTCGATCACACAGATGCCGATTGTGACGATGCCGTCAGGAGATATCACGCATCCAATCCCGGATCTGACCGGCTACGTGACCGAGGGACAGATCGTATTGGATCGTGCGCTCGATCGGCGCGGCGTCTATCCGCCGATTGCGGTGCTGCCATCCCTGTCACGCTTGATGAGCGATGGCATCGGTGCTGGTCGCACGCGTGAGGATCATGCCGATCTGGCACGCCAAGTGTACGCCGCGTGCGCTCGCGTGACACGGGCACGGTCGCTCGAGTCCATTATTGGCCGCGACGAGCTGTCGGACCTTGAGCGCACGTACCTCGACTTCGGCGACCTCTTCGATACCGAATTCCTCCAGCAGGGTCGTGATGAGCCGCGGGCGATTGACGCCACGCTGTCGCTGGGGTGGCAGTTGCTCGCGAAGTTGCCGCCGTCCGAGCTCACGCGAGTACCGACCGCCTTCATCGACCGCTACTTGCCGCACGACCAGCAGCGGTTGGCGGCTTCTCCCGGGGCGCTCGGGACGTGAACGTTCCCGCAGTCCGATCGCGGCTGCTCCAGTTGCGGCGCGACCTCGAAGCCGCCAGGAGCGGCCGGGATCTGCTGGACCGGAAGCGCGAGGCGATCGTGAGAGCGCTGGCCGAGCACGTGCCGCGCCGTGACGAGTTGTATCGGGTGGCCGCGAAGGCGTTGGGCCTGGCACGAACCGCGCTCCACGAAGCGCAGACTGAACTGGGGCGCACGGTAATCGATGCAGCGGCGCTCGCGCAGCCGCCGCTGGGCGCGATTCAGGTGCACGAGAGGCCGATTGTGGGCGTGAGAGTTCCGCGGGTGGAAGGTGCATTCGGCGATTATCGGGCCCACTATGGGCCCGCGACGGCGTCGGACTCGCTCGATCGTGCCGGCGAAGCGTTTGTCGCGACGCTGCCGAGTCTCTTGGCACTGGCATCCGAGGAGACCGCGGTGAGGAGGTTGCGAGCGGCGCTTGCCCGCACTGCTCGACGCCTCAACGCGATCGACCAGCTCGTCCTGCCAGAAATCTCCCGTCACATCCACACGGTCGCCGCAGCACTCGACGAAGAGGAGCGAGACGAGGCCGTGCGTCGAAAGTGTTGGCTTCAGATCAACAAGGTATCATCGTGATCCCATGCGGTGGATCGGTGGCCCGATGTGGTTGGAGCGATCAGGCGGACGGCTGGAGTTGCCCTTCGAAATGTCGGCACGGGCCTGTTCAATGGGCGCCCAGCGCGCCGGCGCCACGTCATAGCGGCCCACTAAGCGTGCCGCGGCATGACCGATTTCGACTGCCAGGCCAGCCGCGAGGCTAGTCAAGAGCGTAGTCCCGACACGGAAGCGATGGTGCAGCGGCCACTTCAGTTCATCATCGCCGAACATCGTACGGTGGGTTGAGAGGTCAGCCGCCGGTCCGGCGAGCGCGTCCGCCAAATCGCTGCTTGTGACGATCTGGCGCGCGACGTTCAGTCGGGAGCGAACCTCCGTGTGCGTCCGATCATCGATCAGGCGGTGCCGATGTTTGAGATCGTTGAGACGATCGGAGACGTCATAAGTCGCGCGGACGATCTGGTCACGCGTCATCCCAGTCGTTTCGTACGACAGAATGCGGTGCCAGCCATTCTGTAGAAATGCCTGCCGGTGATCCTCGAGCGTGCGGCAGAATGTGGTGTAGCCGAACTCGGGACGCTCGAACGCCCGGCTGCCGGGATCCAGAAACGGCGCCAGGGGGGCCACAAACGGATGCAGCCGGCCATCGGAACCAAAGCGCTCGAGAAGGTGCTCGCAGTAGTCAGCGATCGCGAGCGCGTCTTCGTACCGCTGAGAAGGCAGACCAATCATGAAGAACACATCCAGCTTGTGGCAGCCATGGGCGAGGGCGCGCCCGATCGTGTCCTCTACGACCGCATTCGACCACGGAAATTTTCCGTTGCGGCGGCGCAGGCCTTCGTCCGGTGACTCGAGCGTGATTTCGATGCTCCACGACGGAACGCTCCTTCGCACCAGCTCGAAGAACTCGTCGCCAGCCGGATAGTACAGCTCGAATACCATCTCGTTCGCCGGGCGCATCTGCTCGATTAACGAGAAGAATCGGACGGCGCGTGGCATGCCGCCCATCCGCGGGTCGTGCACCATGAAGATCGGCGCGCGTGAGAAGCTCGTGATGACACCGACGTCGGCCACCAGCTTTTCCGGTGATCGAAACGCGGGTCTCTGGCGGTGGCAGATCAGGCGGTAGGCCGATCGCGACCCGCCGCAAACCGCGCAATCCTCCATGCATCCGCGGGCACCGAGCAACAAGGTGATCGGATACTGCAGCCACTCAAAACCTGGAACCAGGTTCTTGATGCTTCGGTACTTGAACATCGATCGCAGCAAGTACCGATAGGCGGGTACGTCGACGTAATCCAGGTCTCTTGGCACAAACGTGATCGGATTGACGACCACCGATCCGTCCGACCGCTTCCACGTCAAGTTCTCTACGGTTTCGAGCGGACGCGATTCTCGAAGTGCTTGCAACAGTTGACGGGTCGGTTCTTCGGTGGAGTCGCCGCGTAAGACAAAATTCACGATCGGGGAACGTATCAGCTCTTCGTGGTAGTAGCTGGCCGACAGGCCCCCGACGAGCGTCCGGGTCTCTGGGTGGAGCCGCTTCACAAGCTCGATGATGCTCAGCGCGCCCTGCACGTGCGGCAACCAGTGCAGGTCGATGCCGAAGACCGGTGCCGACATGCGACGCAGGTGGTCGACAACGTCGAAGTGAGGATCTTGGAGCATCCGGTACGCAAGGTTGATGATCTCGACATTGTAATGATTGCGTTCGAGAAAGGCCGCAATGCTGGTCAACCCAACCGGATACATTTCGAAGATGGCCGTCGAGGGAACAGCATCAGCCACCGGTCCGAGGAAGGTCCGTTGCTTCCGAAAGTCGTAGATCGCCGACGGATGAAGGAGAATCAGGTCGCGCGCAAATGGATTCCGCATCGGGCTACCATAGTGGCTGTTGCAAGTACGCTTCCCACCTTCCTGCTTTCCGACTCACGGGGTGGCAGCCCGATTGCAAACACGACGTCTCCCGGGCAATCGTGACGGTTGTCCGGCACTGCATGCCGAAATGGCCGTTCGACGCGGATGGTTTCGTGTGAATGTTCCGCGGCCGTCTCGAGCTTCAGCGATCCCCGCGCGGCCAGCGACGATCCCACCAGCAGCAGTTCGCTGAGGGTCGCTGCAACTGCTGCGGTCAGAAGTAGAGCAACCGCACCCGGCGGCTGGTCTCGGCACCCGTCGAGCGTGAGGGCGCCTTTACATCTGAAGTAAAGACGCTTTACCATATCGGTATGACGTCTACGATCTCGGCCAAGGGTCAGATCACGGTCCCCAAGGCGGTGCGCGACAAACTCGGACTTCGTCCCGGCGTGCGCGTGGAGTTCGAGGTGACTTCGGAGGGCGCGCTGCTGCGCAAGGGGCAGAAGGGGAGCGTGAGAGCCGTCGATCGCGTCCTGGGCATTCTGAAGCGGGAGACCGCCACCGACGCACTGATCAACGACACGAGAGGGCCGGTGCCCGCCTCCTGGCGGAAGCGCCGGTGACGACGGCGCTCGATTCGATGGTGCTCATCGACCTGTTCCAACAGGAACCCGTCTGGGCTTCTCGGGCGGCGACTGCGATCGACCGCGCCATCCGTTCGGGGCGCGTCGTCGCGTGCGATATCGTCTGGGCGGAAGTGGCCGGGCGGTTTGCCTCGGAGGCCGTGATGGCCGAGGCCATGGCCGAACTGAGCGTCGAGTTCGATGGGATCAGCGAGGCGGTGGCGACGAAGGCCGGCCGGCTGTGGCGGAGCTTTCGTCAGACCGGCGGCCGCCGTCGCGACCGCATCGTGCCGGATTTCCTGGTTGGCGCGCATGCTCTCGACAGAGCCGACGCATTGCTGACCCGCGACCGCGGCTTCTACCGACGGTACTTCAGGGGACTCCAGGTCATCGAGCCCTGAGCCCCACGGGGGCAGCTCCTATCCTGAGTCCCGCCGGGAACGCTCATGATGCTCACGCGACCGCCGATCGACCTGCCGAATCTTCAGGCCGAGGCCGACGACCACCAGCAGGATCGCGCCAAGCGACAGCGCCAGACCGCGACGACGGTACTGAAGCTCGTCCTCAGCGCGGTCGCCCGCCGCGTCGACGTCGGCGATGATCTTCAACCCGCTGTCCACGATGGGCGTCAGGCGCGCGGGATCGGACGCATGCATCTCGGTGCGGGCGAGCGTCAGTTGAGACCGCGCCGTCCCAAGAGCGAGCTCCTGAGCGCTCATCTCCATGCCGGCGTTTCTGAGACGGGCCACGAGGCTGCCTGATTGCTCGACGCCCGCCTTGAGTCTCTCGATGGCGGCGCGCATGCCGTCGGCCGCGGCTGCGCCTTTGTCGCCCGATCCGCTGTGACACGTGCCGCAGATCGTGTGCGCGCCCGTCCCCAACATCTCGTCGGACGGCTTCAGCACGGCGTGGTTGCTGTGGCATTCCACGCAGCCCTTGTCGAAAATCTGCTGGTGGACGCTTGTCGCGAACTTCTGGGCAAAGATCGCGTGGCACGTGCCGCAGACGTTGGCGACCGACCCGACGCCCGGTGGGGCGGCGCCGTGGTTGCCATGGCAGTCGTTGCACGTCGGTGCCGACAGATCGTTGCCGGTTGTCAGCGCGGCGTAATGGACGCTCCGCTGGTATTCCGCGAGCTGGTTGGTCGGCAGCGGTGCGCCGCCGGGCAGCGTGTAGCGGCCCATATGCGTCTGGCTGGCATGACACGCCCCGCAGGTAGTGGCGACGTTGGTCGGGAACACGGGCGACTTCGCGTCGTTCACCTGCCGGATGCCGTGTGCACCGTGGCAGCTCGCGCACGTCGCCACCTGCGTGTCGCCTGCCGCCAGTCGCTTGCCGTGCACACTGGTGACGTACTCGGCCGCCTGGTCGACCCGCTGCCGCGGTGAGAATCGCCGCATGAGCTCCGCGTCGCTGTGGCATCGCGCGCAGGTCGCGATCTGCGCCTGGCCCGAGGGCGCGCCTTTGAATCCTCGCCCCGCGTCATGGGCGCGCGCCTTGTCCGCGGCGGTCTGGTCGCCCCCGTGGCAGTCGACACAGCCAAAGCCGCTCTCGCGGTGAATGTCCTTCTGCGAAAACACTTCAGCCGGCGTCGCGAGCCGCGCCTCCGCGAGGCTGGCGTGGCACGTGCGACAACTGTTCGGCGTCGCGGCCGTCTGGGCTGCGGCCGTGCGGGCCGACAACAGGAGGGCCGCCACCAGGAACATGCAACGCAGGCGAGACACAGTGGACATGACAGGCTATTTGGCGTAGTGGCCGATGATCGTAAACGTCACGAGATACGTCAGTCCGAGGACTGCAAGCGCGGTGAAGACGGGACTGCTCTCGCCTCGATTCGATCGTCGATCGAGAAACGGAACGAGCACCAGGATGAGCGCGGCGATGCCGAACCCGACAACGCCCAGTTGCTCGCCTTCCAGTCCCAGCACGTGACTGGGCAGCAGCTTCAACGTGTGAAACATCGCCAGGAAGTACCACTCCGGTCGGATCCCCGGCGGTACCGCCGCGAAAGGGTCCGCTTTCTTGCCGAGCTCCCACGGATAGAACGCCGCCAGCGCCGCAATGATCGCGATCGCGACGTACCACGTCAGCACGTCGCGGAGGACGTAGTTCGGAAAGAACGGCATCTGGCGGAGCGGCTCGCCGGCCTTCACCTTGCGCGCGACACTCAACGGCACGCTCATGCCCTGACGCTGCACGAGCAGCAGATGGAGGGCGACCAGTGCCGTCGTGATGGCGGGTAGCACGGCCACGTGCAGCCCGTAGAATCGCGACAGCGTCGCGCCCGTCACATCGTCGCCTCCCCGGAGCAGCCGGAGGAGGAACTTGCCTCCGATCGGGACAGCGCCGGCGATGCCCGTGCCAACCTTCGTCGCGAAGAAGGAAACCTCGTTCCACGGCAGCAGGTAGCCGCTGAAGCCGAATCCGAGCATCAGGAACAGCAACAGGATGCCGGTCAGCCAGGTGAGCTCGCGCGGCTTGCGGTACGACTTCAGGAGGAACACGCTGAAGAAGTGGGCGAACGCAGTCGCCATCAGGAGATTGGCCGACCAGCTGTGGACGTTGCGGATCAGCCATCCGAACGGGACGCGCGTGACGATGAACTGGACGCTCTCGTACGCTTCGGTGGCACTGGGCCGGTAGTAAAGGAGCAGCAGGATGCCGGTGAAAATCTGAACGGCCAACAGGAACATCGTCATGCCGCCGAGGTAGTACCAGATTTTCTGCGTGTGAATCGGCACGCCCTTCTCGGCGATGAAATGCCGCAGCCCGCTGAGATCGACCCGTTCGTCCACCCAGTCGACGAGCTGCTGCACCATGGGGATGATGACCCTTCCGAAGCGCTACGCGTGCGAGACGACGATTTCTTCGTCGCCGGGCTCGCCGCGAAGGTTCACGATGAACTTCTCCAGGGCGCGAGGTGGAGGTCCCGACACTACATTGCCGCCGAGGTCGTACGTCCCGTTGTGGCACGCGCACCAGAGCTGTGATGTGTCGGTCTTGAACTGCACGGTGCAATCCAGATGAGTGCAGACCGCGCTGAACGCACGCACGTCGCCATCGGCGGTTCGAACGACGATGCCTGGCTTGTTGCCGAATCGGAACAGGAGTCCGGAGTTGGGCTTGAGCGCCGCCGCTTTCCCGGCGACGGCCGTCGCCGTCGCGGGTTCGGCATTCGCTGGCGGTACGAGAAACCGTGACACCGGATACGCCATGGCCGCCGCCGTGGACACGAAGCCGACGGCCAGAACGGCATCGAGAAACGTGCGGCGGTCGAAATAGGCCCGGCCGAGCGGGGCGCGCACGTCAGCGATGCGTTTCAATGATTCGGTCCACCTTCGCGCGGTGCCACTCCCATGCGCGCCCATGTTACTCGACACCTCCGTGCGTGCGCGGCGCGAAATATTCCCCGGACCTGCGGATTTGTACCGGACCCAGCAGCCGCTCATCCCTCGCGGCGGCTTTGGGGCTCTTGCCTGAACGGCGGGATGTGTCCTGTTTAGAACAGACAGCCCGCGAGTTGAAACCACAAAATGACGCTCACGACTTTGCGGCACCCCACTTGCAACCCGGAGCGCGTCCGGCGCTCTGCCGCGATACCGATGGCACTCACATGGGAGCTCGCTGATGCACACGCGCAGTGACGGTCGTCCGGCAGGCCTGCTTGTGGTCGCGCTTGTACTGGTCTGGGCGATCGCGGCCGTTGTTGCGGCGGCGAATGGGGCGCCGCCGGCAGCGCGGCCGGGCGTCGCCGCGACCCAAACAGCCGCGCCCGCGGTGGCCACCGCGCTTGCACCGCAGGCCGGCGAGTATGTCGGTCAGGACACCTGCCTGACCTGTCACGGAGAAAAGGACTACAAAGGGACGGCCCACGCGCTGAAGTCCAACGCCAGGTCGCCCGCAGCCACGCACGGGTGCGAGAGCTGCCATGGTCCCGGCAAGGCTCATGTCGATTCCGGCGGCGAGAAAGAGAAGATCGTCAATCTCAAGACGCTCACACCCCAGCGCGCCAGCGAGACGTGCGTCACCTGCCACGATCGCACCAAGCACGGCCTGTGGTCGGGCAGTCAGCACGACCAGCGCAACGTCGGCTGCGTGACGTGTCACAGCGTGCACACCCCGAAGGGACCCAAGCAGATCAAAGCGGCGTCGGAGCCGGAGCTGTGCGCCACGTGCCACCGGAACATCGTCAACAAGCTGCACCGCTTCGAGCACATGCCGGTGCGCGAGGGCAAGATTCAGTGCTCGTCGTGCCACAACCCGCACGGATCGACCAATACCAAGCTGCTCAAGACGGGAACGACCGTCGACGAGAGCTGCACAAGCTGCCATTCCGAAAAGCGTGGCCCGTACCTCTGGGAGCACGCGCCGGTCGCCAATGCGTGCGTGACGTGTCACGACCCGCACGGCTCGAACAACGAGCGCATGCTCGCGGCTAAAGTGCCGTTCCTCTGTCAACGGTGCCATGTGACGTCGCGGCATCCTCCAACGGTGTACGAGGGTTTCCTGCTGAACAACTCCACCAACGCCAACAAGATATTCGGCCGCGGGTGCGTGACGTGTCACCAGCAGATCCACGGATCGAACGCGCCGTCGGGCAAGTATTTCCTGCGCTAGGCGCCAGGCGAAGAGGAGTGCGATGCGCATCAGATTGACGATCGCGACCGGCGTGCTGCTGCTGGCCTGTGCACGCCCCGGGGGGGCGCAGCAGCCGCCCACGGTCCCGGTTCCGATATTCGGGGGCCTGACCGGAACCATCGATTTCGGCTTCAGGTCCGAGTCGACGACCGGCGACGCGGCCCGTTACGAGCGCTACCGCGACCTGCGACAGGGTGCGTTTTCCCAGATCGTGTTCGGGAAGGACACCGACCAGTCCATGTTCGGCGTCCGTGCGGAGAACATCGGATACCGTGACCAGCGGTACGTCGCGAGCTACAGCGACGGCAGGGCAAAGATCACCGGCTCGTGGGATTCGATCCCGCTCAACTACAGCTATCTCACGTCGACGCCATGGGTCGAAGCCTCGACCGGCGTGTTCACGCTGGATCCGGCCGCGCGGCTCGCCGTCCAGACCAAGGCCGCGGGTGTCGTCGGCGTGCCGGCGAATGCGACGCAGCTCCTGACGGCGTCGATCTTCCGCGGCCTGGCGCAGCCGTTCGATCTCCAGTCGCGGCGCGACACGGCCGCCGCCGGCCTGTCGTACAACGCGACCCGCGATCTCGGCGTCAACCTGTCGTTCACCTCGACCAGGAAGATCGGGAACCAGCCGTACGGCATGTCGTTCGCGTTCGTCAACGCCAACGAGCTGCCGATGCCGCTCGACAACCGGACCAACGACGTTTCGGCCGGCCTCGAGTGGGCCAACGCCCAGGGGATGATCCGCGTCGGGTGGGACGGCTCGTGGTTCGACAACAAGATCCACGAGATCATCTGGGACAACCCGCTGCGGGCGACCGATACGACGCCGTTCGATCCGAGCGGCTACAGCAACGGCAACGGTCCGGCGCGCGGCCGGATGTCGGTGCCGCCCAGCAACAGCATGAACGCGATCAGCACGACCGGCCTCTACAAGATGCCGTCGCACACCACGATCAGCGGTACCGTGTCGTTCACGGTGATGAGCCAGAACGACGCGCTCATCCCGTGGACGATCAACCCGGTTATCGCCAATGCGGCGGTCTACAAGACGTTCCCGGGGCTCGCCAGCCTCCCGCGAGACACGGCCGAGGCGACGGTGCACGGCCTGAACGCGATGTTCAACTTCACGTCGCGGCCGAACAGCTTCTTTGGCCTCGCCATGCGGTACCGCTTCAACGACCACAGAAACCTCACGCCGGAGTTCGACGCGACCCAGTACGTCCGCTTCGACGCGGTGCCGGAGGCGACCGGCAGTCCGACCGAGCAGTTCAACATCCGGGAGAACACATTCGATCTGACCGGCACGTTCAACATCCTGCCGTATACGGCCTTGAGGCTCGGCTACATCTACGACGATTTCAACCGGACCGGGCGTGCGTTCAGCGACATGCGCGACTACACGCTCCGCGCCTCGGTCGACACCGTGGGCCATCAGTACGTGATGCTGCGCGCCAGCTTCGACCACACCAGCCGGATCGGGTCGGGCTTCTCGGAAGCGGCCCTCGAGGACGGCGGCCTGCAGCCGGGCCTGCGGTTCTACGACGAAGCCGATCGCGATCGGAACAAGGGCACGCTGCTCTTCGTGATCACGCCGGTCGAGATCCTCGACGTTACGTTGTCGGTGGCGGCCGGCAAGGACATCTACAGCGGACCGGGACACGACTTCGGCCTGCTGAACAACACCAATACGGCCTATAACGCCGGCATCAACGTGAACCCGAGGAAGACCGTCGGCTTCGGCGCCAACTACGGATACGAGAAGTTCACCTCGTTGCAGAACTCGGCCAACGCGAACCCTCCAGGAAGCGATTACGGCAGCTGGACCGACCCGAACCGCATCTGGAACCTGACCAACAATGAGAAGGTGAACAACTTCGACCTCTATCTCGATCTGAACAAGGCGATCAGGAACACGAATATCCGCTTCAGCTACGACTACAGCGATTCGGACAACGCGTTCATCCACAGCGGTCCGCGCGTTCAGGAGCTGGCGACCAACACGTTTTTTACGCCGGGCGACGTGAAGCCGTGCGCCGCGGGGCTCACGTCGTGCTTTCAGCCCTTGCCGAACGTGACCAACACCTGGCAGCGTCTGACGGCCGACCTCAAGTATTTCTTCACGCCGAAGGTCGGTGTCGGCCTCGGCTACTGGTACGAGAAGTTTGACGTGACCGACTTCTCGACGGTCGATCTTCCGGGCCAGACCGGGACGCCGCGCATCGATTACCTCGGCGAGATCAACACCGGCTACGGGAACCGTCCGTACACAGGGAACAGCGCGTTCCTGCGGTTGCTGTATCTGTTCTGACCGGCTCCTGATTTCCATTTCCCCGATTCGAGGCAGGGGTCGTTGCCGGATTTTCGGCACCGGGTTGCGGGCGCTCCCGCGCACAGAGCACCGGACCCCAAGAATCCACCCAATTCTGTCGATTCTGCGCCTTGCCCGAGGCGGCTCGGCGCTTGCTCAATCGCTATGCAACTCTCGTTGCAAGAGGAGTGAGGGGCGCGACATGACGAAACCACTACCACCGGCATCAGCAGTCTTTCTCTTGGTCGCTCGTGCCGCGCTCGTACTGGTCGTGCTGGCGGCGAGTGAATCAACCGCCCTCGCGATCCCTGCGTTCGCGCGGAAGTACCAAACGAGCTGTCAGACGTGTCACATCGTCTTCCCAAAGCTGAATGCGTTCGGCGAAGCCTTCCGACTACGCGGCTACCGCTTGCCGGGCGAGACGGAGGACATGGTCAAGGAGAAGCCGATCAGCCTTGGGGCCTCCGCGTATAAGCGGCTGTGGCCGCAAGCCGTCTGGCCGACCGACATCCCCGGCACCGTGCCGCTCGCCGTCAACATCAAGCTCGGCGAAGTCAACACGTCCGCGCTCAATGAAGATGGTACGGTGACGACGGTCCATAACGACTTGCAGTTCCCGCAGGAATTGAATGTCTTCGGCGCCGGCACGCTCGGCGAACACGTCTCGTTCTTCAGCGAGGTCACTTTCGGCGAGAACCCGGACGGGAGCGTGTCCGTTGAGCTCGAGCACGCCCACGTGGGCTTCGACTCGCCGTTCGGTCCGGAAGATCTGTTCCACTTCCGGATCGGCAAACTGGTACCGAATTTGGTCGACGGCTACCAAGAGATGCAGCTCTCCACCAACGCCGCGATCGACTCGCTCTTCGCCTTCAATCCGATCGGCATAAGCGGCGGGACCGGTTTGGGCGGGGATATGGGAGCCGGCATTTCGGTACCGGCGATGATTCGCGGCATCGAAGGTTACGGCATCATCAACCACCGTGCGCTGTGGGTCGCCGGTCTCGCCAACGGCATCGGGCCGGCCCCGGGGGACACGTCGGGCCGATTCGATGGCAACAACGCGAAGGATGTGTACGCGCGGTTCGACTACAAATTTGGTGGCATGGGGTTCGACGGCGACACCGGGGGGAAGCCCATCCCCGACAAGAACTGGCGCGACAACTCGTTGCGCCTCGGTGCCTTCACCTATCGCGGCGACGGGAGCAACATTCCATTCTCGCTGGAAAGCGCTGCCGGCCTCGAGGTGAACATCCTTGACACGCATTTCCTGCGGACCGGCTTCTACGCGAGCTGGTTCTTCCAGGACGTGAACGTCTTCGGCGTCTACCTGCGCGGGACCGACGAGCTCAACACAGTCGATAAGACGACCAATCGACTGTTGAGCGCGGCATCACCGGACTACCACGCGTGGTTCACGCAAGCCGACTATCTGATCTATCCGTGGCTGCAGGCAACGGGCCGCTACGAGACGGTAACGCCGGCTGATCTGTCGGTGCCGAGCCTCCGATTCGGCGTCTTCAACCTCAGCGCGCTCGTGCGCGCCAACGTGAAGGCGATGGTCGAGTACCAGCGGGACCTGCGGGAGGGCGACAACCATTCGCTCAACGCACTCGTGCGATTCGCGTTCTGATCCGAAGGGAGCGACTCATGGTCCAGCGCGGACTTCGGTTGTCATGTGCCGCCATCATGGCCGCCCTTGTCATCGCCAGGGTCGGATCCTCAGCCGCCGGGGGAACCATCACAGGAACGGTGAAGGTCATCGGCACCGCGTCGAGCGCCGACGCCGTCGTATTCATTCAGCAGGCACCTGGAAGATTCCAGCCGCCGACGGAGCCCGTGGACATGGACCAACGGAAGAAGGCGTTCGTTCCGCACGTGCTGCCGATTGTTGCAGGAACCGTGGTACGGTTCCTCAACAGCGATCCGACGCACCACAACGTGTTCTCGCCCGACAACGAGAAATACAACCTCGGCACCTGGCGGCATGGCCAGACGAAGGTTTACACCTTCGACAAGTGCGCGACATTTCCCTGCGCCTACACCCAGCTCTGTCTTCTCCACCCGGAAATGGCAGCCTTCATTGTTGTGCTCCAGAACCCGTACTTCGCCGTGACGGACCCAAGCGGCGGGTACGAAATCGCGAACGTGCCGCCCGGTAGGTATCAGCTGGCCGTGTGGCGGACGAAGGGAAAGACGCTCCCCAAACCGGTGACAGTCGATGCAGGCACAACAGCTACGGTCGACTTCACTCCCGGGAAGTGACGGAGCCGCCGGCATCGCCAGCCTTGTTGGACGCGAAAGGCGCTGGTGGTCAAGGGGAGAATTGGACCGCAGCTCGTTATCAGATCCGAAGGGAGCCCACTCATGGTCAGGCGTGCAGTTTTGTCTTCATGTGTCGTCATCATCGCCGTCCTTGTCATCGCCCGGGTCGGATCGTCAGCCGCCGGCGGGACGATCACGGGAACGGTGAAAGTCACCGGCGCGACGTCAAGTGCTGATGTCGTTGTGTACGTTCAGCAGGCGCCGGGGACGTTCCAGCCGCCCGCGAAGGCCGTCGAGATGGATCAGCGTAACTTTCAGTTTGTCCCGCACGTGCTGCCGGTGGTCGCCGGAGCGACCGTGCGCTTCCTCAACAGCGACGCGACGCCACATAACGTGTTCTCACCCGATAACGAGAAGTACAACCTCGGCACCTGGCCGCAGGGTCAGACCAAGGACTACATCTTCGCGAAATGCGTAAAGCTTCCGTGCGTCTACACGCAGCTCTGTCGCGTGCACACGGAGATGGAAGGCTACGTCATCGTGCTCCAGAACCCCTTCTTCGCGGTGACAACGAAGGAGGGCCACTACGACATGACGAACGTGCCGCCAGGAACCTACCAGCTCGCGGTGTGGCACGCCAAGGGTAAAGCGCAGCCGAAAGCGGTCACCGTGGATGCGGGCAAGCCGGCAGTCGTCGATTTCGTGCTCGGCAAGTGAAGACGGGACCGAGCCATGGCCAGCCGCGAGTACCCGGCAGTCGTCCCGGATTTTCAGTACTTCCTTGGGTTGATTCCGTGTCGGACCGCCTGCCCCGTCCGGACAAACGCGGGCGGATATGTCCGCGCTGTCGCCGACTGGGATACGGCGCGCGGGTATCGGATCGCGCGCGCGCCGAATCCGCTCGCGTCGATCTGCGGACGGATCTGCGCGCATCCCTGTGAGACGACGTGCCGGCGCGGCGTCATCGATCAGCCGATCTCGATCCGCGCGCTGAAGCGGACGCTCACCGAGCGGCACGGCGTCGAGAAC
>JBGPKK010000032.1:0-36946 GCA_041485905.1 Vicinamibacteria bacterium
CCGCTGTGGAAGAAGTACTTCATCTCGAACACGCCCTGCGGCGTGTGCATGTACTTGTTGGTCACCACGCGGCTGACCGTCGACTCGTGCATGCCGATGTCGTTGGCCACGTCTCGCAGCACCAGCGGGCGCAGGTGCTCGATGCCGTGATCCAGAAAATCGCGCTGGAAATTGATGATGCTGTTCGCGACCTTGTGGATCGTCTTCTGGCGCTGCTCGACCGACTTGATCAGCCACAGCGCCGACCGGAATTTGTCCTTCACGTACGCGCGCGTCTCGTCTGTGTTCTCGGCCGCCCCTTTGTCGAGCAGCCGGCGATAGACCGGACTGATCCGCATCTGCGGCAGCCCGTCCTCGTTGAGCACGGCGACGTACTGATCCTCGACCTTGATCACGTAGACGTCCGGGATGACGTACTGCGACTGGGTCGGGTTGTATCGGCTGCCCGGCTTCGGATCGAGGTGCCGGATGACCTCGATGTGTTCCTTGAGATCGTCGATCGTCAGGCCCAGCTTGCGCGCGATCTCGGGGACCTGATGGTTCTGCAGCAGGCGGAGGTGCTCGGCGACGATCTTCTCGGTCGGCGTGCCCTCGAGCCCCAGGTGTCGGAGCTGCAGCAGCAGGCACTCCTGCAGGTCGCGCGCAGCCACGCCGGTGGGATCGAAGCTCTGAATCAGCCGAAGGGCGCGCTCGACGTCTGTCACCGACCACGGTCCCATCGCGGCAAGCTCGTCGAACGACGCGACCAGATAGCCGTCGTCGTCCAGGTTGCCCACGATGGCCGAGCCGATCTCGCGCAGCAGGGGCTCGTCGCTTTGCATCGACAGCTGCCACATCAGGTGATCGGACAGCGAGCTGGCCGTCGACAGCGTGTTCTCGATCGGCGGCAGTTCTTTGATCTCCTGCGGCGCGCGCGGCCGATACCCATCGTCGAGATAATCGCCGAAGAAATACTCGTAATCCTGATCGTCCCAGGTATCGGTCTTGTTGACTTTCTCCTCGCTGTTGCTCTTTTCCGCGGCGGCCGCATCCACCGGCTGCAGTTCCTCGGTCGGCACCTCCTCGAGCATGGGGTTTTCGACCATCTCCTGATTGAGCAGATCCGACAGTTCGAGCGTCGACATCGGCAGCAGCTTGATCGCCTGCTGTAGCGAGGGCGTGAGAATTAACTTCTGGACGAGCTTGGTGTGAAGTTTCTGTTGAATACCCATGGAGCGACTTGCGCGTCAGCTAAGTTGTTGTCGCTATGACAGTTGCACGAAGCGAAGCCGGTCGCCCCATCGAAGGATTTGACGCCGCGCCTCAGCTGATGCAATTCCCAGGCCTTATTTTAGTCCAAGCGGAACTCGGTCCCCAGATAAATCCGACGCACGTCGTCGTCGGCGGCCAAGCTGTCCGGCGTGCCGCTCTTGAAGATGATCCCGTCGTGGACGATGTATGCGCGATCGGTGATGCGCAGCGTCGCGCGGACGTTGTGATCCGTGATGAGGACGCCGATGCCGCGATCCTTCAGGTGAAAGATGATCTTCTGGATGTCGGTGACCGCGATGGGATCGATGCCCGCAAACGGCTCGTCGAGCAGGATGAACTTCGGCGAGATCACAAGCGCCCGCGTGATCTCGGCACGACGCCGCTCGCCGCCCGACAGCGTGTAGGCCGGCGCGTGCGCCAGCGGCGTCAGGTTCAGCTCGGCCAGCAGATCGCGCAGCCGCGTCCGACGCGTGGCCGAATCGAGCCCCATCGTTTCCAGGATGGCGAGGATGTTCTGCTCGACCGTCAGACCGCGGAAGATCGACGGCTCCTGCGGTAGGTACCCGATCCCCTTCCGCGCGCGGATGTACATCGGATCGTCGGTGACGTCGCGACCGTCGAGGATTACGCGGCCGGCGTCGGGCGCCGTCAGACCGACGGTCATGTAGAACGTGGTGGTCTTGCCGGCGCCGTTGGGACCGAGCAGGCCCACGATCTCGCCCGACGCGACATCCAGATTGACGCCTCGCACGACGGTGCGGCCGCCGTACGATTTGGTGAGGCCCTCGGTCCGGAGTGTCGACATCAGCTTACGAACACTTCCCGTTGCCTTTCGTCTGCGTGCGGACCTGGCCGCCACCGTCGAGGTTGACGGTATCGGTCGCCTTGACGAACGTCAGTTTCTGACCCACGCTCTCCCCGCCGCATTGGTCCACAATCGTGACCGGCGCGCCGGTGACCACGTAGGTGTCGTTCGACGTGGTGTAGGTTAACCGCTGTCCGGTTGTTTTCCGGTTCTGCTCGCGGAGCGTCAGGTTGTCGTACGCCTCGGCGCGATCGATCTCGTCGCCCGTCGGCTTGAGGAACAGCTCGATCTTGTCGGCAATCATGTCCCCTTGCGGGCCGCTCAAGTGAGCCTCGCCCGTATACGTGGCCTGGCGCAGCGACTCCTCGTACTTGAACGTCTGCGCCTTACCGATCGACCGGACGCGGTCTCTCGGCACCTTCGTCTTGTCGCCCTGCACCAGCATCGTGCTCGTCACGGCGGATCCGGACGCGAGAAGATTGCCGGTCTTGTTGTCGATCTCGACGGCGTCTGCCTGAATCGACCTTTCGGGTTGAAACATTGTGACCTTCCCCGTGTACGACGCCTTCGACAGCGTGCCGTCGTAATCCAGATCGCTGGCGATCACCTTCAGGGGCTGGTCGCCCTTCAGCATGGACGGCATCTTTGTCTCGGTGGATTTCGAGTCCTTCTTCGGCGGCTGCAGGACACTTGCCACCTCGCCGCGCGCGGTCAGCTTCGGCCCGGCGAGCACCACGTCGATGCGGGCGGCGTCGACGGCGATGTGATCGTTGGCCACGTGCGGCCGGGGCGCGCCCGGCTCGCTGCCACCCAGATCGAGCGTGCCCTTTTCCAGCACGTAGCGGGCGACCGCCGCTGAGGCGAGCATCTCGGTGGCGACCTTCTCGTCACAAGCGGATCCGGCGGCGGCGGCCGCAAACACGCAGAACCGCGCATTTTCGAAGAACTTCGCCTCCTCGATCGAGCTCATCCCGGGTTTCAGCGTCAGATCGAGCCGGCCGGCCTTCGCGGCGCGGTTCGCGCCACTGCCCTTTTCGCGGAAGTCCACCTCGCCCGTGAACTGTGCGAAGGTCAGTCCTTTCCTGGCATCGCCGCGCGCGTCGAGGCTCGCCGCCTTGATCGTGCGGGCCGCAGCCCCCGGCTCCGCCGGGAAGGTCAATTGCACCGCGTCGCGGCCAAGCAGCGCCACCGGTGTGGTGCCGTCGGGCGCGAGCGTCATGTCCAGCATGTTGGACGCGATCTGCCGGCCGGGCGACCCCTTCTGTCCCGCGATCTGCAACACGGCTTCGCCGACGATGAGCGCGTGCTCGAGCGTTTCTCCGTCGGCCGCATATTTCAGGTCCATGTCGTGCCCGGTCAGCGACTGCAAGCCGCCGGGCGCGACTTTGGATCCGGAGATTCGCGAGTTGCCGCGCAGCTCGACGCTCTCGATGCGCTCTTCATCGCTGCTCAGATGGGCGACGCCGCTGTCGGCCTGGACGATCTGGCCGTCGCGCGCCGATGTGAGGCCCCGTTCGAAGCGCACAACTTTGTCGCGCCGCGCCACGGTCGCGGTGGGAGAGGTGACCTCCGTCGCGCTCTCCTTCTTGTCTGCCGCGATGCGCACGTGGGCCTGTTCGAGGATAACGAGGACGTCCTGGTTCTTGTCGTAGGTCATGCCGACGCCGGAACCCGAGAGCCGCGTGCGCGAGAACTCGACCGGTCCCGGCGCACGAAGCATCCCGTCACCTTCAGTGTAGGTGGCGTGCTCCGTATGGGCGATCAGGCCGTCGCTTGCCATCATCGTGACGGCGCCGTTCATCGTGAACGCGGATTCGTTCTGGCCGACGACCCCTTCTTTGGCCGTGACGGTGAAGGTGCGGCTGCCGTTACGCGCGGCGCTGACGATTTTGACGCCTTCAAGCCTGGTCACGCCGTCTTTGTATGTGGTCGTCTTGTCGTAGCCGACCGTCACGTCCTCGTGCGCTCTGTTGAAGCGCACGGTCTGGCCCGTGGTGCTTTCGACGATCGAGTTCGGATCGGTCCGTCCGGTTGCGATGGAAGGCGCCACAGGCACGCGGTGCCTGAAGGCCACCGCCAGCATCACCGCGAACCCGACCGCGAAAACCGCGACGAGCAGGCGCGCTCTCCGCTGCCACTTGGTCATAAGAACCTGAGAATGAAGACTTCAGATTGAAGATTGAAGATTGAAGATGTGACGCTGCGCCAACCTACAATCTTCAATCGAGAATCTCCAATTCCACTATCCCCCCGAGCTCTTGAGGTCCGCGAGGGTGAGCTCGACGTATGTCTCCCCATTGTATTGGTTCTGCTCGAGGGAGAAGGCGACGTCCAGGGCGGACTTGTGCTCGGCGAGATAGTCGTGCTGTTCGGCGGCGCGCCAGGCAACCGCGCGGAAGATGCGGCCGTCCTGCTTAAGCGACATCTTGAGGTGCCGTTCCTTCAACTTCCGGGGACCGTCGACGATCTCCACGCGCCGCGCCGCGAACACCGGGCGCGGATTGCCGGCCCCAAACGGCGCCAGCGACGCCACGCCCGCGGCGACGCCACCGGTGATGCTTCGAAACGTGAGGTCGCCGTCCACGCGCAGGCGCGGCATGAGGTCGTCGGGGCCAAGCGTCTCGTCCGCCACGTCGTTGACGGCCGCGCGCAGCTCTTTGATTCGCCCGGCCTCCAGGGTCAGCCCCGCCGCCTGACGATGGCCGCCGAACCGGGTCAGCAGATGGGCGCAGCGCTCGAGCGCGCCTAGCATGTCGAAGCCGTGAATGCTGCGGCACGACCCGTGCGCGACGCCGTCTTCGATCGACAACACGATCGCCGGCCGGTGGAACGCGTCCACCAGCTTGGACGCGACGATGCCGACAACCCCGCGATGCCAGCCTTCGCCGGCCACCACAAGGACCGATCGCGCGCCGATGTCTGGATCGGTCGTCACGATTTTCCTGGCCGCCGCGAGGGCCGCCGCTTCCTCTTCCTGCCGGCGCACGTTCTCGCTGTCGAGCTGGCTGGCGAGGGCCCGTGCTTCCTCGCCCATCGCTTCATCGCTCGCCAGCAGCAGCCGCGTCGCGATGTCCGGCGTGCTCATGCGACCGGCCGCATTCACCCGCGGCGCGAGCAGGAACGAAATGTGGTAGCTGTCGATGGTCTTCCCGCTCAGTCCCGAGATGTCCAGCAGGGCGCGCAGCCCGATTTTGTGAGGGCCCCGCGTCAGCAGATCCAGTCCCAGCTTCGCAATCACGCGGTTCTCGCCGACAAGCGGCACGACGTCGGCGAGCGTGCCGATGGCGGCGATCTTGATGAACCCGGGCAGCCAGCTCTCGCGGCCCGCCGTGCGGCAGAGCGCCTGCACCAGTTTCAGCGCGACGCCGACACCGGCGAGGTGCTTGTCGGGATACGTGCAGTCCGCGCGCTTGGGGTTGATGACCGCGAGCGCCGCCGGCAGCTCGGCGTCCGGCTCGTGGTGGTCGGTGATGATCAGATCCACGCCGAGCTCGCGCGCCCGCCGCGCCGCCTCGGCCCCACGAATGCCGCAGTCCACCGACACGATGAGCGCGACCCCGTCGGCGTGCAGCCGCTCGATCGCCGCGGGCTGCAGGCCGTAGCCGTCGCGCAGTCGCTCGGGAATGAAGTGCACGACGTCGGCGCCGAGCAGTTCCAGCGCGCGGCGCAGGATCACCGTGGACGTCACGCCGTCCACATCGTAATCGCCGTGAATGGCGATCCGCTCCGTGCGGGCGATGGCGGCGAAGAGCCGGTCGACCGCGACGCGCATGTCGGCCAGCAACATCGGGTCGTGCAGATGATCGAGTGAAGGGTGCAGGAAACGATTCGCGATCTCGGGATCGCCAAGCCCGCGCTGACAGAGGAGGCGTGCGACGACTGGAGAGATCCCAAGAGCCTCGGCGAGACGATCCGCCGCCGGCTCATCGCAGGGTTGTACTTCCCACCTCGGACCGATAGACGTCATCAGCGTCGGCTCACTGTTTGCTGAACGAGATCGTCACCGCCGAGGACGCTGAGGACGCCGAGGACCACGTACCGTTGACGATCGACGACGTTACTCATCGCGTGATTAAGGCGGCCATGGCCGTCCACTCTGCTGTCGGACCGGGATTGCTCGAAAAAGCCTACGATGTTTGCCTCTTTTACGAGCTCGGGCGAGACGGTCTGCAATTTGAACACCAG
The DNA here is from genome assembly GCA_041485905.1 of Vicinamibacteria bacterium. Classification (GTDB taxonomy): domain Bacteria; phylum Acidobacteriota; class Vicinamibacteria; order Vicinamibacterales; family CAVVIG01; genus JAHFUI01. The sequence goes on from JBGPKK010000032.1 coordinate 6,242, forward strand.
CTAAGACTCCCCGTGTCGTATCAGGGAATTCGAATCGACGCCGGTTTTTCGCGTCGACTACGTTGTCGAACACTGCGTACTTCTTGAATTGAAAGCTGTGGAGAAACTGCATCCAGTCCACAGCGCTCAACTCTTGTCGTACTTGAAATTGAGTGGACTAACTGTCGGATTCTTGATCAATTTCAATGTCGTTCATCTCCGTGATGGCATCCGTCGTCTCGTAAACAACTACCGCCCCGAATCCGAACCTGATCCTCTGCGTCCTTTGCGTCCTCGGCGGTGATACCAATGCCTCCGTGGTGGAGAGCTCTTAACCACCCTCATCCACAAACTCCACCCCTATCCGTCCCATCTGCCTGAACTTCTCATACCGGAGCCGCAGCCGGGCTTCGCGATCCAGGCTGGTGACTTCTCTAAGGACGCGGTCCAGCACGCCGTCCATAAGGCTCGCGGCGGCGGCTGGATCGGTGTGCGCGCCGCCGATCGGCTCCGGCACGATCTCGTCGATGATCCCGGCCTTGAGCAGATCGGGTGCCGTGAGCTTCAGCGCCTCGGCCGCTTCGATCTTTTTGGACGCATCGCGCCATAAGATGGCCGCGCACCCCTCGGGCGGGATGACGCTGTAGATCGCGAACTCCTGCATCAGCACGCGGTCGCCGACGGCGATGCCGAGCGCGCCGCCGCTGCCCCCCTCGCCGCTGACGAAGACCACAATCGACGTGTCGAGCACCATCATCTCGCGCAGGTTGACCGCGATGGCCTCGGCCACGCCGCGCTCCTCGGACTCGATGCCCGGGTAGGCGGCCGGCGTGTCGACGAAGACGATAATCGGCCTGCCGAACTTCTCGGCCAGACGCATCGCGCGCAGCGCTTTCCGGTATCCCTCCGGCCGCGCGTAGCCGAAGTTCCGGTAGATCTTCTCCTTCGTGTCGCCGCCCTTGACGTGGCCGAGCAGGAGCACCGGCTGCCCCTTGTACTCGGCAAAGCCGGTCATGATCGCGTGATCGTCGGCAAAGCGGCGGTCGCCGTGGATCTCGACAAACCCGGTGAACAACAGCTTGACGAAGTCTTCGAGACACGGCCTCGACGGATGGCGGGCGACCAGGACGCGCTGCCACGGCGTCAGTGAGGCATAGATCTCGGCGCGCACGGTCTGAATCCTGCGCTCCAGCGTCTCGATCTGCCGGTCGCGCGCCTCGGTCGCGGGCAACTGATTGAGGGCGTCGATTTCCCTCAGCACGGCGGCGATCGGTTCTTCGAATTCGAGGGTCTCTGGTGACATACGCCGGTATTGCTTATCGCAAGGATACCGATCCCGGTCCGACGATCTGCTCGACTTCCGCGATGAACGTCGACGAAGTGCGCACGCGGATCTGGGCCGACAGGTCCGCTCTCACGCGCAGCGGCGTCGGGATCGACCCCAGTTCGATCTCGAACGACACGCGGCGATCGCCGCGGTGCCTCGAGAAGACTTCGCCGAGCGCTTCGAACACACTGCGGCCGGCGGGCATTCTGACGCGAATCGCGACTTCCCGCGCGAGCCGCTCGCCGGCGCCGTCGATGCTTACGATCTCCGACGCCAGGATCCGCACGGCCTCCTCGTCGCGCTCGAGTTTCCCACGGACGAGCACCATCGTGCCCGTTTCGATCAGTCCGGCACTTCGCTGATACGTTTCGGGAAACGCAATCACTTCGACGCCGCCCTGTGAATCCTCGAGTGTGAACACGGCCATGCGGTCGCCCTTGCGCGTCTTCAACTGACGGCAGGCGGCGACGATGCCGCCGATGCTGGTGTCGGGTTCGATCGGTTTGGGGCCGCCAGGCGCCCACCCGCCGTTGCGCGAGGGGCTGACGGGCACATCGGCGAGCTCTCCGGTCGACCGCGCGCCGAAGGCCTTGAGCTCGGCCGTGTAGCGGTCGACGGGATGACCGCTCCAGTACAGCCCCAGCGTTTCCTTCTCGAAGGCCAGTTGCTCGGTCTCGGTCCAGGGCGCAACTTCCGGCAAAGGGACGGCTTTGAAGGGGTTCCCTACACCGTCGTTGATGGCGGATCCGTCCGCGGTCGGCGCGTCAAACGCGCCGAACAGCTGCGCCTGGCCTTCGTCGCGGTCCCGCTGGTGGCGTGCGCCGTGCTCGCACGCGGCGTCGATCGCCGCGAGGAGCCGCGGCCGAAAGGCCGCCGAGGACAGACCCTGGAGCGCCGGATCGCCCGCGGCCACCGAGTCGAACGCGCCCGCCTTCACGAGACTGTCGAACACGCGCTTGTTGACCAGCCGCAGATCGAGATCCTCGCAGAGCGCGTGCAGCGAGGCGATGCGTCCCTGCGTCTTCCGCACCTCGAGCAGCGACGCAATTGCGCCGTCGCCGACGTTCTTGATAGCCGTGAGGCCGAAGCGCACACCCTTGCCGGCTTCGACCGTGAACCGGAGCTCGCTCTCGTTGATGTCAGCCGGCAGCAGCGGGATCCCGCGCTCCCGGCATTCGCCGAGGTACAGGGCGAGCTTGTCCGCGTTCTGTGCCTCGATGGTCAGGAGCGCCGCGGCAAAGTGCCACGGGTAGTGCGCCTTCAGATACGCGGTCTGATACGCCAGGAACGCGTACGCCGTCGCGTGCGCCTTCACGAACCCGTACCCTGCGAAATGCGCCATCAGATCGAAGACCGCCACGGCCTTCTTTTCGGGAATCCCGTTCTTCTTTGCGCCGTCCACGAACTTGCCGCGCTGCTTCGCCATCACCTCCGGATTCTTCTTCCCCATCGCGCTGCGGAGGATGTCGGCCTCGGCGAGCGAGAAGCCCGCGAGCACGTTCGAGATGCGCATCACCTGGTCCTGATAGGCGATGACGCCGTAGGTCTCGGACAGGATGGGCTCGAGCTCGGGCAATTCGTACCTGATCTCAGTCTTTCCCGCCTTGCGCGCGATGAAATCGTCCACCATGCCGCTCCGCAGCGGGCCCGGGCGATACAGCGCATTGAGCGCGATCAGGTCGTCGAGCCGCTGCGGCCTGGCCTTGCGCAGGATGTCGCGCATGCCGCTGCTCTCGAACTGGAAGATGCCGTAGGTCTGGCCCTCCTGAAAGATCTGATACGTCTTCGCATCGTCGAACGGCAGGCTGGCCATGTCCAGCCGTTCGCCGGTCGTCCGCTCGATCTCCTTGATCGCGTCGTCGATGAGCGTGAGCGTGCTGAGCCCGAGGAAATCCATCTTCAGGAGACCGACGCGGTCGATGTCCTTCCAGGACCACTGGGTGACGATTTCGTCGTGCGCGCCTTTGTAGAGCGGCGCGTACTCCGAGATTGCCTTCGGTGTGATGACGACCCCCGCGGCGTGGACCGAGGCGTGGCGGGTCATCCCTTCGAGGCGTCTGGCCACCGCGAGCAGCTCCTTCACCTTCGGGTCGTTCTGCTCCATCAGCCGCAGCGGCTCGCTCTCCTCGAGCGCCTTGTCCAGCGTCATGTCAAGCGTGGGGGGAATCAGCTTCGCGACCTTGTCGTCGTCGGCGTACGGCATCTCGAGGACGCGGCCGACGTCCCGCACGACCGCCTTCGCCTTCATCGTCCCGAACGAGATGATCTGGGCCACTTTGTCGCGGCCGTACTTCGCTGTGACGTACTCGATGACTTCGCCGCGGCGCCGCTCGCAGAAATCGATGTCGATATCGGGCATCGACACCCGCTCGAGGTTGAGGAACCGCTCGAAGATCAGGTTGAAGTCCAACGGATCGACGTCGGTGATCCGCAGGCAATACGCCACGAGGCTGCCCGCCGCCGACCCGCGGCCGGGTCCAACCGGGATCCCCTGCTGGCGCGCGTAGCGGATGAAATCCCACACGATCAGGAAATATCCCGGGTACTTCATCCGCTTGATCACGTCGATTTCGTACGAGAGCCGGCGCTCGTACTCGTCGATGGTGTGGCCGAGCGTCCCCGAGGCCGCCAGATGCTGCAGCCGCGGCAATCGCTGGGTGAACCCTTCCCGGACCATGTGCTCGAAATAGTCGTCGAGCGTGTAGCCGGGCGGGACGTCGAAATTGGGCAGGTGGTTCTCACCTCGGGCGATCACGACGTTGCAACGTTCGGCAATCCGCACCGTATTGGCGAGCGCCTCCGGAAAGTCTTTGAAGACCTCCGCCATCTCCTCGGCTGTCTTGAAGAAGAACTGTTTCGCGTCGTAGCGCAGGCGTTTGGGATCGCTGAACGCCTTCCCGGTGCCGATGCACAACAGCACGTCGTGGGGATGCGCGTCCGCCTCGCGCAGGTAGTGCACGTCGTTGGTGCAAACGAGCGGCAGGCCGAGGTCGCGCGCGATTGCCGGCAGGCCGCCGTTGACGACACGCTGATCCTCGATGCCGTGCCACTGCATCTCGAGGAAGAAGTTGCCGGGACCGAGGATATCGCGGTAGGCGGCCGCCGCGTCGATCGCCTTCTTCTCCTGCTGATGCGACAGGCCCTCGGCCACTTCGCCTTTCAGGCAGCTGCTCGATCCGATGAGCCCCTTCGAGTATTGCGCGAGGAGCTCCTTGTCGATGCGCGGCTTGTAGTAGAAACCCTCGGTGTACCCGGCCGAGACCAGCTTGATCAGGTTGTGGTACCCCTCGTGGGTCTCCGCGAGGAGCACGAGATGGTTGGCCGTCTCGCCGGGATTCCCGTTCTTCGCATGCCGGCTGCCGGGCGCCACATACACTTCGCAGCCGAGAATCGGCTTCACGCCGCGCTGCCGCGCGTGATCGTGAAAGATCACCGACGAGAACAGGTTCCCATGCTCGGTGACGGCGATCGCCGGCATCTTCAGCTTCGCGGCCTGATCGAGCAGTTCGTCAATCCGGCACGCCCCGTCGAGGAGCGAATACTCGGTGTGCAGGTGGAGATGCACGAACTCAGGCATCAAGGACCCTCTGTCATTCCCACTCTATCGTGGACGGCGGCTTGGAGCTGATGTCGTAGACGACGCGGTTGATGCCTTTGGCTTCGTTGACGATCCGCGACGAGATCTGCGCGAGAAGCTCGTGCGGCAAACGCGCCCAGTCGGCGGTCATGCCGTCGCGGCTCTCGACCGCGCGAATCGCGACTGTGTATTCGTAGGTGCGGGCATCGCCCATCACCCCCACGCTCTGCACCGGCAGCAGCACCGCGAAGCTTTGCCACAGACGCGCGTACCACCCGGCTCGCCGGACCTCTTCGACCACGATGGCGTCGGCGTGCCGCAGCAGGTCGAGGCGCGCGGGGGTGACTTCGCCGAGGATACGAACGGCGAGGCCGGGGCCCGGAAACGGTTGCCGAATGACGAACTCTTCGTCGAGCCCCAGCGTGCGGCCCACCGCCCGCACCTCGTCCTTGAACAGTTCCCGCAGCGGCTCGACCAGCTTCAGGCGCATGCGCTCGGGCAGTCCGCCGACGTTGTGATGACTCTTGATCAACGCCGATTGGCCGACAATCGACACCGACTCGATTACATCGGGGTACAACGTCCCCTGGGCGAGGAACGCGACGTCGCCGAGCGTGACGGCCTCTTGCTCAAAGACGTCGATGAAGGTCGCGCCGATGACCTTTCGTTTCTGTTCGGGGTCGGTCACGCCGGTCAGCCGATCGAGAAACAACTTCGATCGATCAACGAAGATCAGCGGCAGTTGCAGTCGCTCATACCGTTTTCGAATCTGGCCGGCCTCGTCGCGCCGCAGGACGCCGTTGTCGACGAAGATGCAGGTGAGCTGATCGCCGATGGCCCGGTGGATCACCAGCGCGGCGACCGTCGAATCGACGCCGCCGCTCAAGGCGCACACGACGCGCCCCTCGCCCACCTGCGCGCGCACCTTGGCCGTGGCCTCTTCGACAAACGACGCCATCGTCCAGTCGCCGGTGCAGCCGCAGACGCCGAACGCGAAGTTGCGCAGAATCTGAAGTCCGCCTTCGGTGTGAACGACCTCCGGATGAAACAGAATCGCGTACCGCGCGCGATCCGGATCCGACATCGCCGCGATCGGCGCGTTGGCGCTCGTGGCGACGACGGCGAAGCCATCCGGCGCGGCCGCGACCAGATCGCCGTGGCTCGCCCAGACACGGATGGTCGGCGGCACGTCGACAAAGAGCGCCGCCGGATCGGCGCCGGGTCCGAACGAACCGGGCCTGCTGGTGATGGTGACGGTCGCGTGACCGTACTCACGCTGCGGCGCAGGCCCGACCGTCCCGCCGAGCGAATGCGCCATCAACTGCATGCCGTAACAGATGCCGAGCACAGGTGTGCCCATGTCGAAGATCCCGGGATCGCACTGTGGCGCGCCCTGCTCGGACACGCTCCTGGGCCCGCCCGACAAGATGATCCCCGCAGGATGACGCGCCCGGATCCGGTCGGCGGGTGTATCGGGCGGCCAGATCTCGGAATAGACCGACAACTCACGCAGCGCGCGCGCGATCAACTGCGTGTACTGCGAGCCGAAATCCAGAACGATGAGTGTTTGGTGGACCACTGAAGGGAGAACGACTAACGCTATTATAGCGGGGTGGAGTCGCGCTGGACCACAAGATGTTGTAGTGCACTTGCCCTCACGCTCGCGTGTACGGCGCTGACAGCCGCTCAGTCCCCCGCCGGCCGTCCAGCAAAGACGCGTCCCGTCAAACCCAGGGAAAACACGCAGGTCTCCCCGTTTCCGGCCCGTATCCACTGGACCGTCGGGATCAAAGCGAAGCTCCTCGCACCTCCCGCGTACGACGACCGGACGATGTACTTTCCAATTGAGGGCGACCAGGTTGCGGCGTACGAGCTCTCGAGCGGCGCGCCGCGTTGGACCGTGTCGGCCCGGCCGCAATCAGCGCCGGCCGCGGGCGGCGGGTTGCTGTTCATCGAGCAGCCCGGCGTGCTCACGGCCATTCACGCAGGCGACGGATCGGCGGCGTGGGAGGTCCCGCTGCCTGAAAAGCTTGCGGTGCCCCTGGTCTGGAACAACGGCTGGCTCGTCGCCGGCACTCCAGGCGCGCTTCTGGCGTTTCACGCCGATAGCGGCTCGCCCGCGTGGCGTCATGACCTTGCCTCCAGTCCTCATGCGCCGCCCGTTCTCGCCGGGGATCGCGCGTACGTCCCCACCGACGATGGCCGCGTCGTGGCGCTGCGCGCAGACAACGGCGACCTGGTGTGGGAGCGCCGACTCGGCGGAGCCGCCAATCGCATCCTCGTGGTCGACGATCGGCTCTTCGTTGGATCGAACGACAACTACTTGTACTGTTTGAGGACGCGCGACGGTGAGATCGACTGGCGCTCACCGCGAACGGGAGCCGACGTCGTCGATCCTCCGGCAGTCGACGAACATCGCGTGTATTTCGTGTCGTTCGATAACGTGCTTCGGGCGTTGAGCCGAAGCAACGGCGTTCAGCAGTGGAAAGTCCCGTTGCCTTATCGACCGACCGGGAGTCCGATCCTGGCGGTTGATGCTCTGCTCGTCGCGGGACTCGCCGGACCGCTGCGCGCGTATTACCTCAAAGACGGGACTCCCGCCGATGCGCCAAAAAATCCGGCCGGCCTGGCCGGAGACACGATCCTGCCCATGGGGATCGAGCTTGCCGCCCCCCTGCACGCCATGAACGGTGTGCCGTTAACCCTCGGTCCGATCGTGGTCATCATCACGCGCGGCCCTCGATCTGACAGCACCGCTGCCACGGCCTTCAGCCGGAGCATCGACCCTCCGGTTGCCGATCTCACGCCGCTGCCTGATATCGTGCCGGTGGCGGCGCCCGTAGATCACGCGCCGCCTGATCGATAGACGCGCAATGGACGCGTGCCCTACGCGGGTGTGTCGACGAGCCGGCCCGTGCCGGCGGAACGATCGGCCGCGTTTCCCAGCGGCGCGACGTGGACGTGATAGAGCGATGCGTACGCGGCCAGCGCGATGAGCCCGATGTACTCGAACACGAGGCCGCGCAGGAGCAGCGCGGCGATCTGCAGGGGGAACACGGCGAGACCGACGAGCGGCACGAAAGCGATCAGGCCCACGCCGGACCACGCCAGCGCCGACGCGAGAGTGGCCGCCAGGACGAGCGCGAAGATCACCCCGAAGACTCCGGCCAGCCCGCGAAACTCTGTTCGTACGAAGCGCGCGGCGCGCAGGCATCCCGCCGGCACACTGATGTCCTGGGCGGCCACGACGATTTGCACCAGCAGGTACAGCCAGTTGATCAAGGTGATCCACGTCACCAGCACGCCCGCGGCAAGCGCCGCGATGAACGTCCAGCCGATGATCAGGAAGCGTCCCCCGGCGGCGGCACGGTAGCCGTACAGGACGAAGATCAAATAGGCGGCCGCGGAGGCGGCATACACGACCATCAGCGCGATGCCCAGCGCCAGGTACCGCGGGAACAAACGGCGGCAGCCGCCGATGAACCGGTCCAGCGTGAACCGCGACGCGTGGCGGATGAGGGCGTGGTAAATCAACGGTTCGCGCTCGATCGGTCCGGCGCCGAGCTCCGCGGCCAGCAGCACCTCGACCGTCCCGCCCTTGACCAGAAACATCAGCACCGACCCGCCCAGCAGCACGATACAGAACGCGGTCATGAACGCGACGAGCGCCACTGGCTCCGAGAGGAGCGCGCCGGCAATCGTCGTGAACATGTCGCGCAGGCTGCCCCGGAGCAGATCCGCGAGATCGCCGCCGACGAGCGTCGCGACGAGCAGTGCCGCGCCGACGATGGGAACGGCCAGCAGCACCTGAAATGTCGTCTGCGCGGCGAACTGTATGGCGATGGTGGGCCAGTTGGCTGCGGCGAGCAGCGCGCCGCGTTTCAAGAGGAGCTTGAGGTTCAAATCTCTTTTACTGATTGTATGCTGTCTCGAGCGCCTCAATGCCACCCACCACTTGGCGCGTCGCACGCGCCGGACTCGCCGCAGCCCTCGTCGTGGCCGCGGGCAGTTGGGCGATCGAGCGCGTGCGCTTCGGCGCATCCGACCAGGAGGCCGTCGCGCGCATCGAGCGCGAGCTGCGGCAGCGCTTCGCCGATAGCGCCGACGCGCTGGGCCGCATCGCCGCGCAAGTCGCCAGGGCGCGGCTCACGATCGGGGACGTTCCGCGTGGCCAGGTCCCGGTCGGCCGTCTCTTCGACGCGGCAGCCGCCGCGCTGCCCGACAAGGAAGCCGGCCGCACGGGCATTACCGTGTACGACACGCTCGCCGCGATCGCCTGGGCCGGCCGGACCTCAGAGCTGGAAGGGGCCAAGGAGCGGATCAACGGGCCGTCGATGTTGCTGGTGGCGCCGGGGGCGCTCGGCCCGCGGCTGGTTCGCATCGAACCGGTGGTCGACCGCAGCCGTCCTGCGCCTGTCCGTCTGGCTACGGTCGTCGTCGAGCAACAGCTCGGGCCGGTACGCGGCACGCCGGGCGTGGCGGACACGTTCATCCTGTCGGATGCGCTCGTGCCTGTCTCATTGCGTGTGCGGCTCGGCGACGTGTCGCCGCAGGGCGCGTACACGTTTGCCATCCCGTCGCCGGGTGGCGGTCCGCTTGTCGATGCCGAGGTGTCGCCCGCCGATCTGGCCGCGGCGCGCGCGCGATGGCACGGTGGCACCTGGGCGGTGGTCCTCTCAGTCGTCGGCATCACACTGCTCCTGTGCGCCGGTCCGCTGATCGAGCGGCGACGCCGCGCCCGCGAGACGCGCGACTTTGTCGCCGCCAGCCTCGGCCTGGTCGGCGCCATCCTGATGGCCCGGGTGGTGTTCTGGTTCGCGGCCTCGCCAACGCTGGGCCGCCGGCCGCTGACATCGCCGCTCGATCTCCTGCTGACCGCGCTCGCCTTCGTGGCGATTGTCTGGATCGCGCTGGATAGCATCGAGCGCTGGCGGCTGGCTGGGCCTCGTCCTCGTGTGCTCCGCGACAGGGCCGTGGTCGCGGTGGCGTACGTCGCCGCCGGGATCGATGTCACGGCGATCGTCTGGGTCTACGAACGCGTCCTGCGGAACGTCGTGTCCCAGACGACGTTCGATCTCCTGCAGTTTTCGCTGCATCCCTTGAACGCCACGCGAATCGCGCTCGCCTTCGCGCTCGTACTGCTCCATGCCGGGGTTATCTGGAGCGCCGTGAGCGTGACGCGGCTTCCGAGTGTCCTGCGAGCCCGCCGGGCGCTTGCTCCGCGCGTGGCGGCGGCCGCCTGGATGCTGGGCGCGCTGATCGCCGTCAGCGTCGTGCGGGCGATCGACCCGGCCCTGCCGATCGCGCCGCTGCTCGTCGCGGCCCTGGCGGCCGGCATCGGCGCCGTCGCACTATCCACGCTCCGCCGGCGCGCACGCCGCGCCTCACAGGCCGCACGGTTGTGGGCGCTGTTCCTCGGCCTGCTGGTGCCCGCCGTGGCCATGTATCCGTCGCTTCTCGCCTTCACGACCGGCGCGAAAGAGCGGCTCATGGCGACCGAGTTCGGCCCGCTCGCCGTCGGTCAGCGGAAAGAGCTGCAGAACGCGCTGGAGACCGCGCTCGCGCAGATTGATGCCCGTTCCTCGCTGGCCGATCTCGTCGCCGATCCAGGCGACCTGGCGGCTCCCACGACCGAGCGGGCGTTCGCCGTCTGGTCGGACACCGACCTGCGCGCGGCGCGATTGACCTCTGCTGTCGAGCTGTATGCCGCCAACGGCCGGCTCGTCAGCCGTTTCGCACTCAACCTGCCGGTCACCGGGACGACGGCTCACGAGTCGGTCCGATGCAGCTGGCAAGTCGTCGACGAGGTGCTCCCATTCGGGTCCAGCGAACGACACGTCCTTTGGGCGAACCGCAGCATTTGCGTACGCGGACGCCCGGTGGGCGCGATTGTCGTGAGCGTGATGCTCGACTACCGCACGCTGCCGTTCATTGAGTCGCAGAGTCCGTATCCCGAATCGCTGCAGGCCGAACCGCGGGGACCGGCCGAGGGTGTGTTCGGTCAGGACGTCGAGTTCGTGGTGTACGGATGGAGCCGCGCCCCGACCTACACCTCGGGCACGAGCGTCTGGTCGCTTCCCGATCCGATCGTTCAGGCCATGGTCGCGTCGCGCGCGGCTTTCTGGGCGACGATCGCGCGCGATGATGTCGAGTTCCGCGTGTTCTTCATGAACGACCGAGGCGGCATCTACGCCCTCGGATATCCCGTCATCACGGTGCTCGCCCACCTGGTGAACCTTGCGGAGCTCGTCTTCCTCGCCAGTGTGCTCTACGTCGGGCTGCTCGCTGGCGCCGCGCTGTTCAACGCCGTGACGTCGCGAACGCCCGCGAGCGGCCGCGCGTTGCTTCGGCAGATTCGCACGAGCTTCTATCGCAAGCTGTTTCTCGCGTTCGTAGCGGCGGCGGTGGTGCCCGTAGTGATTCTTGCCATTGCGACCCGAACGTACCACGCGACACGGTCTCGTGCCGAGGAGAACGAGGCGGCCGCCAGGACCGCGCTCGTCGCCCAGCGGCTCGTCGAGGACTACGCCACGTTCCAACAGCGGGGCACCGGCGCCCTGGCGGCGCTCGACGATCAGATCATGGTGCTCGTCCGGCGCGCCATCGATCAGGACGTCAACCTGTTCGAGCGCGGGCAATTGCAGGCCACGAGCGAACGGGACCTGTTCGCCTCCGGCCTTCTGCCGGCGCGCACGCCCGCCGACGTCTATCGCGGCATCGTGCTGGATCGGCTGCCCACCTTCGTCAGCGAACAGGAAGCTGGCTACCTGCTCGCCGCGGCTCCCGTCCGCGCCGGCGGCCGCGATGGGATCGTGACCGTGCCGGTCACGCTGCGCCGGCGTGAGATCGAGCGGCAGATTGACGACCTCGATCGGTACGTGCTCTCGGGGGCCGTGCTCTTCAGCCTGCTGGGCGCGGCCCTGGGTTATTGGATGGCGGAGCGGATCGCCGATCCGATCAACCGCCTGACCCGCGCGACGCGGCGGATTGCGCGCGGCAACCTCGACGCACGGGTCGCGTCCGTCGCCTCCGACGAGCTCGGACGACTGATCGACGACTTCAACGGCATGGCCGCGGATCTGAAGCGGCAACGGACCGAGCTGGAGCGGACGCAGCGACTCGAGGCCTGGGCGGACATGGCGCGGCAGGTCGCGCACGACATCAAGAATCCGTTGACGCCGATTCAGCTGTCCGCCGAGCACGCGCGCCGGGTGAACATCGATCGCGGACGGCCGCTGTCGCCGGTGCTCGACAACTGCATCAACGCGATCCTGTCCCAGGTCCGCCTGCTGCGACAGATCGCCGCCGAGTTCTCGAGCTTCGCGTCGACGGCCACCGCCCATCCTGCGCCGACCGAGCTCTCCGGGCTGCTCGAAGAGGTCATCGGCCCCTACCGCGCGGGCCTCGCCGACCGTATCGCCATCGAGGTCCGCGTGCCTGAGGATCTCCCGCCGATCCACGTCGACCGGACGCTGCTTGCCCGCGCCTTCACCAACGTCATCGAGAACGCGCTCCATGCGATGCCGGGCGATGGACAGCTCACGATTCAGGCAGGGACCCTCTTTCAAGCCGGCCCAGAGGGTCCGGGCAGCCGCGACGTCGTGGTCGTCGAGATGACCGACACCGGGGTCGGCATGGATCCGGAGGCGTTGGCCAAGATCTTCGAGCCGTATTTCTCGACGAAGGCGACCGGGACCGGGCTCGGCCTGACCATCGCGAAACGGAACATCGAGTTGAATGGCGGGACGATCGCGGTCCACAGCGAAAAAGGCGCCGGCACCACGGTCACCATGACGCTTCCAGTACTGAAATGACGAAGCGATTGCCCGCGTCACGGCACGCACGATGTCCGACTGTCGTGGGCGTCGTTGGCGTCGTCCTCGGGGCGCTCTCGGTTGTTCTGGTGACCGGTCAGGACCGGTCCACGGCACCAACAACTCCTGGCGCTGTCAGTCGGCGAACGCTGCCACGGACACCGTGGGGCGATCCGGATATCCAGGGGATGTGGCCCGCACGCAATGCCACGGACGCGACCTTCCAGCGACTCACGGACTTTGACGTCGGCACGGTGCTGCGGGAGCTGATCGAGGCCGGCGTGCTCGAACGGATCAGGACAGACAGCACCGGCGAACCAGGATGGGCACGCGACCAGATCGCCACATGGTTGCAAAAACACACCGGGACGATCTCGCTGGTCGTTGATCCACCAGACGGACGCGTGCCGCCTCTCACGCCGGAGGGCGCCGCCAGGGCCCAGCATTCGTGGCGAAGCAGTTGGGGCCCCGGACCGTGGAACAGCGTGGCTGATCTGGGGCCGTTCGATCGGTGCATTTCGCGCGGCCTTCCCGGGTCGATGTTGCCGTGGACCGACACCAACGGCATTGAGATTGTGCAGGCGCCCGGCGTGGTGGCCATTCGCAACGAGATGATTCACGAGACACGCGTGATCCCGCTCGACGGGCGGCCGCATGTCTCGACGAAGATTCGCGGGTACATGGGCGATTCGCGCGGCCGATGGGAACAAGGCACGCTCGTCGTCGAGACCACAAACTTCAACGGCAGGATTGGCGCGCGCATGAACGGGGACGAAGCGCCGACGAGCGACAAGCTGCGCATCACCGAACGCTTCACGCCGACCGATGCCTATACGATCCAGTATGAGATGACCCTCGACGACCCAGCCACGTGGACACGGCCCTGGACCCTCGCGTACGTCCTGCAGCGAATCTCGTCGTACGCGTTCTCTGAGTATGCCTGCCACGAGGGAAATTACGGGGTGGCGAACATCCTCCGCACGGCGCGGGCCCAGGAACAGACGGCCGATAAGTAACGACATCGCGCGTCGGCGCCTCATGCGCGAAAGCCGGCAGCTTGCGAGGTCAGCAACGGCCGTGGGAGAATGGGCGGCGCCAGCGTCGCGCACCGAAGGGATACGGGACACATGCGTCGATTCTTCAACCTGACAACTGCCCTCGTCGTGCTGTCTTACATCAGCATGGCGGGCCTCGGGATCGCCGGCCAGGCGAAAAAGCCTGCCGCGAAAAAGAAGGCCGACACCACGACAACGACGGTCAAGAATCCGGTCGCTGTCACACCGGCGTCCATCGCCACCGGTCAGGCCGCGTTTCAGAAGTATTGCCGCTTTTGCCACGGCGCCGACGCCAAGGGTGACGGTCCGCAAGCGCCGAAAGACACGCATCCGCCGAACCTGATCGACGATAAGTGGGATCATGGCTCGTCGGACGCGGACATTTTCGCGACGATCAAGGACGGCATCGGTCCGAAGTTCGACATGAAGGGGTTCAACAGCAAGCTGACTCCTCAGGAGATGTGGAGCATCGTCAACTACCTGCGCAGCCTCGGACCCAAGGGCACGACTCGCTGACGATCGCGGTTCACCACGGTGCACACGGATTCATACGGCAGGTTCCTCCGCTGGGCGGCGCCGCTTGTCGTCGCGCTCGCGGCAGTCAGTTCCTGCCGTCTCGCTGAGGAACCTCCCGCCGCCTCCGTGTTCACGCCGGCCCACCGAACGATAGGCAGCGCCGTGAATGATTTCCTGAACATCCGGCCCGCCCCCGCACAGCCCTTTCCCTTCCCGCACAAAGCGCATCTGGCCAAAGGGATCATGTGCACCGAGTACTGCCATGAAAGCGCGGTGAAGGGTCCGATCGCCGGTCTGCCGAGCGTCAAGACCTGTATGATCTGCCACGAATCGATTGCCACCGACCGACCTCTCATCAAGACCGTCGCCGACTATCAGAAGCGTGGCATCGACATCCCGTGGCAACGCGTGTACGGATACGCCTCGGAGTCGCACGTCCGCTTCAACCACGCACCGCACCTTCGTGCGAAAGTCGATTGCGTCACGTGTCACGGAAATATCGGTCAGCAAACGGTCGCGGAGCGCAACGTCGACCTGAAGATGGGCTTCTGCGTCAACTGTCACAAGAGTAAGCAGGCACCGAACGAGTGCCTGACCTGCCACTTCTGATATGGATCGCCGCGCATTCATCAAAGTAACCGCGATCACCGGCACGAGCGCCACGCTCGCCAATTGCGGCAACCCCGAGCATCAGCTCATTCGGTTCGTGCCCGACGAAGAGCGCGTGCCCGGCGTGGCCGAGTGGAAGCCGGGCCTCTGTCCGCTTTGCTCCGCCGGATGCGGACTGCTCGTGCGCGTCATGGAAGGCGACGCGGAGGTCCTGCGCGGCGGGCAGACCGGCGTCATGAAAATGGGGCTGGCCAAGAAGCTCGAGGGAAATCCGGCCCATCCGATCAGCCAGGGCAAATTGTGCGCGCGCGGGCAGGCGGCGATTCAGCTCACCTATCACCCCGATCGGATCGCCCATCCGCTCAAACGAACCGGCGCGCGCGGAAGCGGTCAGTTTCAGGAAGTGAGCTGGGACGTAGCGCTCGCCGAGCTCGTCACGCAACTCGACGGCCTCGCCGCGGCAGGCAATCGCCAGTCGCTGGCTTTCATGACGGGGCCGTCCACGGGGCAGCGCGGCGAGCTTGTGTCGCAGTTTCTCTCCCGGTTCGGGGCACCGCCGGCACTCTCCTACGAGGCCTTCGGCGACGAAGTCCTTCGCCGCGCCAACCTGATGAGCTTCGGCCGCAGCCAGCTGCCGACGCTCGATCTGCCGAGAACCCGGTACGTTATCTCCTTCGGCGCCGATTTTCTCGGCACCTGGAACTCTCCCGTGGCGCAGAGCGCCGGCTACGGACACATGCGGCAGGGGCGGAGCGGCGTGCGCGCCACGTTCGTTCAGCTCGAATCCCGCATGTCGCAGACGGGCGCCAACGCCGACGAGTGGATTCCGGTCAGGCCGGGAACCGAAGGCGTGGTGGCGCTCGGTCTGGCGCACGTGCTGCTCGCGTCGGGCCTGCGGCCCGCCAACGCGGCGGGCCGCGCCGGCGCGGTGATCGATGGGTGGTCATCAGGGTTGTCCGCCTACACGCCGGCGGAAGTCGAGCGGCGGACAGGGGTCGTTGCCGCGCGGATTGAGCGTCTCGCGCGCGAGTTGGCCGACCAGCGGCCGGGGGTTGCCGTGATCGGCGGCGCCCCGCTTGCGCACACCAACGGTCTCGCGGCCGCGCTTGCCGTCAACGCCCTCAACGCGCTGCTTGGCAGCGTCGGCGAACCGGGCGGCGTCAACTTCATGCCGCAGATCGCGCGTCCCGGCGACACCACCCGGTCGCGAGGCGACCAGCCTCCGACGCTGGCCAGGATGACGGCCGACATCCTCGCCGCGGATCGGTCGCCCGTGCAGGCGCTCCTGATAGACGATGCCAATCCGGTGTTTACGGCGCCGCCGGCGTGGCGCGTGCGCGAGGCGCTCGTCAAAGTCCCGTTTATGGCGAGCTTTGGCAGCTTCATCGATGAGACGAGCGTGCTCGCCGATCTGATCCTGCCGGATCACTCGTTTCTGGAATCGTGGACCGATGCGCGGCCTGAATCTGGCGCGGCGGTGGCGGTGGCCACGCTGGCGCCGCCGGCGATGCGGCCGCTGCATCAGACGCGCGCGATGCCGGATGTGCTGCTTGAAGTCGCCGGCCGCCTGGCGCAGCCGCTCAGTCCGGCGCTGCCGTGGCAGACGTTCGACGAGATGCTGAGGGCGGCCTTCGCTGCCCTGCCCGCGCCAGCGCCCGACGCCGATGCGTGGAGCAGCGCCCAACAACAGGGCGGATGGTGGGGCGCGCCCGCAGGGAACGGTCTTCAGATCGTTCCAGTCGGTCTTGCCGCTCCGCTCAAGCTCGCGGATCCGCAATTCGACGGCGCCGTCGCTGAGTACCCGTTTCATTTCCTGCCCTACCCGTCGCAGGCGTTCCTGGATGGTCGGCTCGCCCACCTTCCGTGGCTGCAGGAGCTCCCCGACGTGATGTCGACCGCGATGTGGAGCAGCTGGGTGGAGATCAATCCGCAGACGGCCGCGCGCCTGCGCATCGCGGAAGGCGACATCGTGGAAGTTGCATCCACGCAGGGATCTTTGCGGGCGCCGGCGCTCGTGTCGCCGGGCGTCGCGCCGGACGTGATCGCCATGCCCGCCGGCCAGGGGCATGAGACGTTCACGCGATATGCGAGCGGCCGGGGTCAGAACCCGATGAAGATCCTTGCGCCGCTGACCGAACCGGAAACCGGCGCACTGGCCTGGGCGGCCACGCGCGTCCGCCTGTCGCGCGTCGGCGGGCCGACCGGCGAGCTGATTCTCTTTGCGGGCGGCATGGCGGAACACCCCAATGTACGACGATAAGGAGCAATAGATGGCTCACCGATGGGGCATGGCGGTCGATCTCGATCGCTGCACCGGGTGCGAAGCGTGCGTCACAGCGTGTCGGGCCGAGAACAACGTCCCGACGGTGGGCGCGGCGCAGGCCGCCACCGGCCGCGCGATCCATTGGATGCGCGTCGAGCGGTACTGGGAAGGTGAATTTCCCGACGCACGCCTCAAGTTCAGGCCGGTCCTCTGCCAGCAGTGCGATGCGGCGCCGTGCGAGCCGGTCTGCCCCACCTACGCGAGCCATCACACGGAAGAGGGACTGAACGCGCAGGTGTACAACCGCTGCATCGGCACGCGGTACTGCGCCAACGCGTGTCCCTACAACGTGCGGTTCTTCAACTTCTTCAACCCGATCTGGGACAAGCCGCTCCATCTGCAACTGAACCCCGACGTCTCGATCCGCGAGGTCGGGGTCATGGAGAAATGCACGTTCTGCGTGCAGCGCATCAGCGCCGCGGAGATTCAGGCGAAGGCTGACAACACGCCGATCACAGACGGCGATCTGAAGCCCGCCTGCGTCCAGTCCTGCCCGGCGACGGCGCTGGTGTTCGGCGACCTCAACGATTCCGAGAGCGCCGTCTCGCGGCTCTCGCGTTCATCGCGCGGCAGCAAGCTCCTCGGGGATCTGGGCACACAGCCCAAGGTCACCTATCTCGCGCGGCAGTCCCAGGCATGACGGGCGATACCCCCGATCGGCGGATCAGCGACGACCTGCTGCGCCCGCTGCTCACCACGTCTGCGCGGTTCTACGTCCTGGTCGCGTTCCTCGGCGCGATCGTCGCGGCCGGACTGGTCACGTGGATCTTCCAGATGTATCAGGGCTTCGGCGTCACCGGCATCCGCTGGCCGATCTTCTGGGCGTTTTACGTCACGAACTTCGTGTTCTGGATCGGCATCAGCCACGCCGGCACGCTCATCTCCGCGATCCTGCGGCTCGTGAACGCCCGGTGGCGGCGTCCGGTCACGCGGTGCGCGGAAGCCATCACCGTCTTTGCGCTGATGATCGGCGCCATGTTTCCGATCATCCACCTCGGCCGGCCCTGGTTGTTCTTCTGGCTCGTGCCGTATCCCAACCAGCGCGGCATCTGGCCCAACTTCCGTTCGCCGCTCGTCTGGGATTTTTTTGCCATCTCGACGTACCTGACCGGCAGCGTCCTGTTTCTCCTGTTGCCGATGATTCCCGACCTCGCGCTCGTCCGCGACCGGACGACGGGGACGCGCAGCCGGATCTATGGAGTGCTGGCGCTCGGGTGGCAGGGCACGACGAAACAATGGCACCGCCTCGAATCGGCCATGCAGATCATGGCGATTGCGATTCTTCCGGTCGCCGTGTCGGTCCACACGATTGTGTCCTTTGATTTTTCGATGGCGCCTGTGCCGATGTGGCACTCCACTATTTTCGGACCGTATTTCGTGGCCGGAGCGATCTTCAGCGGCCTCGCCGCGCTCATCGTCGCCATGGCGTTCCTGCGGAGGCTGCTTCATCTTGAAGAGTACTTGCACCCGGTGCATTTTCAGAACCTGGGCAAGCTGCTGCTGCTGATGAGCCTGTTGTGGGCGTACTTCCTCTTTGCCGAGCGGCTGACGGTCTGGTACGGCAACGAGGCCGCCGAGATGGCGGTCTTCGAGGCCACCCAGCGCGGGTCATTCGCGCCGCTCTACTGGACGATGGTCGTCTGCAATTTTGTCATTCCGTTTCCGATTCTGGCGCTGAAGAAGCTTCGAACGATTGCCGGCTGCGTCTTCGCGTCCTGTTCCGTGCTGATCGGCATGTGGCTGGAGCGGTTTCTCATCATCGTGCCTTCGCTCGGTCACAAATATCTCCCGTACAGCTGGGGCACCTATCGGCCGCGGCCGGTCGAAATCATGATCACGATTTCGACGTTCGCCGCCATGGCGCTGCTGTACGTCTTGTTCGCGAAGTTCGTGCCCATTATTTCTATCTGGGAGCTCAAGGTCGGCATGCATCCGCCTCACCCGGTCAGCGCCGAGGAGTCGGAGGAGGCGCAGCAGCTGTGGAGGACGCAGCCGTGAACGCCGTCTATGCGCTGTTTCCGGATCCCGATTCGGCGCAGCTTGCCGTCCAGAATCTTCGCGCCGCCGGCGTCCCCGACGGGGACATCACGGTCATCTCGTCGGAACCCTTCGAGGAGTTCGAGTTCAGCCACCGCGACAAGCCGACGTGGATCTTCTGGATCGCCGCTGCGGGCGGCGCCCTCGGACTGTGCTTCGGCTATTTCTTGACGTCGATGACCGAGCGCGCCTGGCCCCTGCCGACCGGAGGGATGCCGATCGTGGCGCTGTGGCCGAACCTCGTGATCATCTTCGAGCTGACGATGCTGTTCGCCATTCTAGCGACGGTCGGTGCGCTGCTCATCACGGCGAAGCTTCCGCGGCGCCGGCCGGCGCTGTACGATCCGCAGGTATCGGACGGCCTGATCCTGGTCGGCCTCGAGAATCCCCGCAACGTCTCCCGCGAAGAACTGGAACGCGCCCTCGCCGTGCGCAGAGGCATCAGCATCAAGACGATCCCGTAATGCTGATCCACTACTCCACCTGGCGCACCAGACCTGCCAGACCGACCTGACCTGAGATCAGCTGGCCGCCGTGTCGCGCGGACGTTCGCTGTCTGGCGTTCGGAGAAAGGCGTCGCCGGCTGGGACGCGCCCGCCGCGGTGACGGAACCGCGTGATGGCGAGTTCGACGAATGCGGAGGCGAGGTAGCTGTACGCCAGCACCACCAGCACGTAGCGGTGGAGCCAGGTGATGAGCATGATGCCGGCCGCGATCAGCAGCAGAACCCTGTAGGGTTTGCGCGTCTGCAGATCGATGGTCTTGAAGCTGCGAAAGCGGATGGTGCTGACCATCAACAGCGCAGGCACGAGCACCATCAGCAGTGCCGGAAGCGCCGCGCGGTAGTCGTGCAGTCCCCACGGATACGTGTAGACGGTCGCGGCGGGGACCGCGGCAGCGGCGGGGCTCGGCATCCCGACGAAGTAGCGCTTGTCGCCGCCTGCGCTCTGGATATTGAAGCGCGCGAGGCGCATCGCCGCGCACGCCACGAACATGAAGCCGACAGCCCATCCCAGTCGGCCGAGAGACGAGAGGCCCCAGGCCAACGACAGGATGGCCGGCGCGATACCGAACGAAATCACATCGGCCAGCGAGTCGAACTGCAGACCGAACGCGCTCTCGGCGCCCGTCAATCTGGCGATCCGGCCGTCGAGCATGTCCAGGACGAACGCGAACCCGATGAACGGAGCGGCCGTCTCGTATTCGCCGCGCATGGCGTACACGACGCAGGCATATCCGCAGAACATGTTGCCCAGCGTGAACAAACTGGGCAGCAGATAGACGCCGCGACGGAACCGCCGGCGCTGCAGGTCGGTTCTCTGCCGCAGGAAACGCAACCGGCCCTCCTCGTGGGTTAGCATCGTTTTCAGTGTAGCACCGCGATGACGGTTTCGCCGCCGCGGACCATTTGCCCCACGGTGACCGCAAGCGTTGCGGTGGGCGGCAGGAACACATCCATACGCGAGCCGAATTTCATGATCCCGAACCGATCGCCGGCACGAACCTCCGCGCCCGATTCGACGCGGCAGACGACCCGCCGCGCCAGGATGCCGACGATCTGGCGGGCGACGACCATCTGGCCGCGGTGATCGATCCAGAGCTCACTTCGCTCGTTGGCGGCGGCGGCGTCGTGATGATAGGCGGGAAGAAACCGTCCCCGCGTGAAACTCACGCGCGTGACGCGGCCCGAGACCGGGATGCGGTTGACGTGCACGTCCATCGGCGAGAGAAAGATGCTGATCTGCTGCCAGTCCCCCGGCGGCGCGGCCTCCGCCGACGCGGCGCCCGCGACGAGGACGCGACCGTCGGCCGGCGACAACACCGCCTCGTCGCCGATACCGGCCTGCGCGAGGCGCTCCGGATCGCGGAAAAAGAACACGAAACACGCGGCGAGCACGACGAACAGAACGGCCACGGATCCGCCGATTGTCGCGCCGGCGATCGCGCTAAGGGTCAGCGCAGCGATGATGAATGGATAGCCGGCGGGATCGAGGCGCATCGTCTGTGGATGATGTCGTGAGTGAACGAGGGTTAGGCGCGGGCGCGCCTGACGCGCGCCCGCGGGCGTCGATTGGCGGAGCGGCTCAGCCGCGCGCGGACGGTTGATCGGTCCCCTGCGCCTGATGACGGCGCAGAATGTCTTCCATGCGGTCCTTCAGCTGCAACTTCTGTTTCTTCAGGTTGACTTGTTCGATTTGTTCCGGTTGCGAGAGGTAATGCTTGGAGGTCAGTTCGTGCAGTCGATGTTCGAGCTCGTGATGCTGGGCGAACAGGGCGTGAAATTCCTCGTCCGTCTGCAGCAACAGTTCCTTGAGGTTCTGTGACTGCCCATTCATGCTCCGCCTCCTTGAACGTGGGGTCCGCGATACAAGGGATCGACGCGTGCGGCACGGGGCGATCCCGGCGTGCTACGCGAAACCTAACATAAGCTCCTGGGGGTTGCAAGATCAGCTGTCAGCGGCGAGAGGCTCGCGCCACAGCACGAGCGCGTCCTCGATCGGGTTGGTGTAGTACCCACGCCGTACCCCTGCTGTCGAAAAGCCGAAATGCTCGTACAGCTGGCGGGCCGCCTCGTTCGATCGCCGGACTTCGAGCGTCGCGCGATGGGCACCGAGCCGTTCCCCCTCGCTCAACACGAACGCGAGCAGCGCGGTCGCGATGCCGCGGCGCCGACAGGCGCGGGTCACCGCCAGGTTGTTGATGTGGAGCTCGTCGAGCACGCGCCAGAACGAACAGAACCCGAGCACGTGTCCCGAATCGTCGCGCGCCAGGTAACAGAACGATACGCCGGCGTTCTGCAGCTCGGCCACATACATCTCCCGCGTCCACGGACTCGTGAACGACTCCGTTTCGATGGCCAGCACCGAATCGAGGTCGGAAGGCGAGGACAGAGACTCAATCAACACGTCGCCACAACTCAACGAGCTTTCTCTTCTCGCGATCCACTTCGGCATCCGGCCGGCGAACATACAGCGGACGAACGTCTGCTGGATCGAGCAGTTCGCCCGTACGCGCGAGGGCGGCCGCCATTCGACCGACAGCGCCGGCCAACGGTAGCGGCTCCACGACCCGGACGTCCGATGCGCCAGACCGAATCACGTCGCCATAGGTCGCCGCCCCGTCGCCCGTAATCACTGTCGGTTCACCATCCGCAATCTGCGCCCATCGGATCAGCGTCGCCGCCGGATTGCCGACTTCGGGTCCTTCGAGCTCGATTAACCGCTTGCGATCGAACGGCGGACCCGATCCGATTCGGTACAGCGCGGTGAAGACGTCGCCGCGGTGGGCGTCCATCCATGCGCCGATCACCGCGCCACTGGGAAGTTCGCCGCCGGCCGCCTGCGCAATTGCCTCGAGCGACGGTACCGCGGCGATCTGACGGCGCTGCACGACTGCCAATCCCTGAATGGTCGCGATGCCGACCCGCAGGCCGGTGAACGAGCCCGGACCCGACGCCACGGCGAAGAGATCCACGTCGGAGGGACCCAGCCCACGATCGCCGAGCAACGACAGAATCTCCTGCGGCAGGCGCTCGGCGTGCGTGCGCGATGGATCGCCCTGCTGCTCGGCGACGACGCGTCCGTCCTCGACGAGCGCGACGCTGCCGGCGCGCGTCGTCGTGTCCAGTGCGAGCACACGCATGCGTTAGACTTAAGCATATGTCAGCGTCGGCCACCCCGGCGATGCGTCAGTACCTCGACGCCAAGCAACAGCATCGCGATGCGATTCTTTTTTTTCGCATGGGTGATTTCTACGAGATGTTTTTCGAGGACGCTCTCGTCGCGGCCCGCGCGCTCGAGCTGACGCTCACCTCTCGATCGAAGGACGGCAACGGCAGCGGCATCCCGATGTGCGGTATCCCGTTCCATGCCGTCGACACCTACATCGCGCGGCTCGTCACGAAAGGGTTCCGCGTCGCCATCTGCGACCAGGTCGAGGATCCGCGGAAAGCAAAGGGCCTCGTCAGGCGCGAAGTCGTCCGCGTCGTGTCGCCCGGGACGTTGACCGACGCGAACTATCTCGACGCGCGAGAGCCGGCCTTTCTCATGGCGATTGTCCTTCCTGGTCCGACGAAAGCCGGATCCCCCGAGAGCATTGTCGGCGTGGCGCTGCTCGATCTCTCGACGGGCGATTTTTCGGCGGCCGAGTACGTCGGCGCAGAAGGCCTCCACGCGCTCGGCGACGAGCTCGCGGTGCTCAAGCCGCGCGAAATCATCGTATCTGCCGGTGACGACGCCGGCCAACCGGGCGCGGGCGTGCTCGCCGCGCTGCCGTCAATCGGCTCCGCCGCGCTGCCGATGACCCCGGTCGACGCGTGGACCTTCGACGTGGAGTCGGCGCGCCGGACCTTAATGGATCAGCTGCGCGTCGGCGGGCTCGAAGGGTTCGGCCTCGATCGCCGGCTGGCCGCTGTCGCCGCCGCCGGCGCTCTCGTGCACTACCTCCGCGGCACGCAGAAAGTCGACCTCGCGCACGTACGGTCGATCACCTACCGCCAGCGAGCCGACGCGCTGCTGATCGATCCCACGACGCTGAAGCACCTCGAGATTCTCGAAGGCTCGGAAGGCGGACGCGAGGGATCGCTGCTCGCGGAGCTGGATCGGGCGATGACGTCGATGGGCAGCCGGATGCTCAGGTCCTGGCTGTTGCGCCCGTTGTTGGCGCTCGAGCCGATCCGCGATCGTCTTGACGCGGTCGAGGAGCTCGCCTTTCGGACAACCGACCGCGGCAAGCTTCGCGACGCGATCAAGTCGGTGCTGGACTTGGAACGGCTGGTCGCGAGGGCCGCCCTCGGCACGGCGGGACCGCGGGATCTGGTCGCTCTCAAGGGGTCGTTGACGCTCATCCCGCGCATCCGCACCGTGCTCGCCGACCTGCAGGCGCCGCTCGTGCGATCGCTCGTCGCCGGCCTCGACGAGGTGCCTGAGGTCCGCGATGCGATCGAGTCGACGCTCATCGACGATCCACCCGCCCTCTGCCGGGACGGCGGTTTCACGCGGGACGGCGTGGACCCCGAGCTCGACGAGCTGACCACAATCAGCCGATCGGGCAAACAGGTCATCGCCGAAATGGAGGACCGCGAGCGGGCGCGCACCGGCATCGGGTCGCTGAAGGTCCGCTACAACCGCGTGTTCGGGTATTACATCGAAGTCTCGAAGTCGAACCTGCATGCCGTCCCGGGCGATTATCTCCGCAAGCAGACGATCGCCGGCGGCGAGCGCTTCATCACGGCTGCGCTCAAAGAGTACGAAGAGAAGGTGCTCGGCGCCGACGAGCGGATTCTGGAGCGCGAGCTCGACATTTTCGACAAGCTGCGCGCGGCCGTTGCAGCCGAAGCGCCGCGCATCCAGGCATCGGCGCGAGCGCTCGCGACGCTCGACGTGCTCGCGGCGCTCGCGGAGGGGGCGGCCGTCAACAACTACATCAAGCCGCAGGTCCATGACGGCGACGAACTGACCGCCGTCGACAGCCGTCATCCGGTCGTCGAGCGCCGCGCCTCGACCGGCGGCGATGCCTTCGTGCCCAACGACATCGCGCTGAACGGATCCACCTGTCAGCTGGTCATCCTCACAGGACCGAACATGGGCGGCAAGTCGACCTACCTGCGGCAGACCGCGCTCATCTGCCTGATGGCGCAGGCCGGGTCGTTCGTGCCGGCGCGGGCGGCCAAGATTTCGGTCGTCGACCGCATTTTCGCGCGCGTCGGCGCATCGGACAACATCGCGCGCGGCCATTCGACGTTCATGGTCGAGATGCAGGAGACCGCCAACATCCTTCATACCGCCACGTCGCGCAGCCTCGTGGTGCTCGATGAAATTGGCCGCGGCACCTCGACGTTCGACGGCTTGAGCATCGCGTGGGCGGTCGCGGAGCACCTCGCGACCAATCCCAAAGCCCGGCCAAAGACGTTATTCGCGACGCATTACCACGAGCTCACCGATCTGGCCGACGCGACGCCGGGGGTCGTCAACTTTCACGTGGCGGCGCGCGAATGGAAGGACGACATCGTCTTTCTCCACAAAATTGTGCCAGGACGATCGGATCGCAGCTACGGCATTCAGGTGGCGCGGCTGGCCGGTCTGCCCCAGTCGGTCACCGATCGCGCCCGGGAAATTCTGTCGGCGCTCGAACGGGACGAGTTGACGCGCGGCGGACGTCCGTCTGTCAGCGGTACGCTGACCGATCCGCAGCAGCAGCTCGGGCTCTTTCAGGCTGCCGCGCCCGATACGCGCCTGCGCGAGCGTTTCGCGGCGATCGATGTCGATCGCATGACGCCCATGGACGCGCTGACGCTCCTCGCGGAGATCAAGAAAGAAGTCGACGGGTGATTCGACCGATTCGGTCACGGCATCTATTACTTTCTCGCGGGGCCCCACCCCCGCTCGCCGACGCCTCGCCCGCGTCCCGTGTACGCGCGCCCGTGCCGGCGTGGCCGCAGGCGCTGCTGTTGCTCATATTGATGGCCGGCTGTATTCACCGGCCGGTCGACAATCCGAACATCATCGTCGTCGGTGCGCTCAGCGGTCCGAACAACCTGGATCCGCGCATCGGCTCGGACGACACGTCGCAGAAAATCGGGCAGTTGATTTTCAGCAGCCTGATGACGCTCGACGATCATCTCCGCATCGTGCCGCAGCTGGCCGAGCGGATCGACAACCCCGATCCCAGGACCTACGTCATCACCCTTCGCCAGGGCGTCCTCTTTCACGACCGCCACGAGCTCACCTCCGCCGACGTCGTGTACACGTTCCGCAGTCTCCTGGCTCCGGGATTCATCTCGCCCCTTAAAGGCGCCTACCGGATGGTCAGCTCTATCGACGCGCGCGACCGCTACAGCGTGGTGTTCAGCCTGAAGGAGCCGTTTGGTTCGTTCATGGCGAATCTGATCATTCCACCGATTGTGCCCGACGGGGCCGGACCGCTGTTTCGTCAGCATCCAATCGGAACCGGCCCCTACAAGTTCGTCCGATACGCGGTTGACGATCGGCTCGAGCTGACCGCATTCGACGGCTACTACGGGGGACGTCCGCGCAACGACGGCATCGTGATCAGAATCATTCCCGACGACATCATGCGCGGGCTGGAGCTGCGCAAGGGGACGATGGATCTCGACGTCAACGACATCGCGCCCGACATCGTGCATCAGCTTGCGCGCGAGCCTCAGCTTCAGGCGTCGAAATCGCCAGGCGTTGACTACCAGTACATCGGCGTCAATCTGCGCGACCAGGTTCTGCGCGACGTGCGCGTGCGGCAGGCGCTCGCCTATGCCATCGACTACGATGCCATCGTCCTGTATCTCCGACGCGGTTTCGCTGTTCCCGCGGTCGGCATCATGCCGCCGGTCTCGTGGGCGTTCGAGCCCGACGTGCCGACGTTTCGGTACGATCCGGCTCGGGCCAAGGGCCTGCTCGACGCCGCCGGGCATCCCGACCCCGACGGAGACGGTCCCGCGACCCGCTTCACGCTGACGATGAAAGTCTCCAACATCGAGTTCAACCGGCTGCAGTCGGCGGTCATCCAGCAGAACTTCCGGGCGATCGGCGTCGGTCTCGACGTCCGGATGTACGAGTTCGCGACCCTGTACGCCGACGTGCTCAAAGGGAATTTTCAGTTGTTCACGCTGCAATGGACGGGCGGGTACGCTGCCGATCCGGACATTCTCCGCCGCGTGTTTCACTCGCAGCAGACGCCGCCCTTCGGATTCAACCGGGGCTACTTCAGCGATCCGCAGGTGGATCGGCTGCTCGACGAGGCCGCCGTGTCGGGCGACGATGGCGAGCGCAAGCGCCTGTTTGCCGAGATCCAGAAGCTGGTGGCTGCACAGGTCCCATATATCAGCCTGTGGAACAAGACCAACTTCGCCGTTGCGCAACGTAACTTGACCGGAGTCCACCTCTCCCCTGCTGCGGATCTGCTGTTCCTTAAAGATGTCGCGCGCACGGTCGCTGACCGCCCGGTTGGTCATTAGCGCGCTCGTCAGCGCGCTCGTCCTCGTCGGCGCTGGCGCGAGCGCCCGTGCGGCGTCGGGTCTCGATCCGATCCTGCGGTTCCGCACGATCGCCACCGAACACTTCATTTTGTACTTCCACCAGGGCGAGGATCGGCTGGCCGTACGGCTCGCGGCCATCGCCGAAGAGACGTGGCAGGCGCTCGGCGTCCCGCTCGGCCGCACGCCGCCTCGACTGACCCACGTGGTGCTGCTGGATCAAACGGATCTCGCCAACGGTCTTGCCACGCCTCTGCCTTACGACACCATCGTGGTCACGGCTGTCTGGCCCGCCGGGTGGGAGTTCATCGGCAACACGAACGATTGGCTGCGGCTCGCGTTCACGCACGAGTTCACGCACATCGTCCATCTCGATCGATCCGAGGGTTGGGCCAGGTGGGCCCGCCGTCTCTTCGGACGCACGCCGTTCGCGTTTCCGAATCTGTTCCTCCCCGGTTGGCAGATTGAGGGGATCGCCACCTACGAGGAGAGCGCGATCACCGGCACGGGCCGCATGCACGCCGGCGATTTTCGCGCCATCGTCGGCGAGGCGGCGCGGGTCGGTCGGCTCGAGCCGCTGGACCGGACCAACGGCGGCTTGACCGACTGGCCCGGTGGCGCTGCGGTGTACGCGTACGGCCTCGGCTTTCATGCGTATCTGGCCGAGCGGTTCGGAGCGGATCGACTGGCGGCGCTGGCCGATGCGACGGCGCGCCGCGTGCCGTTCACCTCGGCACGGGCCTTCGATCGCGTCTACGGCCAGTCGCTCGGATCGCTCTGGCGCGACTACGAATCCAGTCTCAAAGCGCCGGCGCCGCCGGGCCCCGATGATGGCGCGCGCCGCCTGACGCATCATGGGTTTACGGTCGTGGGTCCACGCTTTGCCCGCCCGGCGTGCGACACCTGTCCGGCAGAGATCGTGTACTCGCTCGAAACGCCGCATGAGTTTCCGGCACTTTACCGAGTGGCGCTCAACGGCTCGGCGCCGGCCCGCCTCGCTTCGCGGTATCTCGGTGCGACGACCGCCATCGACCGCGACACGATTTACTTCGATCAGCTCGAACAACACAGGAACGCCGGTCTCTACGGAGACCTGTATGCGCTCGATCGGGCCAGCGGACACGTCGAGCGGCTGACGTCCGAGGCACGGCTCCTCGATCCGGACCTCTCACCCGACCACACGACGCTCGTCTGTGTGCAAGCTACGCGCGGGCAGCGGAATCTCGTGCTCGTCCCGGTGATCTCCGGCTTTAGCCAGACTTCGAGTTCGCCTGCTGTGGCGCAGGCCTTCAGGCCTGCGGTGAACGGCCCGATAACAACTCTGATCTCAGAACCGGAAACTCAATTCAATACGCCGCGATGGTCGCCTGATGGCCGAACCATCGCGGTCGAACGGCACGTCCCCGGCCGGCAATCAGAGATCGTGCTCGTCGACGTCGCGACGCGCCGTGCCCGCGCGATCGCATCGGATCCCACCACGCGTTTCGTCACGCCCGCCTGGCGGCCCGATGGACAGGCCATCGTGGCAGCCGCCGACGTGGAAGAAGGGCCGTTCAATTTGTACGAACTTGCCATTGATGTTCCCGCGGTGTTCGCGGCAACCCAGCCGCCGCAACCCGCGCGGCGGACGCTGACGCACACGACGGGGGGCGCGATGTGGCCAGACGTGGCGCCCGATGGCAAGACGATCGTGTTCGCCGGCTACACGACTGACGGCTTCGATCTGTTCGAGATGCCCTATCCGACAACGGCCACGCCCGACCCGAACATCAGCACGGCTAACGTATTTAATGTACGTAGGGCGGACCTTATAAGGTCCGCCGAAACGCAGCCCTTTAGGTCCGCCGTCAACGATGCCGTCGCCTTCGCTCCCTACAATCCGACGCGCACACTTGCGCCCACGTCCTGGTCGCCGATCATCGAAGGCGATCGCCATCAACTGCGCCTCGGCCTGGCGACCGGCGGGGTCGACGTGCTCGGCTATCACGCGTATACGGTCTCAGCGACGTGGCTGGCGACAAGCTCCACGGGCGCGCCGACGCCGAGCAGTGCCACGCCTGACTGGCAGGTGTATTACCAGTACGCGCGATGGCGGCCGACGGTCTGGGTGTCTGCGTCGACCGCGACATCATTCTTCGCGGGTCCGCCTGGAGAGGACGGAGTGGCCTCGACTTCAACGCTTCGGGAACGG
The DNA here is from genome assembly GCA_041485905.1 of Vicinamibacteria bacterium. Classification (GTDB taxonomy): domain Bacteria; phylum Acidobacteriota; class Vicinamibacteria; order Vicinamibacterales; family CAVVIG01; genus JAHFUI01. The sequence goes on from JBGPKK010000032.1 coordinate 35,657, forward strand.
CAGGTGGAGGCGGGCGTCCTGTTTCCGATCCGCCACGTCCGCATAGCGCAGCGGACCATTTCTTCGATCATCAGCGCGGTTGACGACTTCACGCTGCCCGACGGCGTGATCTCGCGGAACCGCACCGCGTGGCGTGGCGGGTGGGCGATCGACTCGTCGCACATGTACGGCTATTCGATCAGCCCGGACAACGGCGTCGCCCTCGGGATAACCGCGGATCTCCCCCGACGGGCTCTCGGCTCGTCCGCGGATGCGAGCACGGTGACCGCGGACGGTCGCGTCTACGTGTCCCCGTTTGCGCGTCATCAAGTACTGGCCGTTCGGCTGGCCGGCGGGATCTCGAACGGCGATGCGACCCTTCGCCGGACATTCCATCTCGGAGGCGTCGAACCGAACGTCGACGTGCTGGATTTCGGCCGGAATGCCATCAGTCTGCTGCGCGGGTTCCCCGGCGACACGTTTGCGGGCAGTCACGTCGCGCTCGTGAACGCTGATTACCGATGGCCGATTGCACGGCCGCAGCGGGGCCACGGCACGTGGCCGTTGATTCTCCACACGATCCATGCCGCGGTATTCGCAGACGTGGGTCATGCGTGGACACGCACTTTCGATGTGCGGAATGTGAAGACATCGACTGGCGGGGAGTTGTCGTTCAATGTGATCGCCGGCTACTCGATTCCCCTCACCGCTGCGATCGGCGCCGCGTGGGGACGAGACGGCAGCGGCGCGATCGCCAGCGGCACGTCCATCTACGTACGGATCGGACGCGCATTCTAGCGTCAGTCGACCGTCGTCGGTCGACAGTCGTCGGTCAATGGCATAATGTCGGCGCATGACGAAGAAGAAATCCCGCTTTCTCCAGACGCCGATCGAGCCGTTCGTGGTCGAAGCGGGGCTGACCGCCGACGAGATTCTCTCGCGCATGGAACGGATCTCGTTTCAGGGCCGCAACCTGGCGATCGCGCAACGCGTCTGGCACAAGATGCTCGAGGACGATGTGACGATCTTCCTCGGCATGGCCGGCGCGCTCAGCGCCGGCGGACTGCGCCTGGTGGTGGCGCACCTCATCACGAACCGCTACGTCGACTGCCTCGTTTCCACCGGCGCAAACCTGTATCACGACCTGCATGAAACCCGCGGTCAGCATCATTACATCGGCTCGCCGCAGGCCGACGATGCGGCGCTCGCCGACGATCGCATCGATCGCGTGTACGACACGTTTGCGAGCGAAGAGGAATTCATCGGCAACGACAACTGGATCGCCGACTTCGCGACGACGCTCGAGGCGCG
>JBGPKK010000033.1:0-36317 GCA_041485905.1 Vicinamibacteria bacterium
CGCATTCAGGAACGCGACCGCCTGACACCGATCCTCCAGGGATCGATCGCGTTCGTCCGCCGCATCGACGAAGCGGCGGCGTGCATGTATGCGCTGCAACATGAGGTATTGGCGGCGCAAGGCATTCCCGTTCAGGGAGTGGGTCGGCAGCCGTATCGCTCGTAAACGGGTTGCCACCGCAAAGGACGCACAGGACGCAGAGGTTGTTGTGATCGATTTCTCCGCGCCCTCGGCGTCCTCGGCCGCTAGAGACGAGGGGCGCGGTTTGCTGAAGTTGAAAGTCCTCAGTCGAATCGTGGAGTCCGGCCTCGTCGCCATCCTGATCGCCAACGAAGAGGATGTCCAGATGTCACTTGGACTGGAGACTCACGTCGATGTGAACTCCGGTGATCTCGGCCGCAGCCAGTACGAGAAGATCGCCGATAAGGTTCTCAGCGCGTACGAGAATCTGCGGACGATTGCCATCACGCTGCGCGAGTCATGGAGCGCATCAGAGAATGGCTGGTCGGCTTGCCTGAGTGATCGCACGCAGTTCATCACGAGCCGCAAATATCACATCACCCATATCGTGGACCGTATCGGTGCTGGCGACGCGTTCGCTGCCGGGTTGATCTACGGGCTGACGACCCTGTCGACGTCTGAGGAGGCGCTTGATTTTGCGGTGGCGGCGGGCTGTCTGAAACACTCCATCCCCGGTGACTTCAGCCGCTCGACTGTCGATGAAGTGAATGCTCTGCGGAAGGATGGCGGCTCAGGCAGAGTTCAGCGCTGATCTATCAGAATCCGCTGGGACGCACCCAGAAGCTTTCCTGCCAGATCCCACCGGGCGGGATGCTTTGAAGTTCCTTGTATAGACCTTTCTGCGACAGGTTCATCGCGTCTGTGATGCCGGCCATCGGCTCAAAGCAGATAAAGTTTCGATCCTGGCCCGGGGCGTTCGGCTTCGGCGCCCAGACAACGGCCGAGCGCCAACGGGGGCCAAGCATCACTTCAAGCTTCTGCGTCTTGCCTTTGACCGCCATCACCGCGCGGCCGGACGAATCCCGAATCAGGTCCCCGAAGACGTCGTCCAGGTCGTAGTTTTTCAGCGCGATCGCTCGAGGGTCCGGGAACAGCTGCGTAATGGGCTCGGTGGCGCCGGTTGGAACTTTGGTTGGCGCGAGAAGCCAGCGAGTGCGAGCGCCGACTGAAACCGTCCACTCGTCGCGCGGAGAATCCGTCAGTTGGAAGTAGGGATGAAACCCGATGGCCACCGGCATCGGCTCCGCGGACATATTGCGTATCGCGGTGGCCACTTCGAGCACGCCGCCCCGGAGCCGATGGGTGATCTCGATCGTGTGAGCGAACGGAAACTGCTTCATCCACGCCGGCTGCTTGTAGAACTCGAGCCGGCTCGTGGCCCATGCCGACGAGGCATCAGCCTTCGCTTCCACGAGCTGCCAATGGGAATCGGTCGTCAGGAATCCATGGATCGGGATGGCGCCGCGGACGTTCCCCAGCGCCATGTCGAAGGCGTACCGGGTGCCGTTCGCGTAGAAGGCCTGCTCATCGAGCCGGTTGGCCCACGGCCCAAGGAAGGGAATTCCGCTCAGGCCGGGTCTGGCTTTGAAGTCCTCGACGGAGGAGTAGGGCCACCACAGGACGTTCGCGCCGTTGACCTTCATTTCGAAAGCGATGTTGCCGACCGACAACGCGATGGAGACCGCCGTGCGGCTCCTGGCGTCTTCGAGCCGAACCACATCAGTGTTGTGGCGAGCCGAATAGCGTTGAGCCGCGGCAGGCAGGGCCACGGCAATCGAAAGCAGGACAGCGACGATGAGCGTTTGCAGCTTCATGGGAGTTATTTGATCGCGAGCGGATTAATCGGCGAACCCACCGCGCCGGTGATCGGCAGCGGCGGCGCGACGAAGAAGAACTCGTAGTCCGGTCCGGTCAGCGTCATCTGGCTCCGCGCTTCACGAGGCCCGCGGCTTTCGCGATGGCGTCCGGCGTGATGTCGTTCAGCGTGCCGCGCTCGTCGTCGGCTCCCCATTTCCCCCAGTTGCGATAACGGACGCCGGTCTCTCGAACGATGTCGCTCATGTCGGTCCTATTTCGTGGCGGCCAGCAGCTCCAGCATCGCAGACGATACCGCCTCCGGTTTTTCTCGTGGCAGGAAATGCCCGGCCCCGGCGACGATGCGGCGGGCGATGAGCCTGGTAAACGAGGCGCGATCGGCTGGTGAATCGGCCGCCGGCCTCGCGATGCCATCGTCCCCACCATAGAGGAGGATCGACGGGACCTCGATCGTCGGGCGTCCGGCGAGTTGACGCTCGACGGCCGCGAACCGCGGCTCGCCGGGCGCGTTCAGATTGCGGTGGCGATAGGAGTGGATCACGACGTCAACAAAATCTGGATTGTCGAACGACACCGCCGTCTTGTCGAATGTCTCGTCGGTGAAATGCCAGGTCGGCGACCACGTTTGCCACAGCAGTCGGCAGAGCGCGCGGCGGTTGGCGGCGAGCCCGGCGCGTCCGCGCTCGGTGTTGAAATACCACTGATACCAGAGCGCCTGTTCCGCCGCAGGGGCGGCCGGCCGCGGCGCCGAAATGGTGTCCTGAATCGAATACCCGCCAATGAGCACAGCCGCACGCACGCGATCGGGATGAAGCGCGGCCGCGATGCACGCCGCGCGGCCACCCCAGTCGTAACCCGCCACGGCAAACCGCCCGAGGCCGAGCGCGTCGGCGAAATCGACAACGTCCTGGCCGATCGCGGCCTGCTCGGCCATTCGCGGAGCGGCGGCGTCGCGAAAGCGGGTCGGCCCGTATCCACGGAGGTACGGCACCAGCACTCGGTGTCCCGCTCTGGCGAGCGGCGCCGCCACCTCGTCCCACGCCCGCACATCGTCGGGGAACCCATGGAGCAGGATGATGGGGAAGCCCACCGGATTGCCGCTCTCCTCGAAGCCGATGCTCAACACCGGTGTGTCAATGTCTCGCGCCATCGGCGTCGCTCCGGTTTGGGCTTGCCCTGAGCTACGTCGAAGGGCCTGGCCGCTCGACGAGGTGGCGAAGCCGCCGGCCAGCGCCATCGCCGACGATCTGAGAAACGTTCGGCGTCTCATCAACTTTCCCCCGGATGTAACGATCGCCATCGGTCTGCTGTTCGGGCCGATCGTTTCCTGAAGCCGAACACGCAGCGGTCGAACGCTGAGCTGGTCCGTTTCTACCACGACATGCTAGGAGATGGGCCCCGACTCGCCGCTCGATCTCCTCGAGCGGTTCGCCGCGCCGCCGCAGGGCTGATCCGTGGGCGCCGTGCCGATGGGCACGGCGGGCGCGCGCGTCCCTCCTCGGCTGGAGCTCGCGGACACTGTGCGGGCACACGGCGACGGGTATCGTCGCACGCACTGCCTCGCGAAGGTCCAGCACCGAGCGCTCCGGGCGATCGCGGCCTGCCGCACCGCCAGTCTTGGCGGGCATCGGGAGACGTGTGACCACTGTGGCGCCACGCGGATTCGCTACAACTCTTGTCGCAATCGACACTGTCCCACGCGCTCAACGCCCTCGCGCAGGGCAATCCGCGCGTGATCTACACACTCCTCTTCCGCGCGGCCGCCGACACGCTGCTCGCCTTCGGGCACGATCCGCGGCATCTGGGCGGCACGATCGGGATCACCGCGATCCTTCACACGTAGGGCCAGGCCCTCACCCAACACCTCCATCTCCATTGTCTCGTCACGGGCGGGGCCTTGGCCGCTGACCGCACGCGGTGGATCGCCGGACGCTCGTCGTTCCTGTTTCCCGTCCGGGCGATGTCGACCGTCTTTCGTGCGAAGTATCTCGCCGGCCTGCGGCGCGCCTTCGACGCCGGCCAGCTGACCTTCGCTGGCGGCACCGCAGATCTTGCCAATCGCCAAGCCTTCACCGCCTTCCTCGGGCAACTGCGGGCCGTCGACTGGATCGTGTATGCGAAGCGGCCCTTCGCCGGCCCGGAGCCGGTGCTCGCCTACCTGGGTCGATACACCCACCGCGTCGCGCTGTCCAATGATCGGCTGGTCAATCACCACGACGGCCGCGTCCAGTTCCGCTGGAAGGACTACGCCGACCACGACCGCATGAAGGTCATGACGCTCGACGCCGACGAATTCCTGCGGCGCTTTCTCCTCCACGTCGTGCCGCGCCGCTTCATGCGCATCCGTCACTTCGGCCTGCTCGCGAATCGCACGCGGCAGGGCACGTTGACTCGGTGCCGTGTCCTCCTCGACCAGCCGCCACCCGAGAACGCACGGTCCGAATCCGTCGCCACGCTGCTGCATCGCCTCACCGGGATCGACCTCTCGCGCTGTCCCATGTGCGGCGACGGCCGGATGCAGATCACCGCGATCGTCGCGGGCGGGGCTCCCGTGGCGGATACCTCATGAGGTCCTTCCTCCTCCTCCTGTGTGGAATCACCGCAGACACGCGTCTGGTCGGGAGCGATGTGCCTCGCGCCTGCCAGCGCCCCGAGTTCCACCTCGGGCGCGGGCAAGACGACGGGCCCGTCGCCCACCGCGCGCGCCTCGGTCCACGCCCGCCGTCCTTCACGCTCGCACGCGTCGGTCGAAAGTCGCACCGCAGCACGCCCGCTCCGCCTTACAATCCCCATAACGTTGCGGCGGCACAGCTACGCGGTTTCGCCCAACCGGGTTTATCCGCACTGAGCCCGCGCTGGGGCCCCGCTGATCATCGTGGCAGTGCGGATGAAACCCTATTCGTCAGACGGACGGATGATGTGATGACCTCAAAGGCATCGGCGACTGTTCTCACGATGGTCTTTCTCATCGGCGCTGGTGCCATCTCAGGGCAGTCAGGCCCTCGGTTGCCCTATGTGGATTACGGCGCGTGTCCTTTCGAGGGCTGCACATACCGCACCTGGTCCGTGCTCGCTGACACACGGCTGCTCACCGACCGGCGTGACAATGCTGCCGTTGTCGCTCGGGTTCAACGTGGTGCGACCGTTCGTGGGTTGACGGGCGTGGTCGTGACAACGAAGTTGGGTCGGGCTGTTGTGGTGAGACAGATAACCATTGGGAGGCGTCGGCTCGCGGTTCGCCCCGACGACACAGTTAGCCTGCTGCATTACCTGGGCGAGGGTTACTTTAAGTATTGGCTTCGTGGCGCCATCGACGAAGAATTCATTCCCGATCAGGCCGGTTGCCGGAATAATTCACGTCTGTTCAACGAATGCAGTATCCAGATGGGCGAACTACCCGAGACGGTGTGGTGGGCCAAGATCCGGACGCGAAAGGGTCAAGAAGGTTGGACACGTGAACTTGGTCACTTCGGCAACAAGGATCGGTTCGGTTAGCAGGGCACGGCCGTCTCCTAAGAGACTGTACCGTCTTGAGACAGTTTCTCGTCGGTGTTCTTTGGAATCATCGTTCGGATGTATTACAAGGAGCACGAGCCGGGGCACTTTCACGCCGAGCACCAGGGGCAGCAGGGCAAGTTCGACTCGACGAACCGATTTTCGAGCCGTTGAAAGATGAGAGCTACTTTCAGCGCTTCGTCATCGACGGCGGCATCGTGGTCTGGCCGAACGGCGCGGACATCGCGCCAGAAACACTCTACGAGGCCGTGAAACACGGTCGGGCGGCCCAACCACGCGCTGGAGCCGGTGGCGCTGTCCCGCTGAGCGACGCGGCTCCGGGCGAACGTTGGGCGGATTCAAATCTCGAACACTAGTACAGGGGGTCAGACATGCGGCGAATCGTGCTGTTCTGTTCGCTCGTTCTGCTGCTCGCGTTTTCGGTCGCCTGGACCCGCCCCGCGCAGCAACCCGCCACGTCAGCCGCCGACGAGGCGCATTTCACAGGGAAGACCGTCACAATCGACTCCACTGGCGTGGGTGTGACTCGCCGGCGTTTTGAAGCGGGTGCGCGAACGGCCTGGCACAGCCATCCTCGGGGCCAGCTCCTGCTCGTCGAAGAGGGCCGCGCCCGCATGCAGAAGCAGGGACAGCCGATCAAAGAAATGGGCCCGGGCGAGAGCGATTTCACCGGCCCGAATATCGTGCATTGGCACGGGGCGGCTCCAACAGAACCGCTTGTGCACGTGGCCGTCGGTTTTGGTGGTGGCGAGACAAAATGGCTGGAGAAAGTCACCGATGAGCAATACCTGGGAAAGGCCAAGTAGCATCACGCGGGACGGCCCGTCGCCGCAACTCAGTCGCCGGGAGATGCTCGGACTCCTCGGTGCAGGCGCGGGACTCAGCCTCGCGTTCGCCGGGAAGGTCACCTTTCCAAGAAAGGCCGTGATCCGCACCGTGCTGAACGACGTGTCGCCCGACACGCTGGGGACGAAGGCGACGTTGTTCCACGAGCACCTGTCATTCGAATGGGCGCGGGTTCGAGGGACCGGGCGCGGCACTCCGACTGGTCCCGCGAAAGACGTCAAACCCATACTTGAACAGCTCGACGTCGCCGCCACCGAGGGCGTCGGCTGCATCGTCGACGCCGGAACTGATGATGTCGGCCGCGATGTGGATTTCCTGAAGCACATCGCGGCCGAGACACGGGTCCATATCGTGGCGTGCGGCGGCCTCTACATGCAACGCACGTATCCCGCGGACGTCGCCAGCAAGTCCGAGGATCAGATTGCCGACGATCTGGTGCGGGAAGCGCGCGGCACGCGGTACGGTGCGTTCGGCGAGATCGGGGAGAGTCCGGACGCGCCCATGAGTCCTGAAGAGCGCAAGGTGTTTCGCGCGGTCGGCAAAGCTCACTTGCGCACGAACCTCCCGATTTTCACGCACAACGCCTACGGCACCGGACCGAACGTTCCCAGGGATGCCGGCCTGCGGCAGCTCGACGCGTTCGAATCGGTGGGCGTCAAGCCGCAGCGCATCGCGATCGGCCACACCTGCTGCCTCGACGATCCCACGGCCGGCATCATCAAGCAGATCGCCAAGCGCGGCGCGTTTGTCGGTTTCGATCGCGTCACGGGCGGGTTCGTATCGGACGACAAGAAAGTTCAGATGGTTCTCGCATTCCTCGATGCGGGGTACGCGGACCACTTACTGCTGTCGGCCGACTACAACTTCACGGCGCGGAGTGCAGCCCGGCCCGGCTACGGCAGCACGCTGACGATGTTTGTGCCGAAGCTTCGCCAGGCCGGTGTGAAGGAAGAGACGATCCGCGCCATCACAATCGACAATCCGCGCCGGTTCCTGGCCTTCGTGCCGACGAAAGCGTGACGCGGATGGAACGACAACAGACGTCCGGCTACGACCGTCGCGGGTTTCTGCAGCGCGCGGGGAGGCTCGCGGTCGGCGGCCTGACGGCCGCGGCTATGTTCGACCGTCACGACGCGCAGGCCCAGCAGGCCAGGAAGCGGCCGCAGCGCGTCGCGGTCATCGGCGCCGACCACTATCACGCGACCTCGACGCCGAACTACCTCAGGATCCTTCAGAGCCAGAAGCTCGACATCCTCGGCGTCCACGCTCCGGACGCCGGCATCGCCTCGAAATGGGCCGCTCAGTACGGCAGCACACCGTACACCGATTACCGCGCGATGCTGGAAAAGACGAAACCCGAGTTCGTCGTGGCCTTGGGGCATCACGCGGCCATGCCGGCGGAATTCCGGTTCCTCGTCGAGACCGGGATTCCGTTTCTGATGGAGAAGCCCTGGGGTATCGACGCGAAGACGGTGAACGCATTGGCCGACCTGGCGGAGTCGAAAAAAGCCTGGGCAGCCGTTCCGATGCCGTTTCGCTACAGTTGGTTTGCGGAAACTGCCATCGCGATGCGTCAGAAGGGCGAGCTCGGCACCATTTCACACGGGCTCATGCGGTTCAACCAGCCTGGCGTTCAACGGTACCGCGACCTCGGCAGCCCGTGGATGCTGTCGAAAGAGGAAACGGGCGGCGGAGCGCTGATCAACCTCGGGATCCACGGCTTCGACTTGTGTCGTTATCTCACGGGCGAAGAGCCCACTGTCGTGTCCGCCGTGACGAGCCACCTGGTTCACAAGCTCGAGATCGAAGACTACGCGCACGTCACGTTGCGCACGCCGAGCGGCGTGGTGTTCCTCAACGAGGCGAGCTACACGTTTCCCGGGAGCGGCTCCGATCAGGAGCGAAAGATCTCGGGTGAGAAGGCGTTTCTCCGAGCGACGACCGCGGGCGAGGGCGTGCAGATCAGCGGGCCCGGCCGCGATGAGACGATCATGGCGCCGAACGGATACGTGAGCGGGTGGCCCAGGGTCGTGAACGAGTGTCTGGATCGAATCGGCCGGGGCGATCCGCCGCCCGCGACCGCCCGCGACTGCGCTCGGGCCGTGTCGCTGATTTTCGACGCCTACCGGATGGCCGGCGAGGCGTAGCTTGGAAGGAGAGCTCTGATGCGTACTCGACTCACGCTCGTCGTCTTGTTCTCGCTGATAGTCGTCTGTTCGATGTCGGCGCAGCAGCCGAAATCCGCCGTCGTGCCGCCGGGAGTTCCGGCGCCAAGTGCGGCGGACGCCGCCAGGATTGCCGAAGTGATGGCGTTCGAGAAGCAGTGTGACGATGCAGCCGTGAAAGGCGATGTCGCGTTCCTCGAGCGCGCGCTCGGCAGCGACTTCGTGATGACGCACGGTGACGGGTGGACGACCGGTGGCGCGCCGCTCAAGGTCGATACCAAGACCACGTGGATCGCCTACGTCGGCAAGCAGCCGCCGCCGTATGTCTATCGCAATCTCGATTCAATCCAGGTGGAGCTTCATGGAGATATCGCCATCACGATCGGGCGGTACAGATACCTGCCGCGCACGACTTCTCCCAATCCGACGAGTGGTCATATGTACGTGTGGTTCGAGCGGATCTATGCAAAGCAGGCAGGTCAGTGGAAGTTTTTGTCGCACCGCACCGTGAAGGGCCCGGTCCGGGAAGACGACGACCAGCCGTCCACCAGCACCAAATAGCCCCTCACGGCCTCGCGGCTTGGGCCGGCGGCGCGGCGCTCGGATCGACGCCCGCCGGCGACACCGTGGGTCCGTGCACGGTTCGATGCGAGAGAAACTGCCACCGGCCGTCGCGCTTCGCGTAGACCCGCTCGAACCAGATGGAGTTTAACTGTCCGGGATTGCCAGCCCTGTTCCTGGGTACATACAGGCTGACGTACCGCCCGTAGGTGATGACGATGTCTCCGTGCACTTCGGTTTTGACCGAGTCGAGATCGTGCACGAGGTACTCCATGTCGGCGACTCTCTTCAAGAACGCGGCCTTGTCGTCCTCCATCAGCGGCCTGCCGCCGCTCGTCCAGCCATCCCCGTGCACGAAACGGAAGTCGCTCGAGAGGACGCTCTCCACGTAGGCCACGTCGCCTCGCACGACGGCAGCTTCGATTGTCTGCTCGAGCGCGAGCACTTCGGCCGCCGCGCCGGCCGCGTCCGGCGGCCTGGGTTGCTGGCCGAATGCCGGCAGGGCGAGCGGCGAGCAGACGAGGACGGCGATGAGGAGCAATCGCATCACAGTCAGGCCTACCTGGTGATCGTGATTGCGGTGTACGGTCCGCTCGGCACCATATCGATGTTGTGTGCCTTGATGATCAGTCTGGTGTTCGGGTCGCGCTCCTGCGTGAGGACCACTTCGCCAAACTCAGGATCGTCATGCGCGGCCTTGAGACGCTTGTCGCGTTCGTCTTTCGACGGATAGCCGCGGATATAGATGAACGTATCGTCGGCGTCGATGCCCAGCTCTGTGTCGGTCTGCTGCGGGATCCAGTACCCGACGTTTGTGATGCCGTGCCTGGCATACGTGCCGGCCGTGCGGCTCGCGAAACGCGCCGCAAGCGCGTCCCTCTTGCCCGGCTCGGCCTTGTAGATGCGCAGCTCGTAGAACCCCGGGAACCGCTGCTGCTGCGCAAAGCCCCAGCCGACACCGGCCACGCCGATCGACAGTCCCAGGACCGCTGCCATCTTCCACTTCAGCATAATCACTCCTTGCACCGGGCCGATTGCGAACCAGATCTCCGTTGAAGGGGTTATACACCGAGCGAGAATCGGCGTCCTGTGAAATCGAAAGGCGCGTGCCGTCTCGTGTCGATACGAAGGAACGCATCGAAGATGGCCCGCTCGTGGACGCGCGTACGGGAAGCTACTTTTGCACGTTGAAGTTGAACGTGACCGTCAACACGAACGGCGTTGGGATGCCGTTGAGGACCAGCGGCGAATATGTCCACTGCAGGAGCGCCTCCTTCGAGGCCTTATCGAGCAAAGCATGGCGGGAGCGCAGGATCTTGACGGACTCGACACATCCGTCGGTGTTGACGGTCGCTTCGAGAATCACGATGCCGGTCACCTGCGCAACGGCGGCGAGCTCGGGATAGATGGGTTCGACACGGTGAAGCAGCGCAGGCGCGGTGAGCAGCCCGCCGATCCGTACCGGCGCGCGTGCCGCCGGCGGCGGGGGAGGTGGTGGCGGTGGGGGAGGCAGTGGCGACACGAGGCCGCCCACGATCCCACCGACCACTCCTCCCGGCATGCCGCCTTCAACTCCCCCCAAGACCCGCGCCGTCGTCTCGTCGCGAGCGCTGACACGCTCGGGTCGGATGTCGGACGGCGCTTCGATCGGCGCCGCGAACTGACCCGTCGTCCGAACCGGTTCCACAGCGGCTCTTGCGACGGCCGCGGCTGGCGGCGGTGGCGCGGGCGGGGGAGGCGGCGGCGCCGCCGTCACCGGCGCGACGAACGCCATCACGGTCGGCACGATCGGCGGGAGCTGGTTTGTGACCTGCAGCAGCGGAATCACGATCACGACGACCACGACGACGATGTGCAACATCGTCGCCGCCACCTTCGACGCCAACGAGCGCTCGCGGAGCGGCCGTTCGCTTGTGTCTGTGATGAGGTCGAACATAGATCCTCCGCTGCTGAAACCAGTCAGATCGCCACCAGTCACACCGGCCGGCTACGTCGTTGCCTCCACCCCTACTCGAACCGCGTCGTTTTCCACGACGAACTCGCGCTCCGGATGGTGGACGGTCAGGACCGGACAAGTAGCCCTTCGCACGACCTTCTCCGCAACGCTCCCGAGCAGCGCGCGGACGACGCCTTCGCGGCCATGTGTGCCCATCACGATCAGATCGATGTCCTGATCCTGGGCATGTCGAACGATTTCTTCGGCCGCCATCCCGATGTGCATCGCGCAGAGCGGCTCCAGGTTCCCCAATTCTTCGGCCGTCAGGAGCTGCCGGAGTCGATCGTGTGCAGCGTTCTTCATTGTGTCGAAGAGGCCGATGGGGTATTCGGCTTCCGCTGCCTCGCCCGGATGCTCCACCACATGAAACAGGTACAGGCGTGCGTGGAAGCGACGAGCGAGCTCCACTCCGTACCGCAGCGCCGCGGCCGACGGTTCGCTGAAATCGGTGGGGACGAGGATGCGTCTGAGTTCAATCATGGCCTGCCTCCATGAGTTCCTTTCCGCAAGAGATGTGCCAGCGCTTCATACGCTGGAAACCGGATGCACCGCAAGGTGTTCAGAGAAATTGCCGGAAAGTCGGCAGCGCGTGGAATTGGACGCCGGCTTGGACCGCGGCTTATTTCGTGTTCCGGGAAAAAATCAGCACCGAAGGCTGGGAGACGGGACGTGTGCCGGCAGTCCGTCAGAAAACACGGCACCGGCCTTGCCCTCTTCGCAGACGTGGATTCAAGGAGGCACGTATGACTCACCCCTTCACCCTCCACCGCGTGACCCTGGCGATGGGCCGGTTCCTCGAGCACGCGGCGGCAGTCATCGTCGGCCTGGTGATGATGGTCGTCGGCCTTGGATTGGGAATCACGATGATCATGTTGCCGGTCGGGCTGACGATTGGTCTGCTCGGCGTGGCAATCCTCGTCGCGGGTCTGTTCGCGCGGATTGGCGACGGGCACGAAGCCTGAGTCTGAGTTCGGAGGTCGTTATGGTGGATCGACAGAAGGTCGAGACGGTTCTGACCCGCCGATTCCCCGGCGCGTGTCATCAGCAGGTGGCTACGGCTGCCAACGCGATTATGGGTCTCGAGGAGGAATGGGAGGAGATCGTCGGTCGCGAACGCCCGCTGGCGTGCCACGCGGCGGATGCCTGCAGCGACGTGTGTTATCTCGCGCGCGCGCTCGAGCCCGATTCCGAGTTTCGCCTGTTCCGGCGTCGAGAGGCCTGACGCACGAGCGGAGGAGCATCGAATGAACTGGATCAGGATCGCGCCGAACTCCGGTGTGCGAGAGCGCCGGAAATCCGGCAGCGCGCCGCAGCGATAAGGGCAACGCAATTGCAAGGCCGCGCCGGGTAACGAGGCTTTTCCGACAGCCCGGCGTGAGAGGAGGACGATATGGCGATCACTCCATCCGTTCAGGAATTCCTGCGATTCGCGAACGTGCGGTACACCGTGATTCCACACCCTCGAGCGTTGACCGCGCTCAGGGAAGCGTCGGTCACCCATGTGCCCAGCCGGGACTGGGCGAAGACGGTGGTGTGCTTTGCTGATGGTGAGCCCATCGAGGCGGTACTGCCAGCCGATCACGTCGTGAACCTCGATTGGCTTGCAATTCTGGTGGGGGCGCGCGACGTGTGGCTGGCGCGCGAAGACGAATTAAGGTGGTTGTATCCCGAATGTGAAGTCGGCGCCATGTCGCCGCTTGGCCGCCTCTTCGGACAGGCGGTGTACGTTGATCAATCCCTGGCCGGTGAAGAGGAGATTGTGTTCGACGCCGGCACGCACACTGACGCGGTGGCCATGCGCTACGCCGACTTCGCGGCGCTGACGCGACCGGTCGTCGGGCGCTTCGCCATGCGGCTGCCGGCCGATCGGTTCCACTGATATCGGGCGGCCGCGTCGCACGTGGAAGCCGGAACAGGCCACGGTGCGTCGGGCGTCGGGTTCCTGTACTATTTCAGGCTGAATGGTCGGTTCCCCGTTCACGCCTGACAACGGTCCCGCCAGGATTCTTGCGGCGATCGTCGAGTCTTCTGACGATGCCATTTTCGCGACGGATCCGGACGGGATCGTCCTGACCTGGAATCGCGGCGCCGCCCGCATGTATGGCTATAGCGCCGAGGAAATCGTCGGACGATCCGTGACTGTCCTCATTCCGGAAGATCGTGCCGTCAGCGAGATCGAGGCTAGGCGACAGCAGATCAAGGCGGGCGACCACGTCGAACATGATGAAATGGTCCGGCGTACGAAGGACGGCCGTCTCATCCACGTCTCCGTGAACATCAGTCCGCTCCGAGACCCAGACGGTCACATCGTCGGCGCCGCGACCATCGCGCGAGACATTACTGAGCAGAGACGAGTGGAACGCGCTCTACGATCGAGTGAAGCGCACTGGCGGTCGATCATCCAGTCCGCCGTGGACGGCATTGTCGTCATCAACGAGCGGGGGATCGTCGAAGCCGTAAATCCTGCCGTCGAGCGGCTCTTCGGATACGCGGAGGCGGAGCTCGTTGGTCGGAACGTCAATGTCTTGATGCCCGCTCCCTACCATGACGAGCACGACGCATACATTGCCCATTACCTCGCGACCGGCCAGAAGAAGATCATCGGGATTGGCCGTGAAGTGACCGGTCTGCGCAAGGACCGAACGACGTTCCCCGTGCATCTCTCCGTCGGCGAGATGGTCATCGAAGGGGGACGCAAGTTCACCGGCATCCTGCACGACCTGACCGAACGCGTCCGCATGGAGACACGGCTGCGCGAGCAGTCCGCGCTGGCCAAGCTCGGCGAGATGGCGGCCGTCGTCGCGCACGAAGTGAAGAACCCGTTAACCGGGATCCGGGGGGCGTTGCAAGTCATTGGCGGCCGGCTACCGGCCGGGGGTAAGGATGCCGCGGTGGTGAAAGAGATTATTGGTCGCCTGGATGCGCTCAACGACCTCATGACGGATATGCTGCTCTTCGCGCGGCCGCCGCAGCCCAAGTTCGCGTCGCTCGATCTCGTCGCACTGCTTCGGGGCGTCGCAGATCTCGTGCGTCAGGATCCGACGATGAAGGATCTCCGCATCGAGGTGTCCGGCAGTGGTCCCCCAGTCGTCGGGGATGCCGAGCTGCTGAAGATCGTCGTGCAGAATCTCATCCTCAATAGTGCACACGCGACGCAGGGAAAGGGCATCGCCCGCGTGTCTGCAGCCTTTGCCGCCGGAGCGTATCAAATTACAGTGGCCGACAACGGTCCGGGCGTGCCGTCTGAGGTCCGCGATCGCCTCTTTACGCCGTTCTTCACGACGAAGGCTCGTGGTACCGGCCTCGGCCTATCGACCGCCAAGCGGCTGATCGAGAGTCACGGTGGCACGATCATGCTCGACTGTCCCCCGTCAGGTGGCACTGTCGTGGTGCTCCAATTCCCAGTGCAGGGCGTCTGAACGGTCCGAATCTTGAATTCGCCTCGGCCTCGGATCGTTGTTCCCCGTCGTGGGCTGGAGTGGGGTGGTCAGTTTCCGCACTGATGGCGAAAAAATCCGGGTCACTTGACGTGCTCGTCGTTGACGATGAGCTCTTGATTCGGTGGTCGCTGTCGGAAACTCTGGCGGCTGCGGGCCACATGGTCACCGAAGCGGTGGATTCCCGGTCAGCCCTGCAGGCACTGGAGGACGCGCCGCGCCCCCCGGACGTGGTGTTGCTGGACTACCGACTCCCAGATTCGAACGATCTGGGACTGCTGGCCGCCATCCGGCGGATTGCGCCCGGCGCGCAAGTCATCATGATGACCGCGTTCGGGACCCCCGAGATCGAACGGGGCGCGCTGGAACTTGGTGCGTATCGCGTGATCCCGAAGCCATTCGAGGTGGACGAGATTCTGTCGCTCGTCCTCGAAGCGCACGCGTCGGCCGGGCGATAGCCGTACCCACCTGGGACAACACCTGCCACGCGGCATGGTCGCGCCGGCGGTCTCACGACGGCGGCTTTGAGCCGTCGTCGTGCGCGCGGAGGTACGCCTGGTAGCCGAACCACGAACTCCACCCACTCAGCGTTCGAATGTACTGGGCGCGCTCGAACGCACTCGGCGCCGTGGTATTTGCCAGGCTGAGCCGACCGCGGATGTCGTCCAGGCGAGCGAATTCGAGAGACTCCATCCAGCGCCGAAGCTCGGCGCGCATCAAGGCGAAATACGACGGCCCATGGCGCAGAATCGCGGAGACCATCTGGACGACGTGTGCGCCCGCCAGGATCGCCTTGATCCCGTCGTTTGGGGCAGCCACGCCGCCGGTCACGGCGAGCGAACAGCGTACGCGACCGTGCAAGATCGCGAGCCACCGGAGTCGCAACAGGAGTTCAGCGCTCTCCGACAGTTCCAGTCGCGGCCAGACGGCCAGATGCCGAAGGTCGATGTCCGGCTGAAGGAACCGGTTGAACACGACCAGCCCATCGGCTCCTGCGCGGTCGAGCTCCCGAGCGAGGTTGCTGAATGCGGTGAAGAACGGGGATAGCTTGACCGCAATCGGGATCTTCAGCTCGTGCTTGAGATCCCGCACGATCCGGCGCAGAGCCTCTTCGATGGCCATGGCCGTCTGATCGGGATCGGTGACGACCTCATACACATTAAGTTCAATGGCATCGGCGCCGGCCTCCTCGATCAGTCTCGCGAATTTCAGCCACGCTGCCGGTGTGGTCCCGTTGAGCGATGCAATCACGGGAATCCTGACCGCACTCTTGATCTGCCGCAGGTGCTCCAGGTACGCCTCCGGGCTGAGTGCGTATTCGTCCGGCTGGGGGAAATAGGACACGACAGCGGCAAACCGACGATCGAGCGTATCCATCTGATGAATTCGGCCCGATTCGGCTTGTGTGATCTGCTCTTCGAAGAGCGAGTGCAGCACGATCGCCGCGCAGCCCGCGTCCTCCAGCCGCCGGACCGTGTCCAGGTGATCGCCGAGCGGGGATGCGCCGGCCATGAAGGGGTTGCCGAGTGGCAGACCAAGGTATGTCGTCGACAAGTCGATCGATGTCATGGGGTCCTTCCCGCAAGCCGACCTCACACGAACCCTCGCGGGTCGCATCTGAAGCTATCGGCCGAGCCCGAAAGACGCCTCCCGACCCGCGGCTTCCCGATCGGAGAATGTGACGACCATGCCGGCTGCCTTCAGCTGGCCGTCCGGGCCAACACGGGTCCGGTCGTAAGAAACAGTGCGGCCGCGACAAACGCCAGCATCGTTCTCGTCGGCATTGTGAATTCACTCCTCGCCTTCCACCCTGCAGGAGCCGCGCCAGCCCGGCCGCCGCGAGACCGTGTGCGGTATCTGGGGGCGGAACCGCCTAGAACGCGTCGCCGAGGAACGGCAGCATCCGTCCCCAATACATCACCCCGATCCACAGGAACAGAGAAGTGGCCGCGACGAGCTTTGCGGATGTCGGGACGTCCTCTCCGCCCTGCACTGAATCGACGCGCCGGGAGATGCCGGTGAGATAGAACGCGCCAACATTGATGCCGGCCAGGACGACGAACGCCATCTTGAACCAGAACACCGCGTTGTGGATGTATTGAAAGGGATCGCCGGCAAAGAACATGAACCCGGTGGTCAGATTGATGGCGAATCCGAAAATCCCCCATGGCAGCAACCGATTCAGCGGTTTGAGCGGCAGACCCTTCACGAAGCCGAGCATCCGAAGGTCGAGCAGGCCCACGATGCCGATCAAGAGCGCCATGCCGACGAAGTGCAGCGTCTCGCACGCGGGCCAGAGCCAGGGATAGCCGCCCCGCACCGCCCACGACAGCCGTGTGCCATGAATCCATCGCGAAAAGGATTCGACGAGCGGCATCGGTCTACCTGCCTTTCAGGCCGGCCACCGGGCCGAGATAGGCCGTCAAACGGCCCGCGGTGATCGCGCCGGCCCACAACAACAGCGACGAGGCGGCGAGGAACTTCGCTCTGAGCGGAAGTGGAGTCACCTCCACCCGAGGTGTGGAGAACAGTTGTCGCTTGATGAGCACCATGATGACGACGGCCGCGGCGATACAGGTCATCTTTACCCAGAACACCGGGCTGATCATCATCGTCGTCGCATCCGCGATCAGGAGCGCGACCCCTGAAACGGCGTTCATCCAGAACCCGA
The DNA here is from genome assembly GCA_041485905.1 of Vicinamibacteria bacterium. GTDB lineage: Bacteria > Acidobacteriota > Vicinamibacteria > Vicinamibacterales > CAVVIG01 > JAHFUI01. The sequence continues at coordinate 17,029 of JBGPKK010000033.1, forward strand.
ACCACATGATGGGGAAGAGCTTGTCCAGCGGCGCGAGCGGCAGACCCGGCGCAACGCCCAGAAGGCGAAGGTTCAGCGCCACGTTCATGCCGACGAGAAACGACAACCCGAGCGAGTGAAGAAAGATGATCGTGGGGTACGACCACAACGAGCCTGACTCGCGGACCCAGATCCCAAAGCCGCTGTTTTCGAGTGCGCTGAGGGTGGCCACGGGATCAGACCCGGACCGGACGCGCCGCATGACCGACGCGACGGGGACGACGAGGGTGCACAGCCAGCAGCAGCAGGCCGATGACGACGGCGGCCGGTGGGGCGACGAGAGCCAGGGCAAAGAGGAACTGGAAAGCGCGTTCGATCATAACGGACCTCCGGAAGTTGCCGGCGTTCACCGCGAACCGTCTCTCCCCACGCACGGCCTGTGCCAGCCGCATGGCCGGCATCCCGTCACGTCAAAACAGGATCGGGCGACGGCACGGTCGTTGCGGCTGCCCGTGTCAGTCGGTCGAGATCGACGGATTCTCGGCGGTCAGTCAGGAGGTGGGGTATGCGGTCACACGCGAGGATCGTTCTGGGCTTGTTGCTCCTAGGCTTCGTGCTGGTCCCGACGGCGATGGCCACCAACGGTAACCGTACGGTCCCCGACGTCCAGACCGCGATTGTGAATTTCGCCGAGCCGACCCGAATCGGAGACGTGATCGTGATGGGACCGGTCGTGATTGTCCACGACGACAGGATGTATGTCCACGAGCCGTGCACGACGGTGTACCGGTTCGAACCGGGCGTGGGCGCAAGGGAACTACTCACGATGTTCGCGTGCATTCCACGCGAGGCGAAGTCGGTGGAGAAGTTCACGATGAGGACGGACCGCGATCCCATGGTGGGCTGTGCGGTCCTGACCGAGTTCCAGTTCGCCGGTGACCCAGAGGCGCACGGCGTACCGATAACCGTCGAGTAAGGGCGCGAGCCGTGAATCAGATCTCTGGCGATCCGGGGCGAGGGCCGCAGCCGCTGCTGCGGCCTTCACCGTTCATCGGGAAGACTTCTGGGCAGGGAGGTCCGGGGAGATGACGTCGTGAGAGTCCGCGTTCGCCGCGCCGCACTCACGATTGTGGCCGGCGCTGTCGTGATGTCTGTCGCTGTGGCACTGGCTCGAGACGACCATGCCATGGCGGAGGCGTCTGACGGCCCGGCTCTGCATGATCCCGTCACTCGCCTGGAGCGACAACTGGAACGCGCTGAAGCGTCCCTCGAGTTCCGTCCCAAATCCGGCTATCTGGCGAGTCTGCTCGAGCGGCTCGATCTGAACGTCGACTCGCAGGTGCTGGTGTTCTCGAAGACGAGCTTCCAGCAGGCCTTGATTTCGCCGCGGGCTCCGCGGGCGATCTTTTTCAACGACACGGTCGCCGTCGGGTCGGTGCAGGGTGGAGAAGTACTCGAAGTGCTGTCCCTGGACGCCGACCAGGGAGTCGTCTTCTACACGTTAGCCGCGCGTCAGTCGGACACCCCTCGATTCCAGCGGCGGGGTACCGAATGTGCGTTCTGCCACCTCCCCGGCAATCACGGCGCGGCCGGCCTGGTCGTCGCCTCCGTGATTCCAAATTCGGAGGGGCTCCCGTTCTTCGGCGGCAGCTTCTTCGGGACGACCGACCATCGCACGCCGTTCGAAGAGCGTTGGGGAGGATGGTATGTGACCGGCACTCACGGATCGCAACCGCACATGGGGAACGCCGTCGCGCCGGATCCCGATCGTCCGGTCGATCTCGACCAGTCAGCCAATGGGAACGTCACAGCCCTCGCCGGAAGGTTTGACGCGGCGAATTACCTGACGGCGACCAGCGATATTGTCGCGCTGATGACGCTGGAACATCAGACGGGGGTGACGAATCGGATTCTTGGCCTCTCGCGCCAATACGAGCGGGCCGAGCGGAGCTGGGTGAACGACAGCGTGGCCCGCAGTCTCGACCAGGCGATCGACGACCTCGTTGGCTACATGCTCTTCGTCGACGAGGCTCCTCTTCGAGAACCTGTCGCTGGCGTGTCCACGTTTACCAAGACGTTTCCGCGCCGTGGCCCTCGCGACGATCGAGGGCGCTCGCTGCGGGATTTCGATCTGCGGACCCGGCTCTTTCGTTATCCGCTTTCCTACATGATCTACAGCGAGGTGTTCGATCACATGCCGGCCCGCGTGCAAGAGCGCGTCTATCAACGCCTCTACGACGTGTTGACAGGACACGACACGCGCGACAGGTTTGCGAGTCTGACACCAGACGATCGCCGTGAAACGCTCGAGATTCTTCTCGAGACGAAGGCGGCCCTGCCCCCATATTGGCACTCGTCAGCGAATGGGCATTGACCGCGGTTTGCCGACGGCGCTCCCAGGGGGGCTGATGGAAGTCAGTGCCAACAGGATTTAGAGAGGAAGCTCTGATGGGTACCAGCTTACTGTGGCAGACCGATGGCCAACTTCACGACGCTGTGCAGCGGCAGCTCGATTGCGAACCGGAGATCAACGTGAAGGGGGTCGCCGTCAGTGCGTCCGACGGGGTCATCACGTTGACCGGGTTCGTTGACAGCTACGCACAGAAGTTGTCGGCGGAACAGGCCGTCAAACGCGTTCGCGGTGTCCGGGGTGTCGCCAACGACATCCATGTCAAAGTGCGTGACGAGCGGAGCGATCCGGAGATCGCGCAGGACGCGGTTCATGCACTTCAGAGCCACACGAACGTTCCCCGTACCGTCACGGTTACTGTGCGAGACGGATTCATCACGCTCGAGGGCGGCGTGGAGTGGAACTATCAGCGATCAGCTGCCGAGTCAGCGGTGAGGCATCTGAAGGGCGTCAAGAGCGTGTCGAATGCCATCTACATCAGGCCGGTCGCCTCGCCGGAGCGGGTGAACGTGCTGATCGAGGACGCGCTGAAGCGAAGCGCGGAAATCGATGCCGGACACGTACGCGTCAAAGCCGACGGCAGCACGGTCACGTTGACGGGCTCCGTGACGTCGTGGGCTGAGAAGCAGGAGGCGGAACGCGCGGCGTGGTCGGCCCCTGGGGTGAGCAAGGTCGAGAATCATCTCGTCGTCACACCGTGACGACGGCAACAACCTCGATTCCGTCGGTTCGCGTCATGCGTGAGACGCGTCAACGGCTGCTTGGATACCGATCACACCTTGCGGCCGATGCTGTCGTCGCTTCCAGAGTCGACATCCGCAAGAGTCCGAGACCAGTCTTTTCTACGCCGCTTCGTGTGCGCGCTGCGGTCGCGGCAAGACCACGATCGAACGCCATGTCGAGCACGAGGCGCCAGCCGACGTCATGTGTGCCTATTGGCTTCGAACTGTTACGACAGGGCACGACGCTGTCGCGACCAGGCGACTCGCGACGCTTCCGACAAGGAACTTGGCCAATCCAGTTCTGCCGTGGGTTCCGACGACGAGGAGGTCAGCATGTTTCGATCGAGCCGTGCGGGCGATCTGTTGAGCAGGGTCGCCTTCTAGCAGGAGACCGACGGCTCGAATTCCTGCTGTCTTGGCCTTCTCTGTCAATCTGCGGAGTTGTTGCTGGCTCCACCGCCTTGCCTGGGTATCGATCTGTTCCCATGTCTCCATGTTGATGTAGTGCTCGGGAACGATCGGCGTAAACGGCACGATGACGTGGAGAATCGTCAACGTGGCCCGGCTGGCTTTCGCCATTGCGATTGCGGTCGTGAACGCCTTGCGCGACGCCTTCGAAAAATCAGAGGCAAACAGAATCCGACGAACTTGGGGCATCGATCGATCCTTTCCTGAAACGGCGAAGTCTGTTTGTGCAAGTTGCGCGCCCGCGCCCGCGAAACGACTCGCCGCCATCGTCGACTGGCTCGGGGCGAGCGCACCACAGCCAGGCCCGCAGCCAGGTACCATCGCATCTGACGCGATCCCGAACCGATTACACCGCCCCTTTATGCTGAGCCTGTTCCGGCAAGTCGCGGGCTTCCGGTGGATCGAAGTGGTTGACCGTACGTATCAGCGCAAAGGCGCTGAGCCCGCAAAACAACAACATGATGATCGCGACGACGTAGGCGACGGCAGTTCCAAACATCTGTGATTCCTTTCGAGTAAAGAGCTCGCGCAGACGGGCCGGCAAGCTCCGTGCCCGTCGCGCAGGCGGCGCGATTTAGCAGGAATTGCGCTCCCCGTGGCTCGCGGCATTCCGGTCTTGTGGCGGGACGCGCCGCTGATTGCCGGAAATCCGTCACCGTTTGAAGGCACCAACCCGAAAAGGCGCTCAGAGATACTTCGATCACGCCGGCACGTGCGTTGCTCGAAATGGGGCCGAGGGAGGTCTTTATGAACATCGTGAGATGGGATCCATTTCGTGAGCTCGAAGGAATCCAGGCGCGGCTGAATCGCATGGTCGGCGAGCGTCCGCTCCGAGGCATCGATGGCGACAACCTGTCGTTTGCCGAATGGGCACCAGCAGTCGATATCCAGGAGACGGACAACGAGTACGTCATCAAGGCCGATCTTCCTGAGGTCAAGAGAGACGATGTGAAGGTCGAGTTCGAGGATGGCGTGCTCACCGTCGAAGGCGAGCGCAAGCAGGAGAAAGAAGAGAAAGGCAGGAGGTTCCACAAGATCGAGCGCGAGTACGGCAAGTTCGTGCGCCGCTTTGCGTTGCCCACGGAGGTCGATGCGAGCAAGCTGTCGGCCGAATTCAAGGAGGGCGTGCTGAATGTGCACCTTCCGAAGTCGTCAAACGGCAAACCGAAGGCGGTCACCGTCAAGGTGGCGTAGATCGTTGCAAGACGGCGTCGAGTTTCGGTTTTTTCGACGTGGTGCGTCTCACGGTGACGGGTAGGCTAGGTCAACCCATGGTGACGATCACGCGAATTCTCTGTCCCGTCGATTTTTCTGAGGCCTCGCAACACGCGATCAAGCATGCCCTCGCGATTGCTCGCTGGTACAAGGCTTCCATTTCGGCGCTTCACGTCTATAGCCCGATGTTCATGCCTGTTCCGGGGCGACCCGACCCTGGAGATCGCGTTCCCGATGTTGAGCTGACGCGCGTACGGGCAGAAACAACTGCGTGGATTGCGACAGCGAGGGCCGCCGACGATGTCGGTGTCGATGTTCTCGTCGAAGTAGGGCAACCAGCACGGCACATCATCGATCTCGCCTCTTCGCTTCCTGCAGACGTGATCGTGATGGGAACGCACGGCGCCAGCGGCTTTGAGCACCTGGTTCTCGGGTCGGTCACAGAAAAGGTGCTGCGGAAAGCTCGCTGTCCAGTGCTGACGGTGCCACCTCAGGCGCAGGCAATCTCAAAGCTTCCGTTCAGGCGGCTGCTGTGCGCGGTGGATTTCTCCGACTCGTCCCTGAGTGCCTTGGAGCTCGCATGCTCGCTCACGAAGGAATCTGACGCTGCGCTGACGGTGCTGCATGTCGTCGAGTGGCCGTGGCAGGAGCCACCACCGCCGGTGTTAAAGGAACTGCCGCCGGACCAGGCGACCGCGTTGGCTGAATTCCGTCGGTACCTGGAGAAGAGCGCGACCGAACGGCTCAAGGCACTGATGCCCGAGGCAGTCCGGGATCGTGGCGCGACTGTGCGGCGGGTGGCTCACGGAAAGTCGTACGTGGAGATCTTGCGCGTCGCAGCAGAGGACAGCGCCGATCTGATCGTGATGGGAGTTCACGGCCGAAATGCGGCCGACCTGATGTTGTTTGGCTCAACGACGAACCAGGTCGTTCGACGAGCGACATGTCCCGTGCTGACAGTGCGTCATTAAGCCCTTGCGATGTCAGAGTTGCGTGGAGGGAAGCTATGGCGGCGAAAGAACCCGACGCCCGTGCGGTGGAGGAACCTGAGAGATCGTTGGAGAAGGCGCTGATCGAGGAGTTTCTGCGCGCGCGAGGCCTGGATTCGCCCGCGTTGCGCGCGTTGCCGAACGACGAGGCGAAACGCGTATTGACCGAGGCGTCCTTGTACGCTTCGGCGAAGCTGGCCGAGGTCGAAGCGCGAGCTCACTTCGTCCATGAGATCCACGGAGAGGAGTAAAGTAAGTGCGTGTGGAATGCTCAGAAGAAAAAGGAAGTCGGGTCACAACGACGGAGGATCTGACATCGCCCGCCCTTCCCCGATGCAGCCCTCGGAGGGTCAGTCTCCCGACCCGTCTCGAAAGCAGGGCCACAGGGTGGCTTGTCGGCGGCGGTCGCTCCGCGTCTGACCCGAGCACCTGAAAAGGCTGCAAGTCACACGCCACGGACTCCGTTCTGAATGGTGTGGAGATGTTTCCGTTCCAAGTGGGTGACGCGCTGGATCGATGGCGCGGATTCGGCGACCCTGCCGGAACCGCGGCACATCTGACGAAAGAAGTTGCGATGGGATTCCGGCCGTTGCTCAGGGCGTTTCGCGCGAATGCGCATTAAGAGACGAGTGCCGCCGATTCCCGAGGCGCCAGACGCTGCAGCCGCGCGAGCGCGCGGGCCAGCTGCGCGCGTTCCCGATCGGCGAGGCTCGCCAATGCGGGAGCCGCGTCTTGCCAGCCATGGTCTGCAACGACTGGGGCTAAAATCGTTCACGAGGACTGCCGTCTCCCCGTCAGCAAGCTCGTAGACCGCGATGGTGGCTGGCAGGAGCGCGGCCGCGCCAAGGTCGTGACATACGGCGTCGAGCAGGAACTCGGGAGATGTGGCCTGCAGCAGCACGTAGCGCCGGCAATCGTGGTGGAGTGTTCGCCGCAGATATTGGCGGACATTGAATCGGCCGGTGACGTCCCAGCCCTCCTCATGTAAGACCCGACTCACTTCGAAAAGGGTTCGATCGAAGGACCGCCAGCAAGGCTATTGCAGCGGTCACACGAGGGGGCGACCGAGGAGAGCCAATTGCGGAAAATCCGGCAACCCGGTGCGCGTTCGGTGCTATGGTCTCTGTTCGTTGAGCATCGCTTCAGCGTGCAGAGTGCGAGGAGCCGGCGATGAAGGCGCGACACGTGCATGCGTTTCCGGTCCCAACCTTTTCCAGTGAGGTCGCGCCGATGGCCTCCACCGCGCTGGATCGCTGGGCGCTCGCGCGGATTCAGCGCACCGTGGCGTCCGCGCGCATCCGTTTTACGCTCTGGGATGGATTCGAAGCGCCGTCGACGAGGGGTGCGCCGGTCGGGACGATCGTCTTCAAGAACCGCCACGCCTTGTTCAGTTGGGTCTGGGATCCCGACCTGAATTTCGGAGAAGCCTACATGTTCGGTGCCGTGGAGCTCCGCGGCGATCTGGTGGCGATGCTGAATGAGATTTATCGTGGTCTGGGGGGCTCGACGTCACGGTCCTGGCGGTTGCGGCAGCGATCGAACGACGTGCGTGCCGCCAGGGAGAACGTGCATCGGCATTACGACCTCGGGAACGCGTTCTATCGGCTCTGGCTGGATCGCGAGATGGTCTACACGTGCGCGTACTTTCCGACTCCGGGCTGCGCCCTCGAGGAGGCGCAGATCGCCAAAATGGATCTGGTATGCCGGAAGCTCGGACTGAAGCCGGGCGAGCGGGTGATTGAAACGGGGTGCGGGTGGGGATCGCTGGCGCTGTTCATGGCCAGGGAGTACGGCGTGACGGTTCGGGCGTTCAATCTCTCGACCGAGCAGATTGCCTACGCGCGGGACCGGGCGGAAGGGGAGGGGCTCGCCGATCGCGTCGAGTTCGTCGAGGACGACTATCGCAACGCGCGTGGCGAATACGACGCCTTCGTATCGGTCGGCATGCTCGAGCACGTGGGCCTGGCGGATTATCCGACGCTCGGTGGCGTCATCGCTCGTTCGCTCACGGATCGCGGGCGCGGCCTGCTCCACTTTATTGGCCGAAACCGGCCGGGCCCCTTGAATCCGTGGATCCGGAAACGGATCTTTCCCGGAGCGTACCCGCCGACGCTCCCCGAGGTCTTCGAGGGCGTCCTCGAGCCCTGGGACTTGTCCGTGCTCGACGTGGAGAACCTGCGACTGCATTACGCGGCGACGCTCGAGCACTGGCGCCGGCGGTTCGACGCCGCCGCCGACGAGGTCGCGCACATGTTCGACGAGTCGTTCGTCCGCGCCTGGCGGCTCTACCTGGCCGGGTCGCAGGCGGCGTTCACCACGGGCTCGATGCAGCTCTTCCAGGTGGTGTTCGCGCGCGGGGCGAGCAACGCGATGCCGTGGACGCGCGGCGGTTAAAGCACACCGGATTGGCTGGGTCATGGACGCATGCGACGCGCTGATCGTAGGCGGTGGACCGGCGGGATCGACCTGCGCGTGGAAGCTGGGTCAGGCCGGCCTCGACGTGATGGTGATCGACGCCGCCGTATTTCCGCGCGACAAGGTCTGCGCGGGATGGATCACACCGCAGGTCGTCGCCGGACTGGGTCTCGACACGGAGGAGTATCGGCAGGGACGGACGTTCCAACCCATCACCGGATTTCAGGTCGGCCTCATCGGTGGTCGTGAAGAAATCGAGACGCGCTACGGCCGCCCGGTCAGCTTCGGCATCCGCCGTTGCGAGTTCGATCACTATCTCCTGGAGCGATCGAACGCACGCCTCACGCTGGGGATGCCGATGACGAGCATCCGGAAGCACGGCGGAGACTGGCTCGTCAACAACATCATCCGCACGCCGATGCTGATTGGCGCCGGCGGTCATTTCTGTCCTGTCGCGCGATGGGTCAACGGTCCCAGGAACGCCGCGCCGCTGGTCGTCGCGCAGGAGACGGAGTTCCCGATCGATGCCGCCGAGGCTCGGTCCTTCACGATCGCACGTGAGTCGCCGGAGCTCTATTTCTGCCGGGATCTGAAAGGTTACGGGTGGTGCTTCCGCAAGGGCGCGTATCTGAACGTCGGTCTCGGTCGTCTGGACCGCCAGTCGCTGCCGGCCGCGACGGCACAGTTTGTCGGGTTCCTCCGGACGAGGCTGAAGATCCCGCCACCGAGCTCGTGGCGATGGCGGGGGCACGCGTATTCGTTGTACGACCCGGCGCCTCGGCGTGTCGTCGATGCGGGCGTGATGCTGGTGGGCGACGCCGCCGGTCTCGCGTATCCTCAGAGCGGCGAGGGGATCCGTCCGGCCGTCGAATCAGGACTGCTCGCGGCTCTGACGATTATCGAGGCGAACGCGCAGTACACCAGGAACCGGCTGGAGCCGTACCGGGAGCGGCTTCAGGCACGGTTTGGCACGGGACCGTCCTCATACGCGCCAACCTGGCTGCTGCCGGCGTCTTGTGGAGCGGCGGTCGCCAGGCGGCTGCTCCAGACACCGGCCTTCGTGCGGCACGTCGTCCTCGATCGGTGGTTCCTCCACGCACAGGAGCCGGCGCTACAGGGTGGCGATCCTCGAGCGCCTGCTGCGATCCACTGGTCATGAGCACTGTCTGCGTTGACGACAATTCCCTGCCGTTACCAATGCAAACTCACCCGGACGCCGACAGCATCACGCGAGATCGCCGGCACAACAAATGTCCGCTTCTCCGGCTCGGGGTAGACGATCGTCGTCCTGTGGATGAGTGCCCCCACGGCCACTCCGACGCCCGCGCCCAGGCCACCCAGGAGGATCGGGCCGTCTGCGCATTCACTGCGTTCCGGGCCCGTGCAGGCGGCCAGTGCGCCCAAGGCCGCGCCCGTGCCGGCCCCGATGAGCGTAGCCATGCGGAGTGGCTGGTGACGCACGGCGACCCGGCGAACCGTCTCCCGCGTGAAATGCTTCTCGCCGGCATCGGTCTGGATCGTGATCTCGTCGGCCGTGAGGCGTGTCAGGCGACCGGTGGTCCTGCCCGACTGGTCCTCGACCAGGAGCTGGTCGTCGAGGTTGACCCGAAGTGCAAGGTCCTCGAGCAGGCTGGCTTGAACACCGATGGCGTCCCGCGACCGCGGAACGGACGCGCGATTCTCTGGCGCACGATAGATGGTCCTCATCTGAGAGGTGAGTGCCCCGATAGTCAGTCCGACGCCCGCGCCGATCGGGGCGGCGCCGAGCGCTCCGGCCCCTGCGTTTCCGTGCCTGGAGACCGCCACCGCGCCAAGAACTGCGAACACCCCGGCCCCGATGAGTGCGCCCTTGCGGAGCGAGTGGCCGCGCACGGCAACCTCGCGAACGGTGTCGCTCGAGAAACCCTTCTCGCTGGCATCGGTCTGGATCGTGATCTTATCGCGCGTGAGGCGCGTGAGGCGACCGGTGGCCTTGACTCCCGACTGGTCCTCAACCTGAAGCTGATCGTCGAGGTTCACCCGAAGCGCGAGGTCTTCGAAGGACTGAACCGCCTGAGCCGCTCCGTGACACGGTGCTAGTAGCACGAGGGCACAGCATAAGACGACCACAGTTCGATGCATACGACGCCTCCTGTGCGCTTACGGGCGAAGCCGGCCTACTGGGAGCGCGTTCCCATTTCTCCGACACGCTCCTAGCCCAGGAGCAAGAGGCAGACCAACTCGGTCGGGTGCGGCCTTTGCACAAGGCCCTGGCGGGTGATCGATCGCGGAACTGCGGGATCGCTGACGGTGTTCCCGCTCCAGACCTCGGAACCGGGGGGCGTGAAATGGCGTGGATTGTCGACACGCGTCAAGTGCTGTCGGGATCTCGGCGCACGCGTGATTGCGATTGCCGTACTCGGGGGGCGATTCTGAATGCCGGAGGCCTCGACCTTCGGCGCGATCAACAAGGTGGCGCGCACGTACCCTGAACTCGGGTGTTCCCGTAGGAGGCTGAAATGGACCCCGCACCTGCTGAAACCGTTCACGTGGCAATTGATGACTTGTTAGAGGTCGTCGCGAAGGCGTCTGACGACCTCCGGATGTTTCACGACACCGTCTCGCGGGCACGGATCGCGCCGTTGCCACCCTTCCCTCGGTCGACGGTCGCCTTGACGCTCACCGTCATTGAGCGCTTGAGACAGGTCGAACAGGAGCTTCGCGAAGTGCTCACGACGCTGGGATTGTCAGAACCGATCTGACTGGAGGCGCGACACAGCTTCAAAGACTGAGGGCCCAGACACGCTTGCCAGCGATGCAGCAAGCGGGCGATCACACGCGGTATGCATGACCTCGAAGACCTGCGCGACTCTGCCGCGCATCGGGTCAATCGGGCGCCGCTCCTGACGGTCGGACTGGCCGTGGCCGCAGGGATTTTGTTAGGCGCCGTCGTCGGATGGATCGGGCGGAGAGCGGTAATAGCGAGGCGGTAAAGGGGGCACGATCATTGCGGTGGCGGTCTCCAGCCGCCGTGTTCGCAGCATCGTTCCACAGAGAGGCTGCCGATGAAAATCCCCGTCGACACCTGGCTCCCTCCAGCACCGATCGACAAGGGGCTGACCATGAAACTCCCAGTCGAAATCCGATTCCGCAATCTCCGTCGATCGGCCCTGATTGAGGACGACATCCGACAGCGCGCCGAGAGGCTGAACACGTACTGCGGCGACATTACCTCGTGCCGCGTGCTGGTCGAAGTCCCGCACCGCCACCATGAGAAGGGGAATCCCTTTCACGTGCGTATCAATCTCACGGTGCCGGACGATGACATTGCAGTGACGCGCGCGTCAACCCTGCACGCCTCCGCGAAGGACGAGCACGCATGGGTGAAGGCTCTCGAGGTCGACGCCATGCGTATCGACGTGCAGCTGGTCGTCCGCGAAGCGTTCGACGCGGTCAGACGGCGTCTGCAGGACTACGCACGGCGCCGCAGGGGGGCGGTCAAGGCGCACGAGCGTGGCGTTCGTGGTGTTGCTGTCGGGGTCTAGCGAAGGGGCGTCGTTCAGCCCCGCTCGTCGAGTGACCTCGGAAGCGGCACGCGTGGTCATCATCGATTCGTCATTAGCCCGCCCAGAATCCAGCGAGCGGACAACGCGGGGATGCTCGACGCGCCCTTCGCGTGTCACCACGAGCTCAAGCCACCGAGCCCTGGATCTTCTCGCAGAGTGCTCATACGCGTAGCGCGGCTTCGCTTGAGAGACCAGCCGCGGCGCGGTCACGGCGCCGCCAGGGCGATGCACGCCGCCGCCGATTCCACCGCCGCCAGACGGTCCGCTCAGTCGGCCACGGCCGTCAATGTGGTCGTGGCAGCGTAAGAGTGTTGACCCGCACCGACACGAGCGCCTGCCCTGGCGTACACGTGGTGGAGAAGGGCGGCAGAGGGATGCCTCCCATCGTGAAACGCAGCGTCACGGTCCGATCGTGAAGACTCAGGACGGTGACGTCCGCCAGGCGCAGCGACTGCGGCTTTTTGAAGCTGGCGGTCGCATCGACGGCTCTTTCGCGCGGTCCAAGCTCAAACGGGATCTCGCCGGCGGGTGTGACATTTTGGACGCCGAGTGCCGACTGTTCCGGCGTGGCAGCTCGCATCGTCACCGGAGCGGCAGCGAGGAGCGCGATTGAGAGCGCGACCGTTGAACATGATGTTGTGCGCATACAGACGTGTGTTGCATAGGGAGTGCCGCCGGAATAGTCGCCCGGCGTCCGCAGATCTCAGGGAAGCGAGTCGCCGGCCGGCGGAGTTCTGGCAGCCGGCCCGGCAGGCTGATTGCTGCAACCAATCGGCGAGCGACGAGTTCTTCCGATAAACCGGCGGTCAGCAGGTAGGAGGCTTTATGGCAGTGGTCCCGGCCGTTCAGGAGTTTCTCCGACGCGCGAACGTCGCGTACACCGTGTTCCCACACGCGCCGGCGTACACGGCGCAGGAAGAGGCGGCGGTTACGCACGTACCCGGCCGCGACTGGGCCAAGGCCGTCGTGTGCTTCGCCGACGGTAAGCCGATCCAGGCCGTCGTCCCGGCGGACCTCGAGGTCGATTTCGACCGGCTCGCGGTAGTCACCGACGCCCGCACTCTTCGGCTGGCGGACGAGGACGAGCTCCGATGGCTGTACCCTGATTGCGAGCGTGGCGCCATGCCCCCGCTCGGGCCTCTATACAGGCATACCGTCTTCGTGGACGGCACGTTAGCCGCCGAGGATCGGATCGTGTTCAACGCCGGCACGCACGCCGACGCCATTGCGATGCGCTACGAGGACTTCGCGGCGATCACACATCCGATCGTCGGCTGGTTTGCTCGTCACCCGGCGGCTGCGTGACGTGGGTAGCACCAATGTGGCGCAGGGCCTAAGCCCTGCGAGGCGCGTTTCGCAGCGCTAACGCGCTGCGCCACAGGAGTGGTCACCGCGCGAGCCCCGACAAACCGCAGGCGTCATCTGTCGGAGGAGTTTGGGGGTCTTATGTTGGATCGACAGAAGGTCGAGGCCATTATGCGGCGCCGGTTTACGGGCGCGACGGATCAACAGATCGCGGCCGCCGCCAACGCGATCATGGGACTCGACGAAGAGTGGGAAGAGCTCTCGAATCAGAACCAGGTCTTGGCTTCCCCCTGCGGCTCGAGTGACTACCGCGACATCTGCTATCTGGCGCAGGAGTTCAAGCGGGGTGCGGAGCTCCGGGTGTTGCGCCGCGTGTCCTCCGCAGGATGACGTGCGCCAACTGAATGAGGGTGAAACCAGTCAGATTCAAAGGAGAAGGCAGATGAAACATTACAGGTTCGGCGTTGTCGTTCTGGTTTCGGCATTCGCCGCGTCGGCGTGGACCCAGGCTGCTCAGAAGGCGTCCTCGCCGGCTCCCGCCACCACCGCGGCAAGGGTGGCCTGCGGATCACCGACGGCGGAAAATGTCGAAGCGGTCATCACCCAATTGGAGCGCGACTGGGCCGCTGCGATCGTGAAGAAGGATGCCGGCGCGCTCGATCGGCTGCTCGCCGACGAGTTCAACGGCACCAGTCCGACGGCCCACACGTTTCCCAAGACGGTTGCCGTCAACGAACTCAAGTCAGGGAAATACGCAGTGGAGTCCATGGTGCTCGACGAAATCTCGGTGAACGTCTATGGCGATGTGGCCGTGGCCTTTACGAGCCAGAAAGAAGAGAGCCAGTACGCAGGCCAGGACAGCAGCGGGCACTACCACTTCACTGACGTCTGGGCGAAAAGGGGCGGTCAGTGGCAGGTCGTAGCGTCCCACGGATCGCGCTTCAACGAAGGTCACTAGGCAATTCACACGTAGTGTCCGGCTTCAGCCGGACCGGCGCCAGGTCCGCCCGAAGGCGGACACTACGCGGTGGCTCGGCCGCCGGCCTCCCCACCGCACCACGAATGGCAGTTCCGCCGCGTCGAGCGGCTCGCATGCACGCAGCTGCGCTTCCAGCACGGCGATCGTGGCCTCGGACGCGTCGTCACCGCGTTGGCGGCGCCGGGCGATGCGTTCGCGCAACGTGGCTTCAGGGGCTGACACGGCGACGATCACAAACGGCAGACCGAGCGCCGCGGCGGTCTCGCGGAATATCTCGCGTTGCCACCGCTTCAGGAACGCGCCGTCGACGACGGCGATGTATCCGGCCGCCGCGACCGCGCGTGCAAGCGCGCACACCTGTCCGTAGGTCTGGCGCCCGGTCTCAGCGGTGTACAGCCCCTCGCCGATTCGCGAGCCGCTGGCTGCGCCGGCCCCCAGACCGTGCAACCGCTTGCGCTCGACGTCGGTGCGAATGCGGACGGCTCCGGTGCGCTCGACCAGCCATTGCGCGCAGGTCGTCTTTCCGGAGCCGGCCAGGCCGTGAGTGATGATGATGGCGGCCGGCGGCCGGTGACTGTGACGACGCGCCAGATCCACGAATGCGCGGTACTCAGCCTGCAGCGTCTCCCCCTCGTCCCGCGACCCGAGTTGACGCATTCGAAAACGCGCCACTTTCGCGCGCACCATCGAGCGGTACACGAGATAGAAGCGCAGGACGCCGAGCCCTTCGTAATCGCCGGTCGCCTCGAGATACGCGTTCAGGAACCGGGCTGCCAGCCGGGGCTTCTTCCGCTCCTGCAGATCGGCGACCACGAACGCGACGTCGTTCATCACGTCAATCCAGCGCATGGATTCGTTGAACTCGAGGCGGTCGAACAGGGTGACGTCGCCGTCGATGAGCGCGATGTTGCCGAGATGGAGGTCGCCGTGGCATTCGCGAACAAATCCGTTCTGTCGCCGGTCCCGAAACAAGGCCGCGCAGGTGGCGTGCTCACGGGCGGTCCAGGTGCGGAGCGATTCAAGATCTGACCGGTCCCGTGTCCCGTCGACCACCGCCAGGAGCTGGGTGAAATTCTCGAGCGCCGGCTGCAGGATGTCGTCGAGCCTTCCGCACGGCGCATCGGCGCCGGCTCTGCTCGTGCAACCATGAAACCGCGCCACGACTGCGGCCAGCCTGTCGATGTGTGCATCGGTCAGGACGCCGCGCGCGAGCCTGTCCGACAACAGCGCATCCTGACCGAACTGCCGCATCCTGACCGCGTACTCAAGCACCGGACCGTCGCCGCCGATGACGGGCGCTTCAACGGTGCCCGTGATCGCCACCACGTCGAGATAGATCGACGGCGCGAGCCGGCGATTGAGTCGCAGCTCTTCGTGACAGTAGTAGTGCCGCGCGGAGAGCGTCGAGAAGTCCAGGAACTGCAGATCAACGGCCTTCTTGATCTTGTAGGCGTATTTTCCCGTCAGCAGGACGTACGAGATGTGCGTCTCGATGACCGTGACCCGCTCGGTCGCTGTTCCCGGACCGAAGACGGCCGGATTGCGAAGGGATTCGACGAGCTGCGCCTGATCCAGCCGCGCCGGTACTTCGCCCCTGCACCGATTTGGTGCCTCCTTGAGCGTGACCATTTAGACCCTCCTGAACGGGTGGGGAAGTCGAAATCCGTGGAACGACGTGGCCGTGTCCATGCGTGCTCCTTTGACAAGCGCTCTCAACGCACGGTTTGTGCCGTCAGGTGCTGGGGAGCTCGAAGGACGAGTGCCGGAAATCCGGCAGTCCGGGCGGTGCGGCTCTTGAGTACGTCTGGAAGAGGTGTAGTTTACCAGGAGAAAGACAATGTGGAAGTTGCTCCCGACGGCGTTGGCGCTGGTTCTCACGACCACCGTGTTGACGCGTGCGCAGCGCACAACCGATACGGCGGTCGTGGATAGCGGCCGGGATCTGTTCGCGACGTACTGTGCCAGTTGTCACGGGGTCACCGGTCGGGGCAACGGTCCGGCCGCCGAGGAGTTACGGACCCGTCCGGCGGACCTGACGCAGTTCGCCAAGCACAACGGCGGGGTCTTCAACGGCCCGAGGATTCACAGCATCGTCGATGGCCGCGCCGTGAAGGCCCATGGCACGATGGAGATGCCGGTGTGGGGCGACGCGTTCAAGTGGCGGGAGGGCCTTCCCGAAGACGCCATCAAGGCACGAATCGAAGCGCTCGTCCGGTATCTCGAGACGATTCAGGAACGGGCGGGTCATTAATGGCACGACAACCTGCTGAAGGGGGCCGCATGCGGCGATCAAAGAGGGTGATCTGTGGCGCGCTTGCGGCGCTCGCGTTGATGAGCGCCTGGGACCTCAGAGTCGCCGGTCAGCAGACGGGGCGGACGCCACCGCCCCTGTTGATTCCGTCCATGTCCGGCGGCGACCTTTTTCGGTTCTACTGCGCGTCCTGCCACGGCCGCGAAGGGAAGGGCGACGGCCCGGTTGCGCCTGCGCTGAATCGTCGGCCGCCTGACCTCACCGCCATTGCGAGGCGCAACGGCGGCCGTTTTCCGACCGCCCGCGTGGAACGCTTTGTGACGGGTGACCGCGAACCTTCCCTGGCCCATGGCTCGGCCGACATGCCCGTGTGGGGGCCCATCTTCCAGGCACTGGACCCTCGGGACCGGATGAACCGCATCCGCATTGAAAACGTCGTCGCGTTCATCGAATCCATCCAATCGAAGTAGCGGGCGACCGATTCGTACGTAGTGCCCGGCGTGAGCCGGACCTGAGCCGTCCGCCTGAAGGCGGACACGACGTACCCTAGTCGTCAGGTCGCGTCGCGGTCGTCTCGTATCGTGCTCGAATTGTCTGGGCGATGGTGCCGGCAACGTCGCGTGCGTCGTCACTGAGAATTCGCGATTCCAGCGTCCGAATCCGCAGCGCGAGCGGCCGATCTCGAAAGACGTCGCCGATCCACCGCGACACGTCATGCCGGTGCAGATGTCCAGCCAGCCGCTCGGAAGGAAGCTCAAGCAGAAGATCGATGAACCGTTTGAGCGTGCGCGCCCGCGGCCCCGAGTGTCCGCCTTCCGCAAACACGAAGGCGTGCGCGTTGGCGACCGGCATGTCGACGTACTTCGTGCGGTGGCGCACGTGCTCGGTCAGTCTCGGCGCGAGCTGGAACCGCCGAATCGAGCCGTGAGACTCCAGGGCGCCGGGGAGCAACGCTGCTTCGTTCGTCTGTAGATCGCGAAAGAGGCTCGTGGAGGCCGTCGGGGGCGGCTGCGGCCGGCACATCCCGAGGAGTGCCGTTACTTCGTCGATGTTTGTCTCACGGGTCACCAACGTCACCGCGTCCCCTGTCTGTCTGAGGGCCGGATCCAGCGCCGAGATGCGGTAGGTCACGACGATGTATCCGGCCAGCTCGGGATCGATCATGCAGGTATGGTCGACGTCCCCCAGGAAATAGTGCGCCTCGTCGAGCAGGATCTTGTGCGGCAGCCCGGTGCGGCGCCGCATGGCGACGAGCAGCGGCATGAGCGTGCGCACGTAACCCACCTTGTCGCGGTGGACCAGCTTCGACAGGTCGATCACGACGCTGACGTCGGGGTGCTCCAGCGCCCGCGCGAGCTCGCGAGCCGTGGGCGGGGGATCGTCGCCTCCGAGCATCATGACATCCGGCAACGCGGCGAGCGACGGATAGTCGCCCTCGGGATCGACCACGCACACGCAGTAGCCTTGCAAGATCAGTTGTTCGCAGAGGAGACCGGCCAGCCACGACTTTCCGGTCCCCGGCTCGCCCGCGACGAGAATCGTCCGACCCCGCACCGCGAGGGAGACCTCCGCTCCAGTGTGCTCGTACCCAAGATGGAGCCGGCGCCGGCCCATCTGGGCGGCAGACAGCCTGGGCTGTTCCAGGAGGCGATGGATGTAGTCACCCACAGCCGCTGGACCAGCGCCGAGAATTGTTTCGTCGGCCACCGACTTCAGCGCCGGGCTTCCCCATTCCACCGCCGCGCCGACTTCGCACGCGTCGAGGAGATCGTGATCGTTTTCCGCGTCCCCAATGGCGACGGTGTTGTGGATGGAGACGCGCAACGCGCGCAGCGCCTGCCGAAGGCCCGTCGACTTGGCCACGGCTTGCGGAAGCACCATGAGCCGGCCGCGATTGAACGTCAGGGTCAGCGCCAGCTCGAGAGATCGCACGACCTGCAGCATGGTGGCCGCCGCGGACGCATCCGCCTCGACGACGCATTCACCGGCCGTGAAGGCAACCTGCAGGCGGCGCAGCTCGTTCAGAAAGGCCGGATGTGGCGCGTGCGCCAGCATCGTATGGCGTCCGCTCGCCGGGAAATCGAGGACGGCTCCGTTTTCGGCGACGATCGCGTCGAAGCACGCGAGATCGCCGGCGACCCGCCGCAGTTCGGTGAGTTGCCGGCCCGTGGCCAGGACCACGACGATTCCCCGGCGCCTGACGTCGGCGATGGCTTCGCGCACGGCGGGATCGAGCGCGCCGTCGATCGCGATCGTCCCGTCGTAATCAAGGGCAAGCGCTGACAACTTCATGCAACGGCCGCGACGGACCGCAGTGCAACGTCCAGACCAGCGTATGTGCTGCCAGGAACATCCGTGCTGACCTGCCACGCCGACTCGCCGTCGGCAGCACGCTTGCTGTATCTCGGTTTCAGACCGCGAGCAGCTGCAACGGTGGCTTCAACCGCCCGGCACCGCCGAAAACCCTGCCGGGAACTCGCGAGAGGCGACGGGAATCCGGAAGCGGCAATCGCCTGAGAGAGGACATGACAATGAGAGCCGGCGATGTAATGACAAGAAACCTCATGACCGTGTCGCCAGGGACCGCCGCGGAGGAGGCATGGCTCCTGATGCGGCAGAACCGAATCCACCACTTGCTGGTTACGAGCCGTTCGAAGCTGGTCGGCATTGTGTCGGACAGAGATGCCGGTGGTCCCAATGGCGCGTCCGTCAGGGAGAACCGGACGGTCAACGACCTCATGACCCCTCACGTCGTCACGACCGATGCTGCGACTCCGGTGCGAAGGGTGGCCAACTTGATGAGAGGTCGATCGATTGGATGCGTCGTGGTCACCGATGGCGCGAATCCGGTTGGAATCATTACCGTGGCGGACCTCCTCGAGCTGTTGGGTCGCGACACGAAGCGGCCACGTACAGACGAGCGGACTGGACTGCATCATCGCGTGCCGCACCGCAAACAACGGGTGGCGTCTGGCGTGTGGTAGCGAACATCCCGGAATGGATCTGCGACA
>JBGPKK010000034.1:0-35905 GCA_041485905.1 Vicinamibacteria bacterium
GCATGTGTCTTGCCGTCAGGACCCGTGAACATGCGCGTCACTTTGACGGGAGTCCGTTCCGCCGCGGCAGGGGAAGCGCCGAACCACCTGACGCCGCCGACGACGATCAACGTCGGAATCCATCCCAACAGCAACAGACCGTGCAGGATTCTTCTCACAGCATCCTCCTTCGTCCGAAGACCAGGTTGACGAGTCACGCCGGTCATATCGTCCCCGCAGTCTACCGCAAGGTATAGAATCCCCTTTCATGAAGCTCCATATTCGGCTCGCGATCCTCGTCCTGCTGGGTGCCGGCGTGGCGGCGCAGCAGAAGGTTGAAAAGAGCAACATGGATCTCGTGGGCTACAGCGACCTGCAGGCGCGCAGCGCGTATCAGCCCACCATCCACAAGCAGGGCGACCGCTGGATCGCCTACATCGGCCATCATGGCGGCTCGCAGCCCAATCCCCTGACCGGCAAGCAGGAAGACAACGGCACGTCGATCGTCGACGTCACCGATCCGAAGCGGCCGAAGTACATGGCCCATATTCCCGGCGAGCCGGCGAGGCCCGGAGGCGGCGAGTCAGGCGGCGCGCAGATGGCTCGCGTCTGCGACGGCAGCGTGCTGCCGCGTGCGGACAGGAGCAAGGTGTATTTGTTGCGTAGCTTCGGCGGATCGGCGCACGAGATCTGGGACGTCACCGACCCGGGGAAGCCCGCTCGCGTGACGGTCGTGGTCGGCGGCCTTCGCGACACCCACAAGAGCTTCTGGGAATGCGACACCGGCATCGCGTTCATCGTCTCGGGCCCGCCCGACTGGCGCGCGCGTCGCATGACGCAGATTTACGATCTGGGCGACCCGGCCAAGCCGGTGTTCATCCGTAACTTCGGCCTGCCGGGGCAGCAGCCTGGATCGACCGGTCCAGTGCCGACCGACCTGCATGGGGCCATCTCCACCGGGCCCAAGGGCAACCGCGTGTACTTCGGCTACGGCACCGGCGCGAACGGCATCGTGCAGATCGTCGACCGGCAGAAGCTGTTGACCGGGCCGAAGGAACCGACCGACGCCAACCTGGTCTATCCGCAGGTCGCCCGCGTCGACCTCCCTCCCGACGTCGGCGCGCACACCGTCTTTCCTCTGTTGGGCATGCAGCTCACGGAATTCGCGCATCAGAAACTCCGTCCCGGCACCGCCGCGGCCGCCGGCGTGGAGCACGACCACGATGACGCCGTGCCCGAACGGACGCAGGCGCGCCGCGACTTTATTGCCGCCGTCGGCGAAACCATCGCCAACGAGTGTCTCGAGAACCGGCAGATGGTCCGGTTTCTCGACATCACGACCGAGCCGAGACCGTTCGGCGTGTCGTCGTGGACGGTCCCGGAATCGAGCGGCAATTTCTGCGAACGGGGCGGGCGCTTCGGGACGCATTCGTCAAACGAGAACCAGACGCCGATCTACTACAACCGCGTCCTCTTTCTCGCGCACTTCAACGCCGGCGTGCGCGCGATTGATGTGCGCGACCCCCTGCAGCCGAAGGAAATCGGGTTTTATATCCCGGCGATCACCGACAAGACCGACAAACGCTGCGTCGGGACAGGAGCGGAGCAGCGCTGCAAGACGGCGATCCAGACCAACAACGTCGAAGTGGACGACCGCGGGTACATCTACATCGTCGACCGCGCGAACACGGGCATGCACATTCTTCAGCTCACGGGACCGGCGCGGCAGGTAGCTAAACTTCCGTAGCTCGAGGTCGGAGGCTAGAGGCTGGAGGCTAGAGACCGGAGACTGGAAGAACAGTGGCTTTTCCAGCCCCCAGCCCCCAGTCCCCAGCCTCTGCGCGTTCGATTAGAAGTTCAGCGTCAGATTGAACCGCACGAACCGCGGTGACACGATCGCGTTCGGCCGCAGCCATGTTGCGCCGGCGGTCGCCCAGTCGAACGTCTCGATGTAGCCGGTGGTCTGATTGGTGTTGAACAGGTTGAGCAGGTCGATGCCCACATCGGCCTTCGTCCGGCCCAACCGCAGGATCTTGGCGAACCGCATGTCCACCTGCGAAATCCGGTCGCCGTACAACACGGCCGGGTTGAGCATGTTGACCGTCACGTTCGCCACGCTATTGGCCGGTGCGCGGTTCAGCGTCTGCTGGATCACCGCGCTCGGCACCGGGGCGTTCGCCGCCCGCGATGTCCCGTTCGAGGCGGAGGCCGAACCGGCCCCAAGGGCGGCATTCGGCACGGAGCGCCAGTTCGCGCTCACAAGGACGTCGATCTTGGGGACTGTGTACGCGACAAGGCCCCGGGCCTGCGTCATCCACGGCTCGGTGACCGAGCACGACGAGATGGGCTGGGTCCCCACAAGCTCGGGCAGCGCCGCGAAGAGCGCGCACGTGTCGCGCACGCCGCGGCCGGTGGTCGTGCCCCCCTGGAGCGTGAGACCGCTGTGCAACCGCGCGTTCAGGTTGACGTCGACCCCGTGCCAGTACTGCACGCGGGCCGGCGCGAAGTCGGTCTCGAACGTCTGATAGTTCTGCGCGCCGCGGCTCGATGCCGCCTGGGTGATGGCGTAGTAGGTGTTCACGCTGCCAACATTGGGCAGCAGCGGATTCTGTGGCACCGTCAGGGTCCACTTGTCGTAGTCTGCAGCGGCCGTAAAGGTATTGTCCGTGACGAAGAAGTTCTGGAACCAGCGCCGGTTGTAGCCGACGTTCACGGCCACGCGCGGCAGGATTTCCTGTTGAACCTGCACGCCGAACTGCCAGTCCGACGGACGGACGCCCCAACCCTGCAGGATAGCGGGATTGACGATCGTCGAGTTGGGGTTGGCGCTCCCGAAGTTCAAGGAATTCCCCCCCACCGACCCACAGAAGTCGCCGCCAGCGGCCCGGTTGTCCTGCACATTCGTGTTGGAAATATTGCAATCGATCGCGTAATTACCGTTGGCGTCCGTCCAGGCGCGGTTCGGCACACTCGTCACGATGCGTCCGGCCGGATTGTTGGCCCAGTAGTTCTCGTCGTTGGTGGCCGCCTGCAGATACTTGCCGAGATTCACTTTGATGGCCGTCTTGCCGTTGCCAAAGACGTCGTAGGCGGCGCCCATGCGAGGCGTGATGTCGTTGTAGCCCAACACGCTGTCCGTGCGCGCGAAGCTGATCGGCAGGGGATCGAAGCGTGACGTTTGAGTTGCGCCGTTTCCGTCGGCGGGAGCGAAGCTCCACGCGCGGTCGTAACGCAGCCCGCCCTGGAGCGTGATCCGGCCTTTCGTCCACTGGTCCTGCACGAACAGCGACCCTGTCGCGGTGCGATCGTTCTGGTCCCATTCCGGCGCGATGTAGTAGCTGAAGGCGTTCGGGACGCCGCCGTTGAACCGGTACTGCAGTTGCGTCGAGTTGGCCACTCGCCCCTGCAGCGACTTTTGATACGAGCCCTGATAGCCGACCTTCATGTTGTGGGCGCCCGTGACGTAAGAGGCGGTCATGCGCCAGTTGGTCGGGCTCGCGTCGTTGTTGGCGTAGGCAAAGCCTAATGGGTCGTACAGGCCGCGGTAGCTGTAGTTTCCCGCTCCGTACATGGTCGACTGCTCGGTCACCGGGATCATGCTCGTGTAGCCGTCCGGCGGGACGATGCCAAAACCGGCCCAGAGGTACTGGAAGCGCGAATAGCCCGCCTCGAGCAGCAGGCGGCTCGACACCGGCGCCGACCATGTCGCCTGCGTGACGTTATACGGGAAATCGTGGTAGCCGGGAAACGTCTCGGGCGATGTGGTGGTGTTCCCGACGCCGATCCAATTCGCTTCGCGCGTCCGGCAGCCGTCGCCGCCCAACGTTACCGTCGACCCCGAGCACCGGTGCTGATGCTCGTCGGAAAACGAGATGCGATTGCGGGGTGTGAGCTGACCCGTGATCCGGAATGACTCGATGGACCTGGAATCCGCACTGCGCACCTCGATGTTTGGATCTTTCACCCATAGCCATTTCGTCGCGTCGCCGGCGTTGAGGTTGGCGGACGCTCCCGGCACAGGGCGGATCGTGGCGTACTTGCGGAGGTTCAGGTAGAACCACACCTTGTCGCGCTTGATGGGGCCGCCGCCCGAGCCGTTCACGTCATAGGAGGTAATGACGCTGGCTGGCAGCGTCAATCCGGAGCCCCCTTCAGCCAACGGCTTCTTCAGCGTGTCGTTGAGGTTGTCGCCCGAGGACCACCCGCCCGCGCCGCTGTAGAAGGCCGAACCGCCGAACCGGTTGCCGCCCGATTTCGGAACGAGGTTCACCTGGGGTCCACCATTTTCGGCTTCTCCCAGCGAGCCCGACACCAGGACCTGCATCTCTTCCGTGTTGGCGACGTCGTAGATGAACGTAGAGACGCCGCCGCCATTGAACGACGCCGCGACGTTCAGGCCGTCGATCATCATGCGGCCCTCGTTGGCGCGGCCGCCATTCGCGCTGAAGAACGTCATGAACGGCGTGGTCATCGCGCCGTTGTTGACGGTGTTGTCCACCGTCAGCCCCGGGACGGCTGTCAGCAGCGCCCCATAAGAGCGCGTGGCTGGCAGGGCACTGATGATGTCGGCGCTGAGCACCGACTGGCGCCGAGCACTCTGCGTGTCAACGACCGGCGTCTCTCCGGTCACCGTAATCGTCTCGGCGACCGCCCCGACGCGCAGATGGACGTTGATCGGGAAAACGCCGGAACCCGTCACCTCGATGCCTTCACGCTTTGCCGTGCTGAACCCGGAGAGCGTAACGGTGAGCTCATAGGTTCCGGGAGGCAGCTCCGTGATGCGGTACTGGCCGCTGCCGTCGGTCACGGCCGTCCGGTTCCTTTGCGTGAGGGCCGGGCTGGTCGCCTCGACCGTAACGCCGGGCAGCACGGCTTCGGACGTATCCCTCACGACTCCCGCGAGAGTCGCCTGTGCCTGTGCCAGCGTGGGTATCAGAATGAATAATCCGAGGAGGGTCAAGGCGCGCGACAGACTTCTCATGAGGAAAGCTCCCTTTGTGAACGGGTCTTCCGCGATTGAATCGCTGAGATGCGACTTGGTATACGCCTTCGGAGCGGGGTTCGTCAATGTGAAAGCGGAGCAGCAATCTCTCAGACGCGCTCCGTGGCGCACAGATCGGTCAACGATCCAATAGTCCGGATCGCATCGATGCTCCGCGCGGCTGCCAGCGCCCGCTCCGCCGCGTCTTTGCTTAGCGATCGGCCGGCGCAGGCCAGGAACTTCTTGTCCAGCTCATCGTCGCTCAAGCGGTCTGGATAGCCGCGCGCGCCGTCCGCCCGGCCCACGACCGTGCGGCCATCCCGCAGGCGAACCCTCACCTGCGCCTGCGAGAGCGGGGCCGCGGCATCGAATGCCGGATTGGCCCGGAGGCTCACGCGAGGCATGAGCGCCTGCACGCGCGGATCGCGAATGTGCGTCACGTCGAACGTGTCGATGCTCGGGTGGCCGAACACAAGCGCAGCGGCGGCGCAGAAGGGCATGCTGAACTTGGCCTCGAGGCCGGTGGACGGCCGCTCGTGAATGAGCAGCCGGGGCGTCATGGAGTCGACCTCGACGTCGATCGCCTCCACGTCCTGGGCCGTGAAGCCGTGGCAACGCGTCAAGTCGAGCAGCGCGTCGAGCGGCGGGTGCGTGGCGGCGCAGGACGGATACAGCTTGACGGTGATCCCGGTGTCGAGGATTTCCCAGCGCGCGTCGAGGTCGGCGAGCGCGTCAAAGAGCGCGGATGCCGGCTGCTCGCTGTCCATGGCGGCGAGATACCCCTGTGGTCCATCGATCGCATGCGCGCTGGCCGTAAAGCCTTCGCGGGCGAGGCGCGCCGCCGTCACGCCGTTTCGAGCGGCCATCCCCGCGTGGAGCGGCTTCACCATCGAGCCGATGTTTTCTTTGAGGCCGCAGGCAGACGAAGCGGCAATCCCAAGCGCGTGAGCGGTGGCTGATGGACTAAGTCCCAGCACACGCGCCGCCGTTGCCGCCGCGCCGATGGTCCCGATCGACGAGGTGCAATGCCAGCCGCGCACGTGATAGTGGCGCGGGTTCATGATGGAGCCGAGCCGGCATTCGATCTCGAAGCCGACCACGTACGCATTGAGCAGCGTGCGGCCCGAGGCCTGCGCCAGTTCGCCGGCGGCCAGGCCGGCGGGGACGAGCGCCGAGCTCGGATGGGCGAGCGAGACGAAGCACATGTCGTCGTAATCGAGCGCGTGCGCGGCGACCCCGTTGGCAAGCGCCGCGTCGCCCGCCCCGGCGCGGCTCGCCGTCCCGAGAATACGACACGGACCGTGGCTGTCGGCGGCCGCGGCGGCCCGGACGATTTTCGCAGCCGCTTCGGGTGCCCCCGCCAGGATGACGCCGAGCGTATCGAGCACCGCGATCGACGCCCGCTCGCGGGCGCGGGTTGGAGGTGTCCCGGCCGACACGAACTCGGACATGCGCGCGGTCAGGGTCTTGGTCGTGGCTGGCATGCCCTTCAGTCTGCCCCAGCTCTCGATTTGTGGCGCACACAATTGAGGAAAAATAATGAGGCGCCCGAACACGGACACCCTATACTGCCAGGAGAATCCCGTCGTTTTTCCCAGGCAGGAGGCACCTCCGATGCGAACGAAGCTATCCCTGGTTACGGTCGGCGTCACGTTACTTGTGGCCGCAGCGCCGGTGATCGCGCATCACTCGTTTGCGGCGGAGTTCGATTCGGCGCAGCCGATCACGTTGAACGGCACGGTCACCAAGATGGAATGGATCAATCCCCACGCGTGGATCCACCTGGAGGTGAAGAAGCCGGACGGGAAGGTCGAGAACTGGGAGGTCGAGACCGGGAACCCCAGCGCCCTCATACGGCGGGGCTTCAACAGGAACTCGCTGCCGGCGGGTACCGAGATTACCGTTCAGGGGTTTCGGGCCAAGGACGGCGGCATGAGAGCCAACGGCCGCGACCTGACGTTCAAGGACGGGAAGAAGCTGTTCGTCGGCTCGTCGGGCACCGGCGCACCCGATGAGCGATCCGAGAAGTAAGCGAAGGAGATATACACATGAACAGACAATTGGTCACGGTAGCCTGGACGCTGACGGGCCTGATCGCGGTGATGTCGTGGGCGGCGCGTCCCGTCGCGGGCCAGAGCCCGGCGACCGGATCGAAGACGACGACGGCATCGAAGTCGGCCAGCCCGGCGACGCCGCGCACACCCTGGGGAGACCCCGATCTGCAGGGGAGTTGGACCACCGATTCGGCTTACGCCATCCCGATGCAGCGTCCGCAGCAGTTTGCCGGCAGGGCTGAGCTGAATGACGAGGAGTTCAAAGCGAAGGTCGAAACGGACACCAAGAGGCGAGAGCGCGCGTTGAAGATTGGCGACGGCGGCATCGGTTCCATCAGCGAGGACGCGGCCTGGATTACCAAGACGTTCCGGCAAACGTCGCTCATCGTTGAGCCGGCCGACGGAAAGCTGCCGCCGCTGACACCGGAGGCGCAACGAAAACAGCAGCTCGCGCCCCGAGGGACCTACGGCAACGGCCCACTCGACGGCCCGGAGGATTTCGGGCTGTACGATCGCTGCATCACGCTCGGTGTCGTGGGCTCGGTGACGCCGAAAATCTACGGCAACGGCCATCGCATCGTTCAAGGCCCGGGATACGTCGCGTTCCTGAATGAGATGATCCACGAGCACCGCATCATCCCGCTCGACGGACGCCCGCATGCGGGACGCAACATCAAGATGTACATGGGAGATTCGCGCGGCCACTGGGAGGGCAACACCCTGGTCGTCGAGACCACCAATCTGAACGGGAAGCCGAACTACTCCGGCGGAGAGAAAGTGATTGAACGGTTCACACGGGTCGAACCCGACGTGCTTCGCTACGAGGCGATCATCGACGATCCGAAGACCTACACGCGGCCGTTCACAATCTCGATTCCCCTCGTGTCGCCTCCCGGGTACCAGGTGCTCGCCTACGACTGTCACGAAGGGAACAAGGCGCTGATGCAGGCGCTTGGCGGTGAGCGTGCCGAGGACAAGGCACTCGATCAAGACCTCAAGAAGGGGATTGTTCGGGCCAGGAAACCGGTGCAAAACGGACTCGGGGTCGGCGGATCCCCGACCGGCGCGCCGGTGGTCAGCGAAGCGGATACGCGCTGAGCGGCCGGTCCGCATAGATGCGGACACGACGTACGACTCTTCCCGCCTCGTACGTAGTGTCCGGCTTCAGCCGGACCGTGAGTGGCACGCCCCTATTGACATCCGATAGGAACCTGCAGACCCTGGCCCTCGTATAGATATTCTATAGAAGGGCCATGGGCACACACCGCACCAACCTGCTTCAGGGAACGCTCGACCTGTTGATTCTGAAAGCGCTCGGCACGGGCGAGCTGCACGGGCTGGGCGTGTCGCGTCGCATTGAGCACATGACGCGCGGCACGTTCGTTGTCCGGCCAGGTTCGCTTTTTCCCGCCCTTCATCGTCTCGAGGAAGCCGGATGGCTCGTGTCGACCTGGCAACCCTCGGAAAACAATCGGCGCGCGAAATACTACCGGCTCACCAAGGCGGGAACGCGGCAATTGGGGACGGAAACCGCTGAGTGGAACCGGATTGCGCTCGCGATCGCTCGCGCTCTGGAAGCGTAACGCCCGCTGTGTTGTCCCCCTTCTCGCACCTCTGGCGCAATCTCGTCCATCGGGACCAGATCGAACGCGACCTCGACGAGGAGGTTCAGGCGCACGTCGAGCTGCTGGTCGATGAAAAGATCCGAGCGGGCATGAACCCGCACGCCGCCCGTCGAGCGGCAGCGCTGGAGCTGGGCGGGGTCGACGCCGTCAAAGAGCAGGTGAGGGAGATTAGGAGCGGAGCCATCGCGGAACAATTCCTCCAGGACATTCGCTACGCTGCGCGGCTGCTTCGCCGCAATCCGATCTTCACGCTGACCGCCACACTCTCGCTCGCGATCGGCATTGGCGCCAACACGACGATCTTCACCGTGGCCAATGCGCTCCTGTTCCGGCCTCCGGCAGGCGTGGTCGAACCCGACCGTGTCGTCGACATCGGCGTCACCCGGAGCCCTGGCGGCTTCAACTTCAACCCCAGCTCGTATCCCAACTATCTCGACATTCGTGAGCGGACCACCACACTCGACGGCGTGTACGCCTATCCGCTGTTTCCCGCGGCGATGAGCCTTGGCGGCGCGGGCAACACGATCGGCGCCGAGTCGGTGTTCGGGATGGCGGTCACGGTCAACTACTTCACCGTGCTCGGGGCGTCGCCGGCCGCCGGACGGCTGTTCGACGCGGGCGACAGCGAGCAGCCCGGCGCGAGCCCCATCGCCGTGCTGAGTCACGCCTTCTGGACGCGGCGCTTCAACAAGGATCTGGCCATCGTCGGCCGGACGCTGACGCTCAACGGGCATCCGTTCACCGTCGTCGGCGTCGCGGCTGAGGGATTCCAGGGCACGGGTGTCCGCGCAGGCGATCTGTGGGTGCCGACGAGTATGCTCGCGACCGCAACCTCTCAGGGGACCGGGATGCTCGCGAACCGCGCGGGCGCGTGGCTGCTGATTGGGGGACGGCTGAAGCCACGCGTTTCAATTCCAAAGGCCACCGCGGAGATGGACGCGATTGGTCGAACCCTCGAGCGCGAGTACCCGGCGCAGAATCGGGGCGCGCGGCTGCTCCTGCTGCCCTCGTCGCCCGTCCCGGGGAACAGCGTGCCGGTCGCGGCATTCCTTACGCTGCTGATGGGAATCGTGTCGCTCGTGCTGGTCATCGCGTGCGCGAACCTCACCGGCGTTCTGCTGGCGCGTGCCTCGGCCCGGCGACGCGAGATCGCCGTGCGCCTGGCGGTTGGCGCCGGGCGCGCGCGCCTGATGCGGCAGCTTTTCACCGAAACGATGATGCTGTTCGTCCTCGGCGGCGTCGGCGGCCTGCTGCTGGCGCGTGGCATGACGTCGCTGCTGGTCTCGCGCCTCCCGACGCTCCCATTTCCCGTGGATGTGTCGCTCGCGCTGGACGGCCGCGCGATCGTCTTTACGACCGGACTCGTGCTCATTGCCGCGTTGCTGTCGGGGCTCGCACCGGCGCTTCAGGCATCGAAAGCCGATGTCGTGTCGACGCTCAAAGACGATGCGCAAGCGCCCGGCCGACTGCGACTGCGCCACGCGTTCGTTATCGCGCAGGTGGCGTTCAGCATCCTGCTTGTCGTCGTCGCCGGCTTGTTCGCGCGTGCCCTGCAGCGCATGGGATCGATGGATCCGGGGTTCGATTCGCACGGCGTCGAGCTCGTTGCACTCAATCTGTCGGAGGCTGGCTACACCGACGCCACCGGTCCGCTCTTCGCTCGCGAACTGATCGATCGTGTTCGCGGACTGCCGGACGTGCAAAGCGCCACGCTCGCGGCCGTCCTGCCGGGCGGCTTCGAAAGCCTCAGGCTGGCCGGTCTGACCCTCCCGGGCGTGTCATCTCCAAACGGACCGGAGCTTTTTGCGGACTGGAACATCGTCGAACCAGGCTATTTCGCCACGTTGCGGATTCCACTCGCAGGGGGCCGCGACTTCAGCGGGGCCGACCGCACTGGCGCGCAGCCAGTGGTGATCGTGGGCGAGGGCACCGCGCGGCGGCTTTGGCCGGGAAAAGAGGCCGTCGGGCAGTACGTGCTGGCGCACCGCGGCGGTCCCGATCCGCTGACGCGGGCGCTGCGGGTGATCGGTGTGGCCCGCGATCCTTCTTACGGCACTCTTTTCGACGGTACGACCGGGTTGTACGTCTACGTGCCGCTGCCGCAGCAGTACTGGAGCTCGATGATGATCGTCGCGCGCACGAAGGATGGCCGGCGCGTCATCGACGAGATCCGCGCGCTGGTCGCCTCGATGAATTCGAATCTGCCGATCGTGAGAGCACAGACAGCCGAGGACTACACCGCGCTCGGCCTGATGCCGCAGCGGGTCGGGGTCTCTGTCGCGGGCAGCCTCGGTCTGGTCGGCGTGCTGCTTACGGCGATCGGGACTTACGGCGTGACCGTGTATGCGGTGACGCGCCGGACGCGCGAAATCGGGATTCGCATCGCGTTGGGCGCCCGACGTGCTGATGTCATCGGCATGATCCTGCGACAAGGCCTGTCGCTCGTCCTCATCGGCTCCATCATTGGCTTGACGCTGGCTGCGGCGGCCGGACGGCTGCTCGCGACCTTCCTCCTCGGCATGCCACCGATCGATCCGGTCACCTTCGCCGGGGCCGCGCTGCTGTTGGCGGCCGTCGGGCTGGCCGCCTGCTATGTGCCTGCGCGGCGCGCGAGCGACATCGATGCGATGGAGGCCTTGCGCGCTGACTGAAGGCGAGGTCGATCTCGAGCGGAGCGTGTATATTGTTGCGGCTTGAATACCGCGAACACGGAGAGCCATCAGGCCGCCGGGTCCCAAGGGTCAATCGCACCAGCCGACTTCGATGCGGCTGTCGAGGATGTCCTTTCTACTACCCCGTTCATCGATATCCACACCCATCTATTTGATCCAGGTTTTCGAAGCCTGGCGCTGTGGGGCATCGACAACCTTCTCACGTATCACTATCTCGAGGCGGAGCTCTTTCGCTTCTCGCCAATCAGGCCGGGACAATACTGGATCCTGAATAGACAGCAACGCGCCGATCTCGTGTGGAAGACTCTGTTCATCGAGAACACGCCGCTCTCGGAAGCGGCGCGCGGCGCGGTCGCGGTCGTGCGCGCTCTTGGGCTGGACCCGACGGTCACCTCTCTTGCGCCGCTGCGCGAATTCTTTTGCGAGCAGCAGGTCGCCCAATATGTACCCCATCGGCGTTGCGGTCTTACTCTCTTCCGACGCCGCGAGCTTGACCGGAGAATGTATTGCGGTCGACGGCGGCTACCTCGCCTCGGGTGTGAATACGTGACAGCATTCAACGCAAAGACCGTGGAACGCGCAGAGATAGTCCGTGATGGGATGTGGCGCAGGGCTTCAGCCCTGCGGTCCGCCGCAGCCCTGAAGGGCTGCGCCATATCTGAATGGGTGCGACGAACCCTCCTCTGGCTCTTCTTGGTATGTCTGATCCCAGTCAGCCTCCACGCGGAGACTGGCTACAACACCTGGCTCCGGTACGCAGCACTCGACGATGCCGCCGCCCGGCAATATCGCAGTTCTGTTCCCGCGTCCGTCACGGTCCTGAGCGATGCGGCGCCTGAACAGAGCGCGCAACAGGAGTTGATCCGCGGAGTTCGCGGCATGCTTGGCCGCACGCTTCGGGCCGATTCGCGTGCGCCTGGCCCCCGAAGCGAAGGCGCGATCGTGCTGGGCACGCTCGCCGATCTCCGGCGCGCCGCTCCGCAGTTCGCGCTGGCCGCGAGTCTTGAACCCGACGGCTATTGGCTGAAGACCGTTCGTGTCGGCGGCGCGCGGTATACGGTGATCACGGCAGCCAACGACCGCGGCGTGCTCTACGGGTCGTTTGCGCTGCTGCGAAAAATCGCGCTTGGCGAACCCGTCGTGGAATTGGACGACAAGCAGTCGCCGGCTGCGCCGCTCCGATGGGTGAACCAATGGGACAACCTCAACGGATCGATCGAGCGCGGGTACGGCGGGTCGTCTATCTTCTGGGACAACGGTCGCGCCCGGGAAGACCTCGCCCGGGTGACCGACTACGGCCGCATGCTCGCCTCACTCGGCATCAACGGCTGCTCCATCAACAACGTGAACGCGGACACACGGCTGCTCGGCTCCGACATGATCCCGCAGGTGGCGCGCATCGCCGAGGCATTCCGTCCATGGGGTGTGCAGGTCGCGCTGGCAGTGGATTTCGGCAGCCCCAAGACGCTGGGGAATCTTGACGCGTTCGATCCGCTGAATCCGGCGGTCATCGCCTGGTGGAAGGCGAAAGCGGACGAAATCTACCGCGCCGTTCCCGACTTCGGTGGCTTCGTGCTGAAGGCCGACTCGGAAGGGCGCGTGGGGCCGTCGACCTACGGCCGGACGCATGCCGACGCCGCCAACGTCGTCGCGCGAGCGCTCAAGGGGCACGGCGGCGTCCTCTTCTACCGCGGCTTCGTGTACGACCACCACATGGACTGGGAGAACCCGAAAAACGATCGCGCCCGCGCGGCCTACGACAACTTCCACGCGCTCGACGGGATGTTCGACGACAACGTCATCATCCAAATCAAGAACGGCCCGATTGATTTCCAGGTTCGCGAGCCGGTCTCGCCACTCTTTGGCGCGCTGGAGCAGACGCGCGAGGCGATCGAGTTACAGATCACCCAGGAATACATGGGGCAGGCGCGGCACCTCGTCTTCCTGGCTCCCATGTGGAAGGAGACACTCGACTTCGACCTGCACGTCCGGGATCGCGGCGCGCCTGTCAAGACGATCGTCTCGGGCAAGGTGTTCGGCCGACCGGGCGGTTTTGTCGGAGTGTCAAACCTGGGGATGGACGACAGCTGGTACGGCAATCACATGTCTCAGGCGAATCTCTATGCCTTTGGGCGCCTCGCCTGGGATCCCGACCTGAGCGCACGGCGCATGGCCGACGAATGGACACGCCTCACATTCGGAAACGATCCGACAGTGGTGACGACGATCGCGGACATGCAGATGACTTCCTGGCGCACTTACGAGAACTACACCGGGCCGCTTGGCCTGCAGACGCTCACCGACATTGTGGGGAATCACTACGGTGTCGCGGTGGAGGCATCCGAACGAAATGGCTGGGGTCAGTGGCACAAGGCGGACGAGAGAGGCGTAGGATTCGATCGCACGGTCGCGACAGGGACCGGCTTCACTGGCCAGTACGCTCCGGCAGTGATGAAGAGGTACGAAGCGGTGCAAGACTGTCCCGACGATCTCGTGCTGTTCATGCATCACGTGCCGTACACGTACGTGCTGCATTCCGGGAAAACCGTCATCCAGCATCTCTACGATTCTCATGACGAAGGCGCCGAGACCGTGGCGCGGTACGTTCGCAGCTGGAAGGCGCTCAAGGGGCGCATCGACGAAAGACGCTACGGCGAAGTGCTGGCGCAGCTTCAGTATCAGGCCGGCCAGGCCGTGGTGTGGCGCGACGCGGTATCGAACTGGTTCTTCAAGGAGTCGGGCATTCCGGATGCGAAAGGCCGTGTGGGGCACCATCCCGGGCGCGTCGAGGCGGAGTCGATGACGCTGGCGGGTTATGTGGTGAAGGCGGTGACGCCGTGGGAGTCGGCTTCGGGCGAGAAGGCGGTGGAGTGCCTGGCAGCAATGTGCACCGCCAGCTTCACGTATGCCGGCGACCTGGGTTGGCGCGACCTGGTGGTGCAGTACTTCGATCAAGTGGACGGGGTGTCCCGTTTCCGCGTCTGGATTGCCAACCAGCTTGTCGGGGAGTGGGCCGCGGACGACCGTGTGCCGACGCGCAAGGTGGACAGCTCGTCATCGTCGCGGCGCGTCATTCCCGGCCTTGCGCTGCGCAACGGAGATGAGATTCGAATCGAGGGCGTGCCGGATGGCCGGGAAACCGCGGCGCTCGATTACGTCGAGATTGTGCCGGCAGAAGACTAGTGCAGGAATGCCGGGCCGCGAACTTGCTGTTCGATGTTCCTCACCAGCGCTCGGCTGGCCCGACGGTCAAACAGCCCTTCGGACGCGGCAAAGCGTTTGGCCACGGAGACAGGCCCCGGTGCGTCCCTTCCGGATGGTCCGGCGGCAGCCGAAGATCGACGATCGCCGCGTGGCTGTACTCCCCGATTCGACGTTCGGCGACGATCGATCCCAGTTCGCGCAGATCGTTCCACAGCATGTCGTCGAATCCCTTCGGTACATCGTCGAATCGAAACCCAAGGTACACCAGCACACGCGAATGGTGGCCCAGCGTGTCGCGCAGCGTGTCCGCGCCGCACTCCGGTCCGGGCCAGTTGTGCTGGACCTGGAGCACGCGCCCGCTGCCCCCTGGATCTCCGCCGCCGCGATACGGTCCGGAGATCGGGACGCCGCCGTACCACCACGCCGCGGGTAATCCCAGGTGGGTCGTCATCAGATCGTCGTTCGGCTGGCGCCGCGCGACCAGCCAGCGAAGCGCGTCGCGATCGTTCAGCTCGTGGTTGCCCGAGCGGGGGCGACTGGCTCGCATGTCGTACATGCCGCGAGCCACGAGATCGACCGTGACCTGCGTTCCCACGATCGCGGCGGTCGCCGCCAGACCGGCCGTGATCCACCGACGCTGTGACCACCGCGTGCGAAGGAAGGAGAGCCCTCCGTCGATCGATGTGGCGAGAGCGACGTAGAGCGCGGGCACGACCCAGAGCGACAGTCGTTCGTACAGCGGCGCGAGCCGGCCGGCAGCCAGGGCAAACGCCGACACGGGAATGAAGCCGATCGCGAGCGCGAGTGGGAACCGATCGCGCATCAGGAGTACGACGCCCGCGACGACCGCGATCCAGAAGGTCACCCACAGGCCCGCGCCTCCGGGTTTGACGGCGAACAGGGCCAGTTGTGACGCCAGCCAGGACACCGTGCCGCCGACGCCGGCCGAGGCTGGCGGCAGCGCGAAGGACCAGTACTTCTGGAGAAAATCGCTCGCGACCGTGTGGCGCAGCGTTGAGACCCAGTTCAGACCGAACGACGCCGCCCACACGAGCCCTGGGACCGCCGCGCGCGTTGCCGCGCGCCAACCGCGCTGTCGCCAGACGCCGACGATGAGCGCCGCCGCGCATGCCGGCGTCACGAGGAGCGCGCCGTTGGCGAACCACTGGGCAGCGGCCGCAACGATCCACCACGCCGTCGCTCGATGCTGCTGGAGATGCAGAGCGGACGCTTTGGGTTCGCCGCCCCGTTCGACATCCGATTCGCCGGCCCAGGCCGCAAGCGCTGGCAGGAGCAGCGACCAGAAAATGTCAGCGGAGTACGGTTTCAGCTCGAGGACGTAGAACGAGATCCAGTGCCCGAACACGCAGAGCAGGACGAGCACGGCGGCGCCTAACGGTCCCATCCAGCGTCGGCCGATCCAGAGGGCCGTGGCCAGCGTGCCAAGGCCGAAGAGAATCGGCACGAACCGCAGGGCGAGCTCGCTGGTGCCGAAGAGCAGCGTGGCCACACGCTGCAGCACCAGCCAGCCGAAGGGCGCGCTCTGCCCCAGCCATAAGGGACCGGCGAGATCGGCGAGGCTGCGGTCGCGGAGATTGATGGCAATCATCTCCTCGTCGAGCCAGAGTGGCCTCGCCGCGGCCCACTGCGCGATTTCGAGTCCCGCGCCGACAAGCGCGATGATCATCGCGCCGGCGAACCATCTCGAAGACGGCGATCGTGCAACACGTCGGTTGATCATCCTGGGTTCCGCTTTGGAAGCTGTCTTAGTAGCGATCTCCATCGCTCGCGGTGCACGCGGGCGAAATGCAGGTGCTGCTTGGGCAGAACGGCGCCGGAAAATCGACGCTGATCAAAGCCCCGCGCGGTGTGTACCCTCCGGACCGCCCCGAGCCCGTCTCAATGGGACGCCCGTGCGGATGGGGTCGCCTGCCGACGCGCGCCCCCCGTGAGCGCGGCCTATCTCACGCCGAGCAGCACTTCCATCGTCAACTGATCGAGCCGCTCGTACGCGAGACCTTTATTGGCAAGCGCGACGCGGTCGAACGATTCGCCGAGGAGCGCCTCTCGATCCGCGGGCGAGTATCCGCGCGGCGCTGTCGTCGTCGAACTGGCTTCGCGCACCAGCGCTTGAATCTCGATGTCGGCAGTCCACCGCTCCGCACGCTCTTTCAGGATGAGATACGTGCGCATGCAGCCGCGCGCGAAGTCACGCACGCCGTCGTAGTCTTCGGTGCGGTAGGCGTGCGCGTCAAAGTGACGCGGACCCTCATAGCCAACGTCCTCGAGGAACTTGACCAGCCAGAAGGCGGACTTCACGTTCACCGATCCGAACCGGAAGTCCTGGTCGTACCGGCCGGGCACCTGATCGTTCAGATCGATGTGGAACAGCTTGCCGGCCTCCCATGCCTGCGCCACGGCGTGGAGGAAGTTCAGACCGGCCATGTGCTCGTGCGCGACCTCGGGGTTGACGCCGACCATCTCCGGATGATCGAGGGTGGGGATGAACCCGAGGTACGCGCCCGTGGTCGCCATATAAATGTCGCCGCGCGGCTCGTTGGGCTTGGCCTCCAGCGCGAAGCGGAAGCCGTACCGGCGATCGAGCGAATACTCACACAGATAGTTGACCGCCTCTCGCAGCCGCTTGATCGCCTCGTCCGGCCGGCGGCAGGCGTCGGTTTCGGTTCCTTCGCGGCCGCCCCACAGCACGAAAATCGTCGCCCCGAGCTCCGCGCCAAGATCCATGGCGCGCAGCGTCTTCTGCAGCGCATAGGTGCGTACGCGAGCATCGTTCGCCGTAAAGGCGCCGTCGCGGAACACAGGATCGTAGAAGAGATTCACCGTCGCCATCGGTACGACGATGCCGTGCTGACGGCAGGCGTGCTGGAAATCCTTCACGATCCGATCGCGCCCGGCGGCCGACGCATCGATCGGTACCAGGTCGTTGTCGTGCAGGTTGACGCCCCACGCGCCGACGTCGGCGAGCATCGCGACCGCGTCGACCGGCGCCAGCGCCGGCCGGACGACGTCGCCAAACGGATCGCGACCGCGGTTGCCGACGGTCCACAAACCAAAGGAGAACTTGTGTTCCGGTCTCGGCCGGTACGGATCGTTGTTGGTCATAGCCGTCCTACGGTCCGGCTGCGTGTCATGCGAGTGACCTTGATATCATCTAATACGGCCCCTCGCTTGCCGCCTTCGCGGCGTGGCCCCACGGTGGCCGACGTGGGTCTACACGACACTTATCGATCGAGCACCTGCACATCCATGACGCCGGGGCAGAGAGGCCCGGCGTCTGACTTGCTCGGAGGCGCCCAGTAGGTTCAAGGCTCAGGAGAGGTCGCTTGAGACCAACAAGCCGATAGGGTGCCCCTGCGCTAGAATGGGCTCAAATCGGAACTAGCTCTAGCAGATATCCAATCTCCCGTGCCAGGAGGCTCCTGATGAGTATCGTTGACCGCGTGAAGAACATCTGCCTCACGCCGAACACCGAGTGGCCGGTCATCGCCGCCGAGCCGGCATCCGCGGGGAGCCTGATCACAGGCTACGTGGTGCCGCTCGCGGCCATCGGGGCGGTGTCCGGTTTTGTCGGTGGCTCGGTGATCGGTCGAACGCTACCGTTCATCGGCACGTATCGCACGTCCCTG
The DNA here is from genome assembly GCA_041485905.1 of Vicinamibacteria bacterium. GTDB lineage: Bacteria > Acidobacteriota > Vicinamibacteria > Vicinamibacterales > CAVVIG01 > JAHFUI01. The sequence continues at coordinate 18,163 of JBGPKK010000034.1, forward strand.
ATGACCGGCCTCGGGTTCGCCTGTTTCACCTTTGTCATGGCGATCGTCGGCGTCTTCGTCCTCTCGGTCATCATCAACGCGCTGGCCCCGAACTTCGGAGGCCAGAAAGACAGCACGCTGGCACTCAAGGTAGCCGTGTATTCCTACACGCCGGCGTGGGTGGCGGCGGTGTTGAACATCCTGCCGTTGCTGGGCGCCCTGGCGATCCTCGGAGGCCTGTACGGCTTATACCTTCTGTATCTTGGCCTGCCGCGCTTGATGAAGTGTCCGGAAGATAAAGCTGTCGGCTACACGGCCGTCATCGTGGTCTGCGCCATCGTCCTTTCGGTCGTCATCACGGCCATTGGAGGCACGGTCGTTGGCGTGGGGATGATGGGTTCTGGCGCGCTTGGCGGCGCGGTCAGCAGGGGCGGGAGCAGCGGCGAGGTGCAGTTCGACAAGAACAGCACGTTGGGCAAGCTCCAGGATCTTGGCAAGAAGATGGAGGAGAGCTCCAAGAAGATTGAGGCCGCGGGGAAGAGCGGCGACCCGAACGCGCAGGCGGCTGCGGCCTTGGAGGGTCTTGGTACGCTGCTCGGCGGAGGCAAGCACGTCGATCCGATCGCCATCGCCCAGCTCAAGCCGTTCGTGCCGGAGACGTTTGCCGGGCTGCCGAAGAAGACCAGCAATGCGGAGAAGACCGGGATTGCGAGTCTGATGATCTCGAAGGCCGAGGCCACGTACGGCGATGACGCGCAGAAGAGCGTCACGCTGACGATTTCGGACACGGGCGGGGCCAGCGGTCTGGTCGGACTGGCCTCCTGGGCGGGTCTGCGGGACGAGAAGGAGGACGACAACGGTTCTGAACGGACACTGAAAGTAGATGGACGACTCGTCCATGAGAAAACGTCGAAGCGTGGCGGCAGCAACGAATTCAGCCTCGTGCTTGGGGAGCGCTTTGTCGTCAGCGCATCGGGCGTTGGCGTTGAACTGCGGGAGCTGAGGGCCGCGGTCACGAGTCTCGATCTCGCCAAGCTCGAGTCGATGAAGGACGTGGGCGTCACCAAATAGCGAAGGTCCACACGTCTGACCTTTGCCTTCTCACTCTTTGACTTCAGGTTGCCGGCTTTCTCAAGTCTCGCAGTGAATCTGATTATCCTCGAGCCGGGTGAAGTCTCTGATTCCGGCGTTGTCATTCTTTCTGGCGCGCGAGCAGAGCATCTACTGAGAGTACTGAAGGTCGCCCCGAGACACGAAGTGCGGATTGGTGTCCTGGATGGCCCTCGCGGCGTGGGGGCCGTGCAGTTGGTCGACCGAGAGAGCGTCACCCTGCACTGCGCGTTCGATGTCAGCATCCCTCCGCGTCCACGGGTTGACCTGCTCCTTGCCCTGCCGCGGCCAAAAGTCATGCGTCGCCTGTGGGCGCAACTGGCCGCAGTCGGCGTCGACCGGATCATCCTGACGAACGCGGAGCGCGTGGAGCGCAACTATTTCGACACTCACGTCCTGACGCCCGAATGTTATCGGCCGCTGCTGATCGAAGGCTTGCAGCAGGCGCGGGACACGCGGCTGCCGGCCGTCTCCATTCACAGACAGTTCAAGGTGCTCGTTGAAGATGATCTGGATGCGTTGTGTCCCGGCGGGCTTCGTCTCGCGGCCGATCCAGCCGCGACCAAGCCGGTCAGCGAAGCCGTGCGGGGGAGCTCCAAAGAACGCGTCCTCCTCGCTATTGGGCCGGAGGGCGGGTGGAACGCGTTCGAACTGAATCTACTCGAGGCGCACGGCTTTAAGCCCGTCGGGATGGGTCCGCGCACGTTACGCACTGACACGGCGTGCATTGCGCTTCTGTCGTTGGTAAACGTGACCAAGCGGGATGGACGCGAATAAGCGAGCTCGGACGAACCGACAGCGACGTGGACTACACAGCCACGTGTGCCACGGCCTTCAGCTCTCCACCCTTGAAGCCGCGGGCTGCGATGTCGTGGCTCCCACTGCCCGGGTGCGGGATCTCCACGAGCGTCGTACCGTTCGTCACGTCGACCGTCGCCCGGGGCCGCCCGTCGACCGCCACATCGACTCGATCCAGTCCCTTCGTCGTGAGCGTCACCTTGCGCGTGCCTCCCACGGCCGGGCCCACCTGAGCGTCAAGGCTCACGTTCGGTAGCTCCCCGAGCAGCTGGCCCGCCTGCGCGATGAGGTCCGCGTTGTCGTTGAGCAGATCGTTTTTCGTCATCTGGTGCATCGCGTCGGGAGCCACGCCCAGGTCCTCGAGCGGGACTCCGCGGTGAGTACCGGCTCGTATCACTCGTCGGATCGCGACGCGGAACGACGTGCCCTGTGGCAAGGGTGAGAACGTGCCGGGGAGCACCTGATGCAGCAGCTCGTGATCCCAGACATTGGCCCCGCCAGCGCCCGTCCGGCCGCCCGCCGACAGGATCGGCCCGATCTTGTTGTCCTGGAATCCAGCGGCAAAGATGTCCGTCGCTGAATAGCACAGCGGGTCGGTGATCAACACAACCGGTCCCTGATAGCGCTGGCCGATCGCGTTGTACTCGGCAACGGGCAGGATGGAGAAGCCCTGCGAGTAGGTCTCGCCGGTTTCCACCGACAGCCCGATCGAGGGGGCCCACTGGCCGACGAAGGCATTGTTCAGGCAGATTTCGAGCGTCAACTGTGAGTTGATGAACGAGAGCGGCGTCGGCTCCACTGAACCGGGTGTGAGCACCTGCAGCAGCTTCTCCGCGCACAGAATATTGCCGCCGCCGTTCCCTCGCACGTCGACGATCAACCCGGTCTTGGGCAGCAGACCCGCCATCCTCACGAACTCGGCCACAAACCCGTTCTCGTCGTCCACCATGAACGTCCAGATGCGGATATAGCCGCTCGTGCCGCCCGGAGTTGTTACCGTGCGGAACGCAAAGACGTCGGGCATCGTGCTCGTGTCGCCCAGATTGACGTCCGTCCGGCCCCCCGTGCTTCGAGCCGCCGCTCGTTCGGTGGTCATCGCTCGCGGGTTGAACAGCAGCTTCTTGGCGCGCCGAGCCAACTCGGTGCGCAGGTCCAGGCCGAGGGATCGTCGTGCCGTCCCCGTCCCTCCGACGCCGTCGCTGCCGCTCGGACCGGGATCGGGCTCGAACACCCGCCAGTCGATGCGCAGCTCGCGTGCCACCGTGCCGTCGAGATATCCGACGACGACCCAGTGCTCGTCGGGCGGTGAGGACATGGCCATCGCGCGGATGGTCAGCGACTCCAGGCCGCGGGCGTGGCGAGCGTCCGGGTTGCTCCCCGCTTGTCGAGCGGCATTCAATTCGACGGCGCGATCGATCGGAACTCCGCTCCAGCTGGTTACGACGACACCCGGTATGAACGTTGGATGCGTGAAGCCTGCCAGCATCTTGGAGACGAGGTACGTGCGCACCCCGCCCTCGAAGAACTCCTCGAGAAGGAACGGGAGAAAGGCCGTCTTCGTGGCGTAGGGGCTGGGGAGGATGTAGTTGGTATGGAGATCCCTCAGGTCGACGAAGATGCCGATCATTTCGTCATGGAACTGGCGCTCAGACAACTCGGAGAGATGGAAGCGGAGCAGCTTGAGCCGTTGCACTGGATCCGTGGCATGCATCGCGCGCTTGAGGGGCAGGTGCACGTAGAGGGCCTCGAGCATGACCTCGGCCTGGCCGACGATTTGGCTTCGCTCAGAAGCGGTCAGGTTTCCTGTCGAGGCCAGGAACTGCTCCAGCGTCGTCGTGGCTCCGATCGTCGTCGCGCGATTGACTGTTTTGCCGGCCTTCTTGGCTGTGACCTTGGCATGCTTCGGCGTCATCGGAACACTCCCGCCGCCTTGAAATCTCCCGCCTTCACGATGGACAAGGCCGTCGGATCGATGTGCTTCCGGAACGCGGCGTTGATCTGATCCACCGTGAGCGCCTGGATCTTGGTTTCCAGATCCGCATCCCACGTGAACGGCCGGTCCAATTGCTCGTGCGACACGATCAGGTTGAGGAGCGCGGCGTCTGTCGAACGGCCGACCATTCGGGCCTCCAGGTAAGCCTTCCTGGCCTGGGCTACTTCCGCCGCCGTGAAGCCATCCTGGTACACCTTCTTCAGTTCGTCGATGAAGCTGGACTCGACTTTGGGGCCGACGCCCGGGTTGAGGCTCACGGTCCCCGCCAATATGGCCGAATCGCCTTCCGCGGGCACGGTGAGCCGCGCGTTCGCTCCGTAACTCAGGCCCTCGCGATTGCGGATGCGGTCGGAGATGCGCGAGGTGATGGGCTCGCCGAACAGGTAGCTCGCCACGACGACCGCCGGATAATCGGGGTCGTTCTGCGACATCTGGAACCGCTCGCCCGCCAGGAACTGGGCGTTGGCTTTGTCGGGCGTCTCGATCTTCTCGTTGATCGACGCCATCTTCTTGAACGGCGCGATGAGCGGTTTGTACGCCTTGGTTGTATTCCAGGCGCCAAGCAGCTCCGCCGCCGCTTTCTGCATGTCGGCCGGCTCCACCGGTCCCACCACCGCGAACACGCCGAAGTTCGCGCCATAGAACTGATCGTGGAACTTCCTGGCGTCCTCCAGCTTCACCTTCTGGACCTGCGGTAATTGCTCTTCCCTGGTCGGCGTGTACTGCGCGTCGCCCTTCGTGAAAGGACTCAGGTACCGGTTCAGCCGCTCCGTCGCGAGCTGGGTCGGCTCGGTTGGAGCCACCTCCAGCGCTTTCACTCGCTGCGTTTTGATCCGATCGAATTCGTCCTGCGGATAGGCCGGCTCTTTCAGGATCTCGACCGCGAGCCGCACCGCCGCCATGAAATTCTCCGCCGGCGCCGTGATGCTGGCCGTGGCATTCGACATGCCGCCGCCACCTCCGCCGCCGCGGCCGCCGACCGCACCACCTCCACCGCCGCCCGTGACAGCGACCTGCGCGTTCAGCTTCCGGAACTCCTCCTGGAGCTGCTGGCGTGTGTGGCTCTTCGTGCCCGCCATCAACAGGCTTCCGGCAAATGACGCCGCTTCTCTCTGATTCACGAGGGTTGATTGGTCGCCAAACCGCAGCTCGATCGTGCCCGTCACCATGTTGTTGGCCGTCTTCTTGGACAGGACCGCCACCCGCATCCCGTTGGCCATCCGAGCGCGGACGACGCGGCTGGCGATGTTGGCGATCGTGGGTTCGAACGATTCGCCGCGCACGACCGTGACCGCGCTCGTGTAATTGCTTAGCGTGCGGCCGAGGTCCGGCCTGGTCGGCACCACCGTGCGGTCCGGGTTCATGTCGGGGATGTAGTAGCCCAGCGTCCGGTTGGACGGTTTGAGGTACTCCTTCGCGACGCGCACCAGATCCGGCGGCTGCACGGCCGCCAGCAGGTCGTGCTGCAGGAACATCAGGCGCCAATCGCCCTGCGCGATCGCGTTGTTCAACGCTCCGGTGGCAATCGCTTGCGCGTTCGACAAGTTGTTCTCGAGCGCTCGCACCAGTTGGCTTCTGACGCGCTCAACTTCATCCGGCGTCGGCGGGTTCTTCACGACATCGTCGAGCGCCTTGTAGATGGCGTCCCGCGCCGCGTCGAGCGACTGATCCTTGGTCAGTGTGGCGGTCACCTGCACCAGTCCCGGGTCGTGCAGTTGCTGGAATCCCATGGTGGCCGACTGCGCCAGCTTCGTATCCACGACCGCCTTGGCCAGCCGGCCGTCCGCGCGGCCACCGCCGCCGCCGCGGCCACCTCGGCCACCGCCGTTCATCACGCCCGACAAGACCTGGAGCGCCGCCGCGTCCGGGTGGCCGGCGGCCACGGCGTGGTACGCCACGATCATGTTCTGCCCCTGCCCAACCCGCCGCAGAGTCACGAACCGCTCGCCGTCCTGCGGAGGCTCCACCGTGTACGTTTGATCGAGCACGCGCGTTGGGCGGGGGAGCTGGCCCATCGAATCGGCGATCATCTGCAATGTCTTCGCTTCGTCCATCCGCCCCGTGATCACCAGCACCGCGGCGTCCGGCTGGTAGAACTTCCTGTAGAACGCCGCCAGCCGGTCCACCGGCACTTTCTCGATGTCTTCCTTCGAGCCGATGGTCGACTTACCGTAGTTGTGCCACAGGTACGCCGTTGCCGCCACGCGCTCGCTCAGGACCGACGCCGGACTGTTCTCCCCGCGTTCGAACTCGTTGCGAACCACGGTCATCTCGGTGTCCAGAATCGGCTTGGTGAACTTCACGTTCACCATGCGATCGGTTTCGAGGCCCAGCGCCCATGTGAGGTTGTCGTCGGTCGCGGTAAAGGTCTCGAAGTAGTTCGTCCGATCGTCGGAGGTCGTGCCGTTCCAGCTCGCGCCGCGCGCCACGAGCTCTTCCTTGATCTTCCGGCCACTCGTCGTCTCGATGAAATTCATGTGTTCCAGAAGATGCGCCATGCCCGTTTCGCCATAGCCTTCGTGCCGCGACCCCACGAGGTAGGTCACGTTCACGGTGATCTTCGGCTCCGCCGAATCCGGGTACAGCAGCACCTTGAGGCCGTTTGAAAAGTCATATTCCGTGATGCCTCCCATGGAGGACATCTTCTGGACGCCCGGCGGCAGGGTCTGGGCGAAGACGGCCGCGAGCGCGGAGACGAGGACCACGGCAACAAGCGTGAGTTTTCGAGTCATAGCATCCTTCGATCGCGAATCATAACAGCCGACGATGGTATGCTTGGATCACGAATATAAAGCGAATCGACGAAGGGTCGTCACACTAGATATTGGGGCATCATGCCTAAGAACCGCAAGAACTTGACTCTGGACTCTCCTGTTGCTCGCCTCTTCGAGCCACCTGAAGACTCCGAGCGTTCTCAGCCAACTGAAATGCCCACGAAGCTACCGAACCGCGAGCCAAACATCGAAGCGAAGTTTGCCGCGAAGCGTAAAGCGTGGGCGGGAAATCCGGCGATTCTGTCGACGGCGCACAAAATCTACGAGGGTGATGCGCGCTTGATGCCGGAGATGGGCTCCGAGCGGCCGTGCATCTCGTCATCACGTCTCCTCCCTACTTCAACCTGATTGAGTATCCGGAGAGGCCTGCGGGCCAGCAGTTTGGGAATCTCTCCGATTACGACGCATTCCTCGCGGAGCTCCACAAGGTTTGGCAGCGCTGCTTCTTGTGGTTTTCCTTGTCGATGACGCTCAGCTCGCGCTGCTCCTTCGTCGGGTTTCCAGGTGTGGGAGGACATCCCGGGGCAGTCGCGCTGGCGCGGACATCCTGCGCCGTTTCCCGTCGAACTCGCCTACAGGCTGATTTCAATGTTCTCGTTTGTCGGCGACACCGTGCTGGACCCGTTCTGCGGCACCGCAACAACGGTCGAAGCCGCAATCAAGGCCCACCGCTCCAGTGTCGGCTACGAGATCGAACCAGAATACATGGGGCTCGCGAAATCGCGCTTCGCCCAAAGCAGTCTTGAAGCGCCGGTGTTGTGCGTGGAATCCAAGGGACCAAAACCCAGCAAGGGAACTGATGGCAAGGTCGTGGAGCTCGTTGCACAGCACGCATAATGGCTGCGCCTCAGAAGTTTGTTGCCCATCTTGTCCAACACCAATATCACCCGCGTTCGAACAAGCATGGCGTAGCACTGTGCGACTACGTCCTCGAAGACCTGCTCGCGAAGTGCCCCAAGATTGCCGCTGACGTGAACATCGCGACGACATTCAAAGTCGCCGCTGCGGCAAGTCCTGACGGCGCACAAGAACATTGCAACGCTGGTCCAAAGCACGGTTGGAATCTTGAGGAGCATCCAGCTCCGCGCGTCGCCGGCCAGCCAGCTCCGCAGACCGGCGACCCTCTGCACTACGATTCCTTCCTCCATCGGATTTGCGACCGATATTCGCAGCGCTGGGCTTGACTACTTCGGATGCAGCGTGAGCTTCTGCACTCTCCAGTTGCCGATCTCCGCCACGTAGAGCTCGTTCTCGCTGCGGCAATCAATGCCGTTGGCGGTGCCGAACTCTTTCATCATCTTCCCGGCCCTGCCGAACCTGCCCACGAGCTTCCCGTTCAAATCCAATTTGTAGATCTCGCCGTCAGTGTCGATATCGTTCGGAGGGTTTGAATTCGACACGTAGAGGAATTGCCGTGGTCCGGGCGTGAGGCACATCGCCGCTGGAGTCCCGACATTGAGGAACATCGTCTTGAAGTTGCCATCGCCGTCGAAGACCTGGATTCTTCGATTTCCGGCGTCGGCCACGTAGACCATGCCCTGGGCGTCGATCACGATCCCGTGCACTTCTCTGAACTGACCCGGGGCCACCCCTCTAAAACCCCAGGACCTGACGAACTTGCCGTTCTTGTCGAATTTCGCCACTCGGGTGTTGTTGCCCATGCCGTCGGCCACATAGATATTTCCAGCGGCGTCCCACGCCACGTCGGACGGCCGATTGAACACGTCCTGCTGACCACCGGAACCAGCAGGCCCCGCGGCACGACCACCACCGCCTTCTCCGGCCTCAGCAGCAGGACCCGCACCAGCTCCGCGGCCCCCCGCTGCGGCGGGAGCAGCTCCACGGCCCCCGGCTGGAGCGGCGGCCGCGCCTCGTCCCTCCGCTGCTGGAGCAGCCGCTGCCGGCGCTGGAGCGGCTCCACGCGCCGGGACATTCTCGGCCTCGGCCTTTCTGCCGAGCAGCAGGGCCACCCCTCCGTTCGAGTCGAACTTCATGACCATGTTCGACATCTGATCCACAACCCAGACGTTGTCCTGCGGATCGACTCGCACCTGCTGAGCGAAGAGGAATCCGTACAACCCCTGTCCGATCTCGCGCACGAATTTCCCGGTCCGATCGAACTGGAACAGCCGCGATCCGCCGTGCGCAAACGCCCGCGCGCCGCCGAGTGAAATCGTCGGATGGCCGGTCCGCGTATAGACGAACACATCGCCCTTGGAATTTGTGGCCACGCCGGCCGCTTCGCCCAGAGAGACGTTGTCCGGGAACTTCAGCGGATCGAGGGCAGAATCGAAGGGAATCTCAGGCACTGAAAACTGGGCGACGACCGGGATCCCGGCAAGGAGTGTCGTGGCCAGCACAAGCTGCACAAAGCGTTTCATGGGAGCCTCCTCATCCTGATGCAATCTTTCTGATCTATCTCCCGGCCGAGGTCTTCGCGGGCAGCGGCTTCAGAAGGAGTTTCTGCACTCGCCACGACTCGATCTCCGCGACGATGATCTGGTCCGGGTTTCGACAATCGATGGCGTGCACGACCTGGAACCCTCCCAGTTGCTTCCCGGCGTGACCGAACTTGCCGATGATCGTCCCGTCCAGTTCCATCTTGTAGATCTCGCCGGTGATGTCCCACGACCCTGGCGTGTTGCCGTTGGGGTTGGAGTTGGAGCTGAACAGGTACTGGTGCGGGCCCGGCGAAATGCAGACGGTCCAGGACACGCCGATGTTGTCGTAGATGGCCCGGAGGACGAGGTTGTTATCCAGGACCTGCATCCGGTTGTTGGCGCGGTCGGCGACGTACACATTGCCTTGCGCATCGACCGCGATGCCGTGCGGCGTGCTGAACTGGCTGGGTTCCGACCCGGCTCTCTCGCTGCCCACCTGCCGGATGAACCTGCCGTTCTTGTCGTACTTCACCACTCGGTGGTTGACGTATCCGTCCGACACAAAAATATTTCCCTGCGGATCCCACGCAACATCCGTCGGGCGGCCGAACAGATACTTCTCGGCAGGCGGCGCCGGGCCCGCGGCCGACGCGACGGCGCCCGCGACCGCCTCCGGCCTGCGGCCGAGCACCATCACGACCCGTCCCGCGGGATTGAACTTGATGACCATGTTCGTGCCTTCGTCGACGACCCAGATGTTGTCCTCCGGATCGACACGCACCGCGTGCGCGAACTCGAAGCCGTAGTTCCCATCCCCGATCTCTCGGACGTAGGTGCCGTTCTGATCGAACTCGAACAGGCGGGTGTTGGCGCTGCGCGTGTAGACAAAGACATGTCCCTTGGAATTGCTCGCCACGCCGATGGCTTCGCCCAGATACAGGCCGGGCGGGAGCTTCAGGAAGTTCGGCACCGATTCGTAAGGGATTTCCGGCACGTTTTGCGCTTTGGCCTTGGCCTGCGCGAAGACCGGGCCGGCACACATCACCGAGACGAGGAGGACGAAACAGGACGTCAAACATCGCTTCATTGGAGCCTCCGAAGGATTTCAGGCAACCCGGTCCGGCTGAAGCCGGACACTACGTACGAATAGCGTCAGGCGAACGTGACGACGGCCGAGATTGTCGTGCGATCGGCTGCCGCCTGCAGCGCGTCGCGTGAGCGTTCGATCGGAAATGTCGATCCCACCAGCGACTTCGCGTCGAAGTGTTTGCTCTCGATCAACCGGACGAACGCAGGGATATCGCGCATCGTGTTGACGCCGGCGAAATTCCCGGGGATGTGGGTCTTGCTGGCGTTCGACCACTGTCCGGCCGGGAAGGTCACGGTCGCTCCCGCGCCCTGGCCGACGCCGCAGGTTCTGATAACGCCGCCCGACGGGCACAGCGTCCACGCGAGTTGCAGTGACCCGACGCCCGTCGGATCCGGACCGGCCTCGGTCTTCGGCGGGAATCGATCGCCACCCACTGCCTCGAGCACGTACATGGGGCCCTGCGCGTTGGGGTTCGGCCCGCGCGCGCCGGCGAACGCCCGATCGCTGGGCAGTCTGCACATGCTCCTGATCTTCGTGACCAGGTCGTTGCCCTTCTCGACGTTCGGGTCGAGCACCGCCGTCGCGCCAAGCTTCAGCGCGAGCTCGCGCCGATACCTGATCGGCTCGACGACGATGATCTGCGCGGCGCCCATGATGCGCGCGCCCTGAACGGCGCTGAGGCCGACGGGGCCGGCGCCAAGCACGACCACGTCCGCTCCTGGCTCAACCGGCGCCCGCATCATCGCCAGTCCAAGACCCGTCGTCATCACGCACGACAACAGTGAGAGCTCGGCCGCGGGCACATTCGAAAAGATCGGGACGGTTTGCTCTTCCCATGCGATCAAGAGCTCGGCGAAGCCGCCGAGCGTGCCGTAGACCGGCGCCCCGTTCGCCATGTCGGCAACGGGCAGAATCGCGCGGCCCGCTCCGGATGCGCAGGCGTCGGCCCTTCCATGCAGACACAGCCAGCACTGTCCGCACTGAGGGGTGACCGGCACAATCACGCGGTCGCCCACCTGAACGCGTTTGACCTCCGGGCCAACCTCCTCGACGATGCCGACGGCGCCGTGGCCGATCGTGGCGGCCTGACCGGCTGCGGGGTTGGGGAGCGCGCCCGGAACAGGCGCGGCCGGCGGCGCAGCGGGCGCCAGGGCATTGACGATCGTGTAGCACGCCTGCGCCGCCTGGGTCCGGATCACGACCTGGCGCGGTTGAATCCGACGCAGCGTGAGCGTTTCGACACCCGTCGTCCGGCCTCCAGCGTGCTGCACGAAGGCGCGGAATTTCGTCCCGGTCATGTTCTTTCCACCCGGCCTCGGCGCGGCGGCTTGCCCTGCGGGCGCTTGCGCAGCGAGGGCCGATCCACCCCCAAGCAGCGCCGCACCGCCGACGACAGCCGCTGCTCCGTGTTTGAGCAAGTCGCGGCGGGAAACCGGATGTTCCTGGGATCCATCGCTATTGGCGAGCGGATTCATGGTCATGGCACGCTTCCTCCAGCGGATGGCGCGAGTATTTGGATTGGCTGGGCACTATGTCAAGGCAATACCCACGGCGATTCACTCGCGGTCAAATCGAGCTGTTCTTGCGCGTTTCTCGCCGGATGAGCCGTAATGGGGACGGATGTGTGCGCCGGTCTTTCAGGCGAACCTTCTTGTATGAAGTCAGGCGAGCGTGTAGCCTCGCAAGAGAGGAGGGCGTCATGTGGAGACCGTCAACGCGCTCACTCGTTCCGCTCGTCCTGTCCGTGGCGATCCTGACTGTTGCGGCTGCCGCCTCTCGGATTGTCGCGCAGTCTCCAGCACCAGGGGATCCACGCGTCCTCGGCACGTGGAACCTCGACGTCGCCAGGTCGTCGTTCACGCCCGGCCCCGCACCCACCAGCCAGATTCGAACATACGAACCCCACGACAGCGGCTACAGGGCCACGATCAAGACGACGTATGCTGCCAGGAAGTCGACGTTCGTCGAATACGTGGCCAACTACGACAGCCTGGAGTATCCAGTCGCTGGATCGCCGGATTACGACACCATCCGATTGAAGAAGGTCGACTCCTCGACGTCTGAAGCGACGCTCGGACACGCCGGGAAAATTTTCGCGACGACGCGGCGGGTCCTCTCCGAGGATGGTCAGACGATGACCATCACGTTTCACGCAGACGAACAGCAGGGCACGCGCATCCACAATGTGATGGTCTTCACGCGTCAGAGGTAAGCCTTCTAGATATGCAGCCCGTCAGTCGCGTCAAGCGTCGTCACGAGTCAAGCAGGCGCCACGACAGAGACATGATGGACAGCAGATGAGCGATATCGACACGGTTGAAGGGCTGGCGTGGGCCGAGCTGCAGCGCCACGGCTCGATATCGGGCCGCTACCTCCGCGGCCTAAAAGACGAGATCTCAGCGGAACTCGCGCGCTGTCTCGATCCCACGGTGCACGAGCAGGCGATCCGGCCGTACGGCGCGATCGTATGCCGGGAGACGCCGCACCTGGAGCAGCTCGGACGCCTCGTCACGACGGACGGTCTGCCGCGCAAAGTGATTCGCAGTCTGGCGGACGGTCGCCACAGTCTGGTCATCGTGGAAACAGGACAGCCGCTCCGGCTTCTTCTGCTCCACGACGGTCTCGAAACGGACCAGGACTATGCCTCTCGCGCGGTCTGGGTTGAAGGCTTGATCATCTGCAACGACGAGCATGGCGTCGTCCGGATCGTCACCGACTGCTCGGTGACGCTCGTCGAAGGCCGGCGATGGACCGCGAAAGACCTGGTGTTCGATGCCACGGAAGACATCCTCCAGCTCGTGCCCGCCGCGGACGCGGCGGTGGTGCGCCGGCTCCTCGAGCTCTGCCGTCACAAGATCAGCTCGGGGAAGATGGGCGCGACCCTGCTCTACCTCCTGACCGAGCAGGAGCACGCCGCGCGATATCGCGACGAGGGCGTGCGCGTCGCGCAGCTGGACGTGTCCGTGCTCAATGAAGCCCATGAGTCGCTGCTGCTTCACCAGGCCCGGTACCGCGATGGCGCGCTGCTGGTGGGCCGCGACGGGACGCTGCTCGCCGTCAACGTCATCCTGAGGCCGACGCGTGCGAGCGAACAGGCCGTCGCCGCCACGAAGGGCACGCGGCATACCTCGGCCGCCCGGCACTCCTACGACTGCCCCGATGTGCTGGCGTTCGTCGTGTCGGCGGATGGACCGGTGACCGTGTTCTGCGACGGCATGCGCATCCGGGATTTGAAAGCCCGCAATACGGCGGCGGTGCCGCCGGATGCCGGGTCGCAGGTGGAGCTCTCCGAGCGGACCTGCGAATCGTGCGGCGTGTCGCTGACGATCAGGACCATTGCTGTTCCGGGATCCAACGCGCCGCACACGGTCCCGTGTCCTGCCTGTCAATCCGTCGCCGCCGGCGACACCTGCTGGCAGATGCACGCAGTCATGCGGAAGACGCCCGAGACGATTCGGGCGCTTACCGCATTGCGGGGCGCTGACGATCCCGGCTCGGTTCGGCGCACGCAGACGCACACGTGACGTGATGGTCGACACAGGACCTTCAACCCTAACGTAACGAAACTCATTCGGAGACGAAATCGTGCTCGATCCAGAGCGCCGCCTTCGTCTTCTAGCAGATACGCCTCGATCGTCGATCGCGATGCCCCAGACTGCTGGACGTTCGCCTCATTGTCGGCGCCCGATGCGACGTGCGCTCTGCGGGGTGATACAGGTCGCCGCTCAACGGCGGGGGCGGCGACATTGACGCTCGCGCGGCCACCTTGATCTCGGGCGTCAATGTTGCCATCGGGTATCACGCCGAGGTCCCACATGAGCGTCCCTTGTGGGTGCGCGATCAGAAAGCACGGCACCGACATGCGGGTCTCGCCGACCTCTGCCGGCGTCACGTGATACCGCTGCACGCCCTCGGTTGTGATGTTGAGGAGGCCGCAGTCAAAGACGTACAGCCGCAGCGTCCTGGGAGCCGGCGGTTTCGCCGTTGGGGGTCGTTTGGACGGCACGACCGGCGCCGCCCAACGCCACGAGCACCGCGAGCGTGACCGCTGTTCGCAGTCGTCCGGTATTCAATTGATTCGGCATGGTTTCCGCCCCCGCGCCCAGCCTACGCCAACTTTCGGTCGGCGGGAAGAAGTCGGCTCCCAGCAGCGCGCGCTTCGTCTGAAAATCGACGATAATGAGCCCGACGCTCGAGACCATTGGGGAGCGAGCGGGCAGGTCGGCTTCCAGGAGGTCTGATGCCTACAACAATCGCGTGCTGGGCCTTGATGCTGGTTGGGTTGCTCAGCCAACAGCCGGGCCCTCCCTCCGCCGTATCCGGATCGCTGAATTTCGAGTTTTTCAAGACCAAGGTACAGCCCATCTTCCTGGCGAAGCGTCCTGGCCACGCGCGATGCATCGCGTGCCATGGGAGCGGCACGCCGTTACGGTTGCAGCCGCTCTCGATCGGGAGCACGACGTGGAGCGACGAGGAGTCGCGCAAGAACTTCGAGGCGATCCGGCGCGTCGCGCTGCCCGGCGACTTGAAGAGCCGTCTCCTCATCCACCCGCTCGCCGAAGAAGCGGGCGGCGATTTCTTTCACAACGGTGGCAAGCACTGGAGCTCGCAGAACGACGCGGAGTGGCAAACCTTGAAAGCCTTTGTCCTCGGACAAGCCGCGAGCGGCGGCCGGTAACGAATCTATCTGGTTGGGAGAAGGAGTTGACGCGATGACGAACACACAAGGCCTTCGTCGGTGCCTGACGGTCTTTGCTGCGATCCTGTTCTGCGCGTGGTCGTTGAGGGCCGCGGATCATAAGGTCCGGATTATCCAGACCAACAGCGCCGGGGACAACGTTCACGTCATCGATCCGGCGACGAACAAAGTCGTGGGCGTGATCACGGGGATCGAAGTGAACCATGGGGCGGCGGTCGCTCCGGACGGCAGCCGAATCTACATTAGTGACGAAGCAGAGAGTACGCTGGATGTCGTCGACGGGAAGACGCTCAAGGTGACCAACCGAATCAAGTTGAGCGGGCACCCCAACAATATCGCGGTGGGTCGTGATGGGCGGCGGGTCTATGTCGGGATCATCCAGGCGCCTGGCGGGGTTGACGTGATTGACACGGGCTCGCTGCAGAGGGTCAAGACCATCCCCACGAAAGGCAGCATCCACAATGCATACGTGACGCCAGACGGCAAGTACGTGGTGGCTGGCTCCATTCAGGGAAAGACGGTTAACGTCATCGACGCCAAGACCGAGGAGCCGGCGTGGACGCTGGAAATGGACCTGGGGATCCGACCGATGGCGTTCGCGACAAATCCCGACGGATCGACGAAGTGGATATTCGTCCAACTGACCGCTTTCAATGGATTCGCGGTCGTGGATTTCGCGACGCGCAAGGAAATCAACCGCATCACGAATCCAGACTTGCCACCTGGGAAGGCGACCGTCCCGGAAGGCTCCGATCCCTCTCACGGCATGGCCGTCACCGCGGATGGCAAAACGCTGGTGGTGTGCAGCCGGTTGAACAATTTCCTCTACGCGTACTCGCTGCCGGACTTGAAACTGCTGGGAGGCGCCGAGCTTGGCGGGAAGGGCGCGGGATGGGTCACGCTCACGCCCGACGGCAGGACGGCCTACGTGGCGAACCCTGTGACCAACGACGTCTCGGTCGTCGATATCAAGACGCTGAAGGAAATCACCCGTATCCCGGTTGGGTTCGTGCCGAAGCGCAACACCACAGGGGTTCTTCAGTAAGCCATTCGTCGAGTGGAATCACATCGCCGGTCGTCGGAGGCTTCCATGCGCCGCGTGAACTGGATGTCGTGGCATCTGTTCGTCATGGCCTCTCTGTTCGTGGCGATGGCCGCTTCCTGGCGCGTGAACGGCCAGACCCGCACGACCGGTGTCACGGTGTTCGAAGGGGCGCGGCTCATCACGGGCGATGGTAGCGCCCCCATCGAAAACTCCGCATTCATTGTTCAGAACGACCAGTTCACGCGCGTCGGCCGGCGGAGCGAGCTGCCTGTCCCGACCGGGGCGATGCGCGTCGACCTGAATGGCAAGACCGTCATGCCGGCCAAGGTCGATCTTCACGGCCACATCGGGTACCAGCACGATGTCGACGGGACGATGGCGAAGGAGTATTTCACCCGCGAGAATCTCATCGACCATCTGCAGCGTCTCGCGTATTACGGGTTCAGCGCCGTCGTCAGCGTTGGCGACCTGGTCGACCGTTCAGACCTCCACGGTGGCAGAACAGGTTGGGGTGACGTGCCGTTGCGAGTGCGGGGAGAGATCATCCCCGGTGCGGCGCTGTTTCGCACGACGGGCCCGGGGATTGCCTTTCCCGGCGCCGGGCCCCAGGGCCACCCCTCCCGAACTGACGTGCCGTATCAGGTTTCCACGGTCGAGGAGGCTCGAGAAGCCGTTCGGGACTACGTCCGCATGAAGCCGGAATTCGTCAAGATCTGGGTGGACGACAGAGGCGGGCAGATGAAGACGCTGGCGCCGCCCCTGTTTCTCGCGATTATCGACGAGGCGCACAAGAACAATGTGCCCGTCGCGGCCCATAACATCACATTGGCGAATGCCAAGTTGATGATGCGAGCGGGCGTCGAGGGATGGCTTCACCTTCCGGTTCGCAACGGCGAGGTACCAGACGAGGAATTGATCGCGATCGTCAAGGAGCGGATCGCCAAGAGGGATCGGCCGAACATATGGTTCAATCCCGGCGCGGGGACCGCCGCCTCGGGCCGCGCGGTCTGGGACGACCCGCTGCTGCGGGAGACCGTTTCTCCACAACAGATCCAGCAGCAGGTGGGCGACCAACTGGCGAGAATGACGCCGGAGTCCACCGAGCGCTCCCGGCAGAATCTCAAGTTGATGGGAGCCAGTAATGCGCTGAAGCTCAGAGCGGCAGGCATGAAGATCGTGCTCGGGAGCGACACAGGGCAGACCCGGTTCTTCATCGGCTGGAGTGGACAACTGGAGTTCGAAAACTGGGTGTGGATGGGCCTGACGCCGGCTGAAGCGATCGTGGCGGCGACGCGCGATTCGGCCGAAGTCGCCCACATCAATACCGGGATGGTGGCGGCTGGCAGGTCTGCCGATTTCATCGTCCTCGACGCGAATCCTCTCGAGAACATTGCGAACACGCGGAAGATCAACAAGGTCTACCTCCGGGGACAGGAAGTCGACCGCGCCGCGTTGAAGGCCAGGTGGCAGGCGCAGTGGAATCGCAGGACGAAATAATCGGTCTGCCGTCTCGGTCTAGGGCGTCACGCAGGCGCCACGTGACGGCTGTGGCGGCGATACAGGGGGAAGTCAGCATCGGTGGTGAGAAGGACAGGATCAGCAAGGGTTTCACTCATCCGCACGAGGCAGGCGTCGGCCATGCTCATCGGGACGCCGGCGTACTTCTGCATGAGGTCCAGAATCCGGTGCAGCTGGTCGGCGAGGTCGAACGTGGAGACGACCGCGTCGGATTTCGCGCACTGGAGCTCGCGAGACTCGGCTTCGATTTCCGCCACGAGCGTTTCCGGCAGTCGCACGGTGAGAGTCTTCATAGAGCGAGTGTAATACGGCATAATCCGCCAACACGTTCAGATCGGTGCTCGAGGAGCAACGCA
>JBGPKK010000035.1:0-34759 GCA_041485905.1 Vicinamibacteria bacterium
GCTACCGGTCAGCAGCCGGCGCCCGCGGTCAATCCGGCGCCCGCGGTCAATCCGGCGCCTGCGGCGAATCCGGCGCCTGCGGCCAATCCAACGACGATTTGCGGGAGTCCCATTCCGGAGCCCGCCTCGCTGCCGCCGGCCGGCTCAGGTCCGGTCATCTACCTCGTGGCCCCGTGCTGGGAAGCGCAGGGCAATCAGACGGTCATCGAGCCGGCCACCTATCTCTATTACATCCAGATCAAGCTGAGCGCGCCGTCACAGGGCCTCTGGACGCCGTACGACGAAGCCGCGGAAAAGTCGATCCACGACGACTTCTACCGCCTTTGGAATACCAACTTTCTCGACAATCTGTCGGTAGACGCTCGCGACTACACGTTCTCGAACGGGGTGATCGGCAAGCTGATCACCTACAACATGGAAGAGCGGCAGCGGATCAAATTCGGCCCCGATTTCGTCGGCTCGAAGGAGCTCGATACCACCAAGATCGACGAGAAGCTGAAGGAAGCCAACCTGCAGATCCGCCTTGACACGTTCGTCGATGCCGGCCTGGTCAAGAAAGTCGCCGGCGTCGTGCAGGACATGATGAAGGAGAAGGGCTTCCAGAACGCCACCGTCACGCCGGAAATCACGGAGGTCCAGGGCGGACCGAAGCTGGTCCACCTGACGTACAACATCGACGAAGGCCCCAAGATCAAGATCAACTCGATCGACTTCATCGGCAACCAGGCCATCAGCGACGGCAAGCTGAAAAAGCAGATGAAGGACAACAAGGAGCGGATCATCTGGGTGCGCATGTTCGCCGGCCGGAGCACGTACCAGGAGGCCAAATTCGACGACGATGCGGAGAAGGTCATCGAGTACTACAAGGACCGCGGCTACATCACGGTGCGGGTGGGCGCTCCGGAGCTGAAGGTCGTTCGCGACTCGGATGACAAGAAGACCCGCTTCGTCGATTTGCGCATCCCCGTTGTCGAGGGCAATCGCTACAAGGTGGGGGAGTTCACCTTCGACGGCAACACGGTCGTCAAGAGCGACGACCTGCGGCCGATGTTCAAGGTCGAGCCCGGCAAGTACTACAGCGAAAAGACGGTCCGCAAAGGTCTTGAGAAAGCGCGCGAGGCGTACGGCTCGGGCGGTTACTACGAGTTCACCGGCTACCCCGATTTCAAGTTCCGGGACCAACCCGACCCCGCCGAACCGCAAACTCCCGACGCGCTGAAGGCGGCGGTCGCGAAGCCGACCGGGCCGCCCCTCGTCGACATCACGGTGCGCCTCATTGAAGGGAAGCAGTTCTTCGTCAACCGACTCACATTTACCGGCAACACGACGACGCGCGACAACGTGATCCGGCGCGAGGTGCGGCTCGTCGAGGACGGCGTCTTCAACACGGAAGCGCTCAAGTACAGCATCAAGCGGTTGAATCAGCTCGGCTACTTCAAGCCGCTCGAAGGCGGCAAGGACGTCGACGTTCAGAAGACCCCGGGCGAAGACAACAAAGTCGACGTGAAGCTGAAGCTGGAAGAGCAGAACCGCAACCAGCTCACGTTCGGCGCCGGCGTGTCGGAGTTCGAAGGATTCTTCGGTCAGATGTCCTTCTCGACCTCGAATTTCCTGGGGCGCGGCGAGAGCCTCACGCTGTCGGCGCAGTCCGGATCGCGCGCCCAGAACTACCAGCTCGCCTTCAACGAGCCGTTCCTGTTCGACCGCAATATCACCGGCGGGTTCGACCTCTTCAGGCGCGACATCCGCTACATCGGCCAATTTACTCAGCAATCGACCGGCGGGGTCATCAGCTTCGGGTTCCCACTGGCAGGGTTCACGCGGCTGTTCACCAATTACAGCTACGAGCAGGTGCGCGTCACCGAAATCAGCGACGTGTACAACGATCCGCTGGTGCTGCAGCGCAACCCCTACCTGGTCGACTCGCTGCTGATCGGTCAGGGCGGCCAACGGGTGATCAGCAAGTTCGTGCCGAGTCTCGTCCACAACACTGTGGACAACCCGATTACGCCGACGACGGGCCGCCGCTATTCGCTGTCGATCGATCTGGCGGGGCTTGGCGGCAATACGAACTTCTATAAACCCGCCATCGAGGGCGTGTGGTACCTGAAGCAGAACAACCGGATGTCGCTCGGCCTTCGCGGGCAGTACGAGTACATCCACAGGTTCAGCGGTTCGAAGGAGCTGCCGATCTTCGAGAAGCTGTTCCTGGGCGGGGAGTACAGCGTGCGCGGGTTCGATCTGCGCACGATCGGGCCGCAGGATCCGGTCACCGGGCTCGTGCTCGGCGGCAACAAGAGCGTGCTCTTCAACATCGAAGAGTTGATCACGGTCGCCGGCCCTGTGCGCGCGGTGCTCTTCTACGACGCCGGGCAAGTTCAGCCGGGACCGGAGATCATCGGACCGTCGTCGTTCACGCCGCTGGGTCAGTTTTATGGATCGACATTGAACCCCGGGAAGAACTTCACGTTGCGGGATTTCAAGACCTCGACGGGCCTGGAGATCCGATTCTTCATGCCGGTGCTGAACGTGCCGTTCCGCCTGATCTTCGCCTACAATCCACAGCGCGACGGCGTGCTCGACAACACACTGCAGCCACAGAAGTCGTTCCAGTTCCGGTTTGCCGTAGGGTCGACGTTCTAGTAAAATCAACGACTTACCGTCGCTCTCAAAACGTTGGCGCCTGGCAACGGTAAGTCATTGATTTTACAAGGAAAGGATTTCGCGTAATGAGACGTTTCGCTTTTGCCGCTTCGCTTGCGCTCGTGCTGAGCGCTGTGTCCTCGTCCGCTCAAACGCCCACGCCGCAGACTCCGGCGCCAGCCGCGCCCAGGCCAGCGGCACCGGCGCCTGCGCAGGCCGCACCGCCGCCCGCGCCGCAACCGCCCGCGCCGTTCCCGGCAGGCGCGAAGATCGCGTTCGTCGATTTCCAGCGCATCGCGCAGGAGTCGATCGACGGCCAGAGCTCGTCGGCCAAGATCAACGCCCTCGTGTCGAAGAAACAAGTCGAAGGCGCCGAGAAGGCGAAACAGCTCCAGTTGAACCAGCAGAAGCTGGCGCAGAGCGGCGCCGTCATGAGCGAGGCGGCGCGCGCACAGCTTGAAAAAGATATCGAGAGGCAGACGCGCGAGGGCGAGCGGTTCCAGCAGGATGCGCAGGCCGAGATCAACGAGCTCCAGCAGGAGCTGCAGCTCGAGTTCCAGAAGAAGATCCTGCCTGTGGTCCAGCAGGTCTTCCAGGAGAAAGCCCTGCACCTGCTCCTCAGCCGCGCCGATGCCGGCATCGTTTCCTATGATCCCGGCCTCGACCTGACGACCGAGGTCGTCAAGAAACTCGACGCCCTGGCGCCCAGCAAACCGGCCGCGGCTCCGGTGAGGCCGGCAGCTCCCGCGGCCCCCCCAGCGGCAAGGCCCCCGGCGCCCGCGACGCCTCCTCCGGCGGCGCCCAAGCCGTAGGCGCGTCGCGCAATGCAAAATGTTGAATGCATAATGCCTTGGGTCAGTTAGCATTTTGCATTTAGCATTTTGCATTGTCCTCCGTGATTAACATTCCAATCCTCCTCGACCGGTTGTGCTACCGGTATCCGTCCCTGATGGTGGACCGGATCGCGGAGCACGACGCGGGCCGCCGCGTCGTCGCGATCAAGAACGTGACGGTAAACGAAGAGTTCTTTCAGGGACACTTTCCGGGGGCGCCGCTGATGCCGGCCGTCCTCATGCTCGAGTCGCTCACGCAGGTCGCCGCCATCCTGCTGCTGCAGCGCGACGATGCCCCACCCAACACCCGCGTGTACCTGCGCGGCGTGAACGACGCCAAGTTTCGCCGGAACGTCGTGCCGGGCGATCGTCTGCGGCTGGAGGTCTTCATGGGCCGGCGTCGCGCGACGCTCGCCCGCGCGCACGCGACGGCGTTTGTCGGCGAGCACCTGGTCGCCGAAGCCGAACTGCTCCTGGGCCTCGTGCCCGACCGAACCGACGTTCATCCGACGGCCATCGTTCATCCGCGCGCGACGATCGGCGAAGGCACGACGATCGGCCCTCACGCGTCGATCGGGCCCAACGTGCGCATCGGCGCCAATTGCCGGATCGGATCGTCGGCCGTCATCGAGGGCTGGACCGAGGTTGGCGACGACACCGAAATCTATCCGTTCGCGTCGATCGGGCTCATCCCTCAGGACTTGAAATTCCGCGGGGAGGAGACGCGGCTGGTCATCGGCCGGCGCAACATCTTCCGTGAGTTCGTGACGATCAACCGCGGGACGCGCGGCGGCGGCGGGGTGACGATGATCGGAGACCGCAACGTGTTCATGGCGTACGTGCACGTCGCGCACGACTGCCATGTGGCCAACGACACGATCTTCGGCCCGCACGCGACGCTCGGCGGCCACGTCACGGTGGAAGACTTCGCCAACATCAGCGCGGGGTCGGCCGTCCACCAGTTCTGCCGCGTCGGTCAGCACGCGTTCATCGGCGGGTACTCGGTTGTCACCAAGGACGCGCTGCCGTTCGCGCGAACGGTCGGCAGCCGGCCGGCGCGGATCTTCGGGACCAACACGATTGGCCTGAGGCGCCGCGGCTTCTCGCCCGAGGTCGTCGAGAAACTGAAGCGGTCGTTTCGCTACCTGCTGCAGTCGAAGCTGAACACCACGCGCGCGCTGCAGCAGATTCAGAAGGACCGATCGCTCGCGTGCGCCGAAGTGGAGTACGTGATCGATTTCATCCGCACGTCGCAGCGCGGCGTCATTCTTCGGCGGGCCACACGCAAGGCGGAAGAGGTCCTGGCGGACGAATGACAACGCTGTCATGCGTCTAGGCCTCATCGCAGGGAACGGCCGCTTCCCATTTCTTGTCCTGGACGCCGCGCGCGGCGCGGGACACACGGTCACCGTCATCGCAATCAAAGAAGAGGCGTTTCCGGATCTGGCGGATGTCGCGGTACGGCCACCTGCGGCGGCGCTCCACTGGGTGTCGCTGGGACAACTCGGCACATGCATCAGTCTGCTGAAGGCGGCGGGCGTGACCCGGGCGGTGATGGCAGGGCAGGTCAAGCACGTCAAGCTGTTCGCGGACATCGTGCCGGACCTGACGCTGGTCGGCGTGCTCATGCGCCTCAAGTCGCGCAACACCGACGCGCTCATCTCGGGCATCGCCGATGTCCTGCGCGAACATGGCATCGAGCTGATGGATTCGACGACGTTTCTGGCGCCGCTGATGGCGCGCGACGGTGTGTTGACCAGCCGAGCGCCCAGCGACGAGGAGCGCGCGGATCTCGAATTCGGCTACCGGATTGCCGACGCGATCGCCGCGCTCGACGTCGGACAGACCATTGCGGTGAAGTCGGTGGCCGTCGTGGCCGTCGAGGCGATGGAGGGAACCGATCAAGTGATCGGACGAGCAGGCCAGTTAGCGGGTGCCGGCATGCGCATCGTCAAGGTCGCCAAGCCGAACCAGGACATGCGGTTCGACGTCCCGGTCGTCGGCGTCTCGACGATCGCCGCGATGAAATCCGCGGGCGCCACGCTCCTCTCCGTGGATGCGGGCAAGACGCTGATGATCGATGGTGAGGCGATCATCAAGGCGGCAGACGAAGCAGGTATCTGTATCGTTGGCAGATCCGAGCGTCTCGGGTAATCCCCAGTTCGTGGTTGCATTTATGCCGCTTCGCGTCGCAGTCATCGGCGTCGGCTATCTCGGCCGCCACCACGCGCGGATTCTGTCCACGTTACCTGGCGCAGAGCTGGCCGCCGTCGTCGACACCAACCGCGCCCGGGCTGAAGAGATTGCGGCGGCGTATGGAACCCGCCCGTTCTCTGATTATCGAGAGGTGATCGGCCAGGTGGATGCCGTCACCATCGCCGTACCGACGGAGCTGCACCGTGACATCGCCGTACCGCTTCTGTCGGCCGGCATCCCCGTGCTCGTCGAGAAGCCCATGGCGCGGTCGATCTCCGAGGCCGACGCGATGATCGCCGCCGCGCGCGAGGCGGGGATCGCGCTCGCGGTGGGTCAGACGGAACGCTTCAACCCGGCGGTCGCGGTGGCGCGCCCGCTGCTTACTGACCCTCGGTTCATCGAGGTCCATCGCCTCGGCACGTTTCCCGAGCGCAGCCTCGACATCGATGTCGTCTTCGACTTGATGATTCACGATCTCGACGTCGTGCTGTCGCTCGTGCACGCCGAGGCCGAATCGATCGAGGCGGTCGGCGTGCCGGTGTTGACCGGCCGCGTCGATATCGCCAACGCCCGTGTGCGGTTTGCCAACGGGTGCATCGCGAATCTCACGGCGAGCCGCATCAGCCGCGAGCGCGTGCGGAAGATTCGCTTCTTTCAGCCGGCGGCCTATCTCTCCATCGATTACGCCGCGCAGAAAGTGGAGCTCTGGCGCCTCGTCAAGGGCGACGGCGCGATGCCCTCGATTCAAGGCGGGGACGTCGAGGTGGTGAACGAAGAACCGCTGAAGCGCGAGCTCGCCGATTTCGTGGATGCGGTGCGCTCACGTCGTCCACCCGCCGTGACCGGCGAGGACGGTCGCCGCGCGCTTGTGTTGGCGACGAAGATCGTCGAGAAAATGCAGTCCGACAGCACTACTTCATTACGAAGACACGAAGGTCACGAAGAACACCGAAAACACTAATGATTTCCGGTTCGTTCGTGTTCTTCGTGTCTTCGTGATGTACTTGACGTAGCGATGTACGCCGACCTATCCGAGTTCCTGACCGACCTCGACAAGCGCCGCCTGCTCGCGCGCATCAGCGAGCCGGTCAGCCCTAGTCTCGAAATCGCCGCGGTCACCGACCGCGCGTGCAAATCGCCGCACGGCGGACCGGCGCTGCTGTTCGAACAGCCGACCGGCTACGACATTCCGGTCGCCAGCAACATCTTCGGATCGATGGAGCGTATGTGTCTCGCGCTTGGCGTCGCGAAGCTGGACGATCTGGGCACCCAGATCGACGAGCTGCTCACCCCGCAGATGCCGAAAAGCATGCTCGATGCGCTGAAGATGCTGCCTCTGGTCGGCCGGCTCAGCGACCTGATGCCGAAGACGGTGAAGGACGCTCGGTGTCAGGAGGTCGTCCGCCGCGATGGCACGCTCGACGGGCTGCCCATCCTCACGTGCTGGCCAGGGGATGGAGGCCGTTTCATCACGCTGCCGCTTGTCTTCACGAAGGATCCTGAGACCGGCATGCGGAACATCGGCACGTACCGCATGCAGGTGTTCGATGGCCGCACGACCGGCATGCATTGGCAGCGGCACAAGGGCGGCGCGCAGCATCATCGCGTTGCCGAGCGCCTGGGAAAGCGGCTCGAGGTCGCCGTCGCCATCAGTCCGGAGCCGGTCCTGACCTATTGCGCCACGGCGCCAATGCCCGAAGGACTCGACGAGCTCCTGCTGGCCGGCTTTCTGGCCCGTCGCCGCATCGAGATGGTCAAGTGCGTCAGCGTCGATCTTGAAGTGCCTTCGAGCGCCCACATCGTCCTCGAAGGATATGTCGAGCCCGGCGAACGTCGGCGCGAAGGTCCGTTCGGAGACCACACCGGCTTCTATTCACAGCCGGACGATTACCCGGTGTTTCATCTGACGTGCGTCACCCAGCGCAAGCGGCCGACGTACCTCACGACGATAGTCGGCCGTCCTCCGATGGAGGATTACTATCTGGGGCTCGCGAGCGAGCGGATTTTTCTGCCGATGATCCGCAAGACGGTGCCCGAGATCGTCGACATGCACTTTCCGGCCGAGGGCATCTTCCACAATTTCGTCATCGTCTCGGTCGACAAGCGCTATCCCGGGCATGCGCGCAAGATCATGCACGCGTTCTGGGGACTGGGTCAGCTGATGTTCTCCAAGACGATCGTGGTCGTGGACAAGGACGTCAATGTGCACGACCTCAGCGAGGTCGTGTGGATTGTCGGGACGCACATGGATCCGCTCCGTGACGTCCAGATGACCCGTGGTCCCGTCGACGACCTGGACGATGCGGCGGATCTGCCGGCGTACGGCGGAAAGATGGGGATCGACGCCACGCGAAAGTGGGCGTCGGAGGGTTACACGCGTTCCTGGCCGGCGCGCATCGCCACAACGGAAGACGCCGGACGGAAAGCCGCCGACATCTGGAAGCGCATCGATAGGACGCGGCTTGCATGAGGTGATGGTATGAGCTCCACGACCGCGGCGAACTCCTTCCTCCAGCGGCTGATCGGCGCGGCGGCGCTCGACGCCGCCATCTACGAAGAAGTGGAAGCCGACCGGGGCGCAACGGGTCAGGCATTGATGGTGATCATCCTGTCGAGCCTTGCCGCGGGTGTCGGGTCGCGCGGCCTCGGAGGGACCACTCTCACTAACGCCGCATTCATCGGCATCGTCACGCTCATGGGCTGGGCGGCCTGGGCGTTGCTCACGCTCCAGATCGGCGGCAAGCTGCTGCCGGAACCCGAGACTCGCGTTGACGTCGGAGAACTGCTGCGCACGACCGGCTTTGCCGCGGCGCCCGGCATCCTGCGCGTGTTCGGCCTGCTGCCCGGAGTGACTGTGCCGGCGTTCGTCATCACGGCCTTGTGGATGCTGGTTGCGATGATCGTCGCGGTGCGCCAGGCGCTCGATTACCGCAGCACGGCCAGGGCCATTGCAGTCTGCGTGATCGGATGGGCCCTTGCGATCGCATTCGCAGTCGGCCTGGGCCTGCTGTTCGGTCCCTCCGTTTCCTGACATCAAACCCGCGCAGGTACCCCAGATGTGGCGCAGCCCTTCAGGGCTGCGACGCGGGTGGCCCGCAGGGTGAAGCCCTGCGCCACAGCCAGCTGACGCCCCTGCGCCACTGCCATTTGATAAGATCGCTCGCTTGTGACTGTCTCCGCCGACCGGATTGCCTCGCTGGCCTCGACCGACGACATCATCAGCCTCGGTATGATGGCCGACGAAGAGCGACGGCGCCGTCACGGCACGCGCACGACCTTTGTGCGCGTCGCTGACGTCGTTCAAGACCTCCAATCGTGGCCATCCGCCGCCGGTGAAGTCCGAATTGTCGGTGCCCCGTCCAGTCGAAAGGCTGCGGTGGACCGCGTTCGACAAGTCTCCTCGCTCGCCAACGGCACGCCGGTCTCAGCGTTTTCGCTCGCCGATCTCGAACGGCTGGCTGCCGGCGAGGGGCTGACCCTCCGCTCGCTGCTCGAAGACCTGCGGGCGGCGGGACTCGATCTCGTGGCAGACGCGCCGTTCGATCTGCTCCAGGACGCGCGGCGATCGGTCGAGGAAGTGAACATCGCCGGGCTCTCCCTGGCGCGGCTGACGATTCATCAACTGTCCTCACCCGACGTCGCGTCGCTGTTCGAGCGCGTCGCGGATTTGCAGCGTCGTGTCGCGGTCGTCCGCGCGTTCGCGCCGCTGCCGCGTCACGTGAACCCGGCCGTCCCCACCACGGGCTACGACGATGTGAAACGCGTCGCGTTGGCGCGGCTGATTGTCGACAACGTTCTCTCCATACAAGTGGACTGGTCGCTCTACGGTCCCAAGCTGGCGCAGATCGCGCTCACCGTCGGCGCAGACGACGTCGACGCCGTCTCACCGGAAGACGAGACGGGCGAGGGACGCCGGCGCGCTCCGCTGGAGGAGATTCGCCGCAACATACGCGCTGCGGGTCAGGAGCCACTGGAGCGCAACGGGCGATTCGAGACGTTAGGCGGATGACGCGCGTCCGCCTGGGGTCGGTCAGCTATCTGAACGCGCGGCCGCTCGTCGTCGGGCTCGATCGCCACCCGCGGTTCGACCTGCGGTTCGACATCCCATCGCGGTGCGCCGCGTTGTTGCACGAGGGATCGATCGACGCCGGGTTGATTCCGTCTATCGAATATCTGCGGGCTCCAGGTGGTCCACGGTCGTACCGCATCGTCTCGGACGTTGCGATTGCGTCGTTTGGTCCTGTGGCCTCGGTCGCGCTCTTTACGAAACGGCCCATGGCCGACGTGCGATCGATCGCGCTGGACACGAGCTCTCGCACTTCGGTGGCGCTGACCCGCGTGCTGTGCGCGCACGCGTTCAGCATCGATCCGTCGCTGGAACCTGCCGGTCCGGATTTATCGGCCATGCTGGACCGTTGCGACGCGGCGCTCCTCATTGGCGATCGCGCGCTGTTGTCTGACGGACGGAAGGACGTCGACAAGATCGATCTCGGCGAGACCTGGACGAAGCTGACCGGCCTGCCGTTCGTCTACGCCTTCTGGGCCGGGCGGCCGGACGGGTTGACGTCGGAGGACGTGCGTATCCTTCAGGAAGCCAGAGACGCCGGCGCCGCGCAACCCGAGTCCGTGGCGCGCGAGTACTTCAGCGATCCCGCCCTGCAGGCCATTGGTGCGGGATATCTTCGGGATAATATCAAGTACCATCTGGGCGGCCCGGAGCGGGCAGGCCTGGAGACGTTCTATCAGTACGCGATGGAGCTCGGCCTGGTGCCAGACGCCGGCGGGCTGCGGTTTTATTCATGACCATCGACGCTGTCGCAGACAAAGTGCGCGCGGGCGGGCGCGTCTCGGCCGCCGAGGCGCTCGCGCTGTATCGTGGCGCGCCGACGCCGCTGCTCGGTCGGCTGGCCGACACCGTCCGCAGCCGCAAGCACGGCGAAGGCGTCGTGACCTACATCATCGATCGCAACGTGAACTACACGAACGTCTGCGTGGCGAAGTGCAACTTCTGCGCGTTCTATCGTCCCGTGGGATCGTCGGAAGGCTATGTGCTCGGCTTCGACGAGATCTTTCAGAAGATCGACGAGACGATCGCCGTCGGCGGTGTCCAGCTGTTGCTGCAGGGCGGCCACAATCCGGACTTGCCGCTTTCGTGGTACGAGGACCTCTTCCGCGCCGTCAAAGATCGCTATCCGGCGTTCAAGCTTCACGCGCTATCGCCCCCGGAAATCATCCATCTGTCCCGGCTGTCGCAACTGCCGGTTCCCGAGGTCATCGGGCGGCTCATGGCGGCGGGACTCGACAGCATTCCGGGCGGCGGCGCGGAGATCCTCGTGGACCGGGTGCGAAAGCTCCTGCACTGCTACGGCAAGGCGACCGCCGACGAATGGCTCGACGTGATGCGTCATGCGCACCAGGCGGGGCTGCGGACGACGGCGACGATGATGTACGGCACGGTGGAGACCGACGAGGAGCGCCTGGAGCACCTGCTGCGGCTGCGCGATCTGCAGGACGAGACAGGCGGGTTCACCGCGTTCATCGCCTGGAGTTATCAGCCGGAACACACGGAACTCTCCGGCACGGAAGCGACCGGCATCGACTACCTGCGCACGCTGGCCACCGCGCGGATCGTCCTCGACAACTTCGACAACCTGCAGGCGTCGTGGGTGACGCAGGGCGGAAAAGTCGGGCAATTGAGCCTCGCGTACGGGGCCAACGACATGGGCAGCGTGATGATCGAGGAAAACGTCGTCCGCGCGGCCGGTGCCAGCTATTGTATGGACGAAGTAGAAATCGTCCGGAACATCGAGGACGCGGGGTTCGTTGCGAAGCGTCGCGACATGCACTACCAGATTCTCGGCGATCCCATATTCCGCGAGCGTGAGGTGCCGCGCATGCTCGAGCTCGGCACGGCGCGCGCGGACGGCGACGTCAGCGTGCCCGAAGAGCTCGCGAACTATCCAGCCCGCAGTCGAGCGTCAAAGAACGTGAGAACTTCTGCAATCTGAATGATTCGGTACCACGCCTCCTGGATCCTGCCGATCAGCGGCCCGCCGGTCAGAAACGGATGGGTGGCTGTCGATCGCGACCGCATCGTGGCGTACGGGTCGGATGGTCGTCGCCGGCCGGCTCGCGAAGACGAGCGTGAAGTCGATCTCGGCCCGGTGGCGATCATGCCGGGGCTCGTCAACGCCCACACACATCTCGAGCTGTCCTACCTGCGCGGCCGCGTGCCGGCCGCGTCTTCCTTTGTCGCGTGGATCCGCGCGGTCATGGCCGCGCGGCGTCAGTACGCCGACCCGGAGGCGCCGGAGATTCTCGATTCGGTCGACCGCGCCCTTGCCGAGACGCTTCGCTGCGGCACGGCGATCGTCGGCGACATCAGCAACACGCTCGTCACCTTCGGTCCCCTGGCCAGCAGCCCGCTGGCCGCGGTCGTGTTTTACGAGCTGATCGGATTTCAGGCGCCGGATCCGGAGGCGCTCGTCGCTCGCGCCACTGCGCGGATCGCCGCCTTCTCGCCGACCGACCGGGTTCGCGCGAGCCTCGCGGCCCACGCGCCCTATTCGGTGGCGCCGCTGGTGCTGCGCGCGATTCGGCAGGCGCTGGATCGCGAACCGTTCGCGACCGGCAGCGTGCATCTGGCGGAATCGGTGGAAGAAGTCGAGCTCGTCCGCACCGCTGCCGGAGCGTGGCGGGATCTGCTCGAAGAAATCGGCGTCTGGGATCCGGGATGGGTCGCGCCAGGCGTCAGTCCCACGCAGTATCTGGATGATTGCGGTTTTCTGACCGGACGCATGTTGGCGGTCCACGGTGTGCAGATGACCCCGGCCGACCTCGCGCGGCTCGCGGCGCGCGGAACGACCCTCGTGACCTGTCCCCGCAGCAACGAGCACACCGGGGCGGGGAAGCCGCCCATCGAGGCGTTCTACAGATCCGGCGTGCGCGTAGCCGTCGGCACGGACAGCCTCGCCAGTACGCCGGACCTCAACGTGTTCGCCGAGCTGGCGGCCATGCGTCGGCTCGCGCCGTCGGTCCCGGCCTCTGCGCTGCTCGACAGCGCGACGCGGCAAGGCGCGCGAGCGCTCGCGTTCGAAAGCGAGTACGGCACGATCGAGTCCGGCAGACGCGCACGCCTGATCGCCGTCGACGTTCCGCCCGGTACCGACGATGTGGAAGAATACCTGGTGTCGGGAATCGACCCGGAACAACTGAGCTGGGTGCCCGTCGATCTGCCATGAATCTGCAATCCGCAATCTGCAGTCTGCGATGCTCAAACACGTAGCGGTGTATTTGTCGTTCGTGCGCTTCAGCCACTCGGTCTTCGCGCTGCCGTTCGCGCTGGCGGGCGTGTTGCTTGCCTCGCGCCATGTGCCCGTCACACCGTCGGCCGTCGTCTGGATGCTGATCGCGATGGTCGCGGCGCGGAGCGCGGCGATGGGGTTCAACCGGGTGGTCGACGCGAAGATCGATGCGATGAATCCGAGGACGGCGGACCGCGAGCTGCCGCGCGGCGCCATGACCCGCCGCGAGGCGGTCACGTTAGTGACGATCGCGTCGATCGTGTTCATATACGCGGCGTGGCGCTTGAATCCGGTCTGCTTTCTGCTGTCGCCTTTCGCCCTCGCGATTGTGTTCTGGTATTCGCTGGCGAAGCGATACACGACGTGGACACAACTGTTCCTCGGTGTGGCGATGGCGGTCGCGCCGGTCGGGGGATGGCTGGCCGTTGGCGGTCGCGGCGGCTGGGAGCCCTGGCTGCTCGCGCTGGCGGTCGGCTCGTGGGTTGGTGGATTCGACGTGCTCTATGCGTGTCAGGATCTCGAATTCGATCGCGCGCACGGCCTGCGATCGATTCCCGTTCGCTTCGGCGTGCCGGCGTCCCTCACGATCTCCCGGGCGATGCACCTCGTCGCGATCGTGTGCCTGCTGGCGCTGCCGTGGGTGACGCCGCTGCCACGGATCTACGACATGGGCGTGCTGGTCGTGGCGGTGATGCTCATGGCCGAGCAGTCGCTCGTCCGCGCGAACGATCTGTCGCAGGTGAAGCGTGCGTTCGATTTGAACGGCTACGTCGGCATCCTGTATCTCATCGTTCTGGCGGTGTCGATCTATGTCGGCTGATTCCGTAGCCATCGCCATTACCGGAGCGAGCGGCGCGATTTATGCGACGCGCACGCTTGCCGCGCTGCTGTCGCGCGGCGTCCATGTCGAGGTCGTGATTTCCGATTATGGCCGGCGTTTGTTGCGCGACGAACTGGGCGACGAGGCGACCGCCGAGAATCTCGCGCCCTACCTGGCGGGGAAGTACGGCGCCGAGGTCGGCCGCGGATCGATCACGTTGCATGGCAACCGCGATCTCGGGGCGACTCTGGCGAGCGGAAGCCACGGCTGCAGCGGCATGGCGATCGTCCCGTGCTCCATGAAGACACTGGCTGGCGTCGCCCACGGGCTGTCGCGCAGCCTCGTGGAGCGCGCCGCCGACGTCATGCTGAAGGAACGCCGCCGCCTCGTCATCGTTCCGCGAGAAACACCGATGAGCCTTCCCCAGCTCCGCAACATGGTGCTCTGTGCCGAAGCCGGCGCGATGATCCTGCCGGCGATGCCGGCGTTCTATCAGCAGCCGAAAACGCTCGACGATCTCGCCGACTTCATGGCCGGGAAGATCCTCAGCGCGCTCGGCTTCGACCACGAGCTCTACCAGCCGTGGACCGGCCGCGTTGGCTGATCCCCCGATTTCCAAAGCGCCCGACCGCATCGCGGGCATGTTCGACGCAATCGCAAGCCGGTACGACCTTCTCAATCATGTGCTGAGCGCCGGGATCGACCACCGATGGCGGCGGCGCGCGATTGAAGCGCTTTCGTTGTCGGGCACGGAGCGCGTGCTGGACCTGTGTACCGGCACCGCGGACCTTGCGATTGCCGCGCGGGCGGCGACGCCGGGGGCCGCGCGAGTCGTGGGCGTCGATTTCGCCGCCGCCATGCTGCGGATTGGCCGCGCCAAGCTCCTGCGCGCGCGCCTGGACGATGCGGTGTCGCTCGTCCGTGGCGATGCGACGCGGATTCCCGTCGCGGATCGCGCGGTTGATGCCGTGACGATCGCGTTCGGCATCAGAAATGTGGAGCGGCCCGCTGCTGCGTGCGAGGAGATTCACCGTGTGCTGCGGCCGGGTGGCAGACTGGCGATCCTCGAGTTTGCGATTCCGACCACGCCCGTGCTGCGGGCCGCATATCTGGCGTACTTCAGATACGTGCTGCCGCGAGTGGGCAAGCTCGTATCGCGCCACCGCTCCGCGTATGACTACCTGCCCGCCTCGGTCGACAGCTTCGCTTCACCCGACGAGTTCGTGACCATTCTGCGACAGAGCGGATTTATCGACATTCGCGCCGTCCCGCTGACCTTCGGCGTCGTCTTTATGTATGTGGCTCGCAGAGGCGAATAGCAGTCAGAGCTCGAGGCAGGGCAATCATTTCCTTACGAGTCGCTGATTCCGAGTCGCGAGTCCCAAGTCCCCAGCCTTCGACTGGTATACTCCTTGTAACCTCCTGATGTATCTCGATTTCGACGAATACAGACCCGACATTCAGCCCATCGGGCGGGCGATCTCGTGGCGCGAAGGCGTGCTCATCTCGATCATCGTGCACTTGATTGTGGTGATCGCCATCCTGCTGCTGCCTCGGTTCTTCCCGTATGACGCCGAGGCGGCACGACAGCGGGCGTTACTGGCGCCGCAAGCCAACGACCTGGTGCCCCGGTTTGTGTTCGTGCAGCCGCGAGTCGATCCCACCGCGCCCAAACCCCCCGATCGCGGTGAGGCGTCGGACAAGGACCGCATGGCGCGGACGCCGCTGCAATCGCCGAAACTGCCCGATCCGCTGCCGTTCTCGCGCGGCAATTCCCCGGAGCGCGTGGAAAGCGTGGAACCGCCGGCTGCGCGCGGCCAGGGCCCGCGACCCGATCCGGCGGAAGGCCGGCAGGCAGAGAACAGGCCAGCGGACGTGGCAGGAGATACGACATCACAACTGAAGTTGCCCGAGTCGCCCTCGTCGCTGCAGTTCCCGACGCGTCCGCCCTCCGCGCAGAACGGTCGCACGGCTCCGGGCGGTGGATTGGGCGACGCGCTGAGAAATCTCCAGCGCTTCGTGGAGCACGACACGTTCGATAACCCGCAAGGCGGTGGCGGTCAGTTCGGCCCCGAAATCCAGTTCGATACCAAGGGCGTCGAATTCGGTCCGTGGATTCGACGGTTCATCGCGCAGGTGAAGAGCAACTGGCTCATTCCGTACGCCGCGATGAGCTCGAGGGGACACGTCGTGATCACGTTCAACGTGCACAAGAACGGAACGATCACCGATCTCGCGGTGAAGGAGCCGTCGCAGATCGATCCGTTCAACCACGCCGCCTTCGGGGCGCTGTCGGCGTCCAATCCGACGCAGCCGCTGCCCACGGAGTATCCGTCCGACAAAGCCTTTTTCACCGTCACGTTCTTCTACAACGAATCGCCGCCGCGGTGACTCGTTCGCAGCAGCTCGGACTTCTCATCCTGCTCGTCATCTTTGGTGTCTACGTGTTCCTGCGGCTCCGATAGCCCGGCTCACCAACTGCCCGACACCACGCGAACACAATGGACACAAAGGTTTAGGCCTACAGGATTCATCCTTTGTGTCCTTCGTGTCCTTTGTGTTGACGAAGCAGTTGCTCCGGTTAATCTGAGACGTGGAGTCGAGACCGCTCGTCGTCGCGATTCTCGGACCGACCGCCACCGGCAAGAGCGCGCTGGCGCTCGCGCTGGCCGAACGGTACGGCGGCGAGATCATCAATTGCGACTCCACCGCGGTTTACCGGGGCTTCGACATCGGGACAGACAAAGTGCCGATCGCAGAGCGCCGCGCCGTTCCGCATCACCTCATCGACATCGTCGAGCCCACGGGCGAATACACCGCGGCCCAGTACGCGCAGGACGGGGCAGCCGTCATTCGGGCGGTGCACGCGCGCGGCGGACTGCCCTTTGTCGTCGGCGGCACGGGCTTCTATTTCCGCGTCCTGACGCGGGGACTCTTTCCCGGTCCCGGGCGGGACGTCGCCCTGCGGGCCCGACTGGAAGCGATCGCGGACCGGCGTGGTGTCGCCGCGCTTCACCGCTTGCTCACGCGGGTGGACGCGGCGTCGGCCGTGCGCATTCAGCCTCGTGACGGGAAACGGATGGTCCGGGCCCTGGAGGTGTTTTTTCTGACCGGGCGGCCGTTGACCGCGCATTTCGCGGACACCCGATCGCCGCTTCCCGATGTCGATTTTCTGCCGATCGGTGTCCGGCTGCCTGCCGCCCAGATCTCAGAACGCGTGGTGCGACGCGTGGACGAACAGTTTGCGCGTGGACTGCTCGAAGAGATTCGCGGACTTCTGGCCCGTGGCGTACCCGAAAGTGCCAGGGCGTTGGGCGGCCTGGTCTACCGCCAGGCGCTCGAGCATCTGCAGGGCGTGCGGGACGAGACCTCCACGCGCGTTCTGATCGCCCAGGAGAACCGTCATTACGCCAGGCGCCAGTTGATCTGGTTCCGCAAAGAGCCTAATCTAATCTGGCTCGACGGTCCCGGCGAGTCGGCCGCGACGCTCGCCGCCGCATGCCGCTTGATCGATGACAACGTAGGACAACGTAAAACGTAGAACGGAAAACGCAAAGGGTCCAGGGATCCGAGCGCTTTACGTTTGACGTTTTCGTCTACGTTTTCCGTTTTACGTTTTCCGTTTACTCGTGCCTTCCTTCACCCGCGCCATCGTCATCGTCATGGACAGCGTTGGCATCGGCGAATTGCCGGATGCGTCGACGTACGGCGACGAGGGGAGTAACACGCTCGGCAACATCGCACGCAGAGTGCCGCTGAAAATCCCGACGCTCCGCCGTCTCGGTCTGGGACGTGTCGCCGCCATTGGCGAGCCTCCTCCGCCGGTATCGCCGGCGGCGGCGGTGGGCCGGATGGCGGAGGCGTCGGCCGGCAAGGATTCGGTCACCGGTCATTGGGAGATGATGGGCATCGTGCTCAGCCATCCGTTTCCCGTCTTTCCGCACGGTTTTTCGCCGGATATTATTCAAGACTTCTCCCGGCAGACGGGGCGCGGCGTCATCGGCAACAAGGCCGCATCCGGCACAGAAATCATCGACGAGCTCGGGCCCGAGCACATGCGCACCGGGTCGTTGATCGTCTACACGTCGGCGGACAGTGTGTTTCAGATTGCGGCGCACGAGGATGTGGTGCCGGTGCCCGAGCTCTATCGCGCCTGTGAGATCGCGTACAAACTGGTCGGAGAAGGACTAGGGGTCGGACGCGTCATCGCGCGTCCGTTCGTCGGTCGGCCCGGGGGGTTCAAGCGGACCGCCAACCGCCACGATTACGCGCTGCCGCCCGCGGGTGAGACGCTGCTGGATCGAGCGAAGGCGGCGGGGTTGCCCGTCGTGGCCATCGGCAAGATCGAGGATCTGTTCGCCGGCCGCGGCATCACGCACGCCATCCACACCGCGAGCGACGATGACGGAATGGATCACGTCGAACGACAGATGACACAGGTGGGCCGCGGATTGATCTTCGTCAACCTCGTCGACTTCGACACGGTCTACGGCCATCGCAACGACGTCGAAGGCTACGCCGGCAACCTCGAGCGGTTCGATCGCCGTCTCGCCGGCCTGCTGCCACGACTGAGCGAGGGCGACATACTGGTCGTCACCGCCGATCACGGCAACGATCCGACGACGCCGGGCACGGACCACGCGCGCGAGTACGTCCCGCTCCTCGTCGCAGGTGCGCACGTCCGCGCCGGCGCGGACCTGGGCACACGACGCACGTTCGCGGATCTGGGGCAGACCCTCGCGGAGGTCTTCGACGTCGGCCGCCTCGCGCACGGCACGAGCTTCCGTGGGGAGATCACGGCATGACCATTCGCGAGCAGCTCGAGGCGCGCGAGCGCGAGATCCTGGCGCCGCAGGCGGCCAGAAGCGCCGAGTCGCGTGGTCGTCTCCGTCCCGAGGCCGAGGACGCGGTCCGTCCCGCCTTTCAGCGCGACCGCGATCGGATCATTCACTGCAAGGCGTTTCGACGGCTGAAGCATAAGACGCAGGTGTTTTTCGCGCCGACCGGCGATCACTACCGCACGCGTCTCACGCACACGCTGGAGGTCTCGCAGATTGCCCGTACGATCGCGAAGGTCCTGCGTCTGCACGAGGAGCTCACCGAGGCCATCACGCTCGGGCACGATCTGGGTCACACGCCGTTTGGCCACGCCGGCGAGCGGGTCATCGACCGCCTGATGCCGGGCGGCTTCAGCCACTACGAGCAAAGCCTGCGGATCGTCGACATCCTGGAGAACGACGGCCGCGGCTTGAACCTGACCTGGGAAGTGCGCGACGGCATCGCGAAGCACTCGAAGGGGAAGTCTGGCGCCCCGGTCGCCATGAGTGACGCGCTGCGCGCGAGCACGATGGAAGGGCAGATCATGCGCGTCGCCGATCTCATCGCCTACGTGAACCACGACATCGACGATGCGACGCGTGCGGGCCTGCTGCGGCCGGAGGACCTGCCGCCGGAGCCCGTCCGGACTCTGGGAAACTCTTCATCCGCACGCATCGGGGCGCTGGTCACAGACGTCGTCACCGAAACGCTCGCCGGCGGCATGACCGACATCCGCATGAGCCAGCCGGTGCTGCAGGCCGTGCTCGATCTGCGCAGCTTTCTGTTTGACGCGGTGTACGAAAACACGATCGCAACGGCGGAGTTCAAGAAGGCGTCCGGCATTCTCTCCGGCCTGTGGGAAAAAGTCTGCGAGCGCCCGGACGAGTTCCTCGACCGGCGGACGATCGAGCAGGAAGGCACCGATGCGGCGGCCCGGGACTTCGTCGCGGGCATGACCGACCGCTACGCGGTGCGCCTGTTCGAGCAGCTGTTCATTCCCAAGCCCTGGGCCATAGAGTGAGCCCGGCATCTGGTCATTGGGTAATCTGGCGATCTGGTAATCGAAGCTCACGCCCCCCGGTCTTCAGAAACTCGCGCGAAGCACGAATTGCACCTGTCGAGCGGGGGTGGCCGCTTCGGTAGTCGTACCGAACTGCGGTGTGTTGACGAACCGGTTCGGCGTCCCGAGGTTCGCCGTGTTGAACGCGTTGAATACTTCGACCCGGAAGTCGAGACTCTGCCTTCCCGAGCCCAGAGGGATCTGCCGCTGGATCGAGATGTCGGCCTTGCTGAGCCCGGGGCCGACCATGCTGTTTCGCCCGGCGGTGCCAAAGGTAAAGGCGGGCGGCGTGACGAACCGGGCGGTGTTGAACCAATGGTCTGCGTTCTGCTGGTCGGAGGGAAGGTCCGGCGAGACGCCCGGGACGAGGTTGGCGCGGATGGGATTCACGTTGAGCAGCGAGCCGGCGTTCGCGGTGTCGCCGAAGACGCCGATGGTGAAGGGGAATCCACTTTGCGCCTGGTAGATCATGGCGATTTGCCAATCGCCCGCGACCGCACGTATCCACTGCGTCAGCGCGCTCTCGCCCCCGGACCGACGCGCGCTGAAGGGCACGCGGTAGATGAGGCTGCTGACGAATCGATGGCGCACGTCGCAGCCGGCAGGCCCCCACTCGAGGTCGGGATGGAAGCTGTCCTGCGGCACTTCCGACTCAAAGGCCGGTGAACGGAACGCGGGCGCGTCCGTCAGGCTGTCGGCGTACGTGTAACTGGCCAGAAAGCTGAGCCCGCGGGAAAACGATCGCTTGGCGAGGATCCATCCCGAGTTGTACTGCGACCGGCCGGTGCTCTCGAGCAGGTTGATCGGACCTACTGGGAACGTGAGGCTGGCGATCGACACGTCGGCAGGCACTCCGGTGAGCTCAGTGCCGGGCACGAACGTGATGGTCTGATTGGGCCGTCGCGGCTGGACGCCTCCGGGGCCAGGCTGCGCGTTGTTGACCAGTCGGGAGCGATCGAGGTTCCGTCCCCAGGTGCCAAGGTACCCCACCTGCACCATCGTCGTTGGGCCAAGCTGCCGCTCGAAGCTGGCGCTCGCCTGCTGGATCATCGGAATCTGCAGATGCGTGTCGATGGCGGTGAAACTGACCAATGTCTTCCCGAGGACCGGCGGCGCGAAGCCGAATCCATTGATGCTCGGCGTGAGCGTATTGCTGACCTGAATCTCGGGAAACACCAGCGGCACGTTGTGCACCTGGTTGCACCAGAGGTTCATATCCGGATACGAGTAGAAGACTCCGTAACCGCCCCGTATCACGTGGCGGTGGCTGCCCGGCGACCACGCGGCGCCGAGGCGCGGCGCAAAGTTGTTCTTGTCGGTGTAGACCAGCCCCGCCGGGTATCCGTTCTGGCCGCCGACGAAGGCCACGGGCTTCCCATCGACCCAATCCAGGTTCGTCAGAATCTTGTTGATGTCGGTCAGAGGCGATTGCAGCTCGTATCGAAGCCCGGCGTTCACGGTCAAGCTCGTCGTCGCCCGCCAATCGTCCTGCACGTACCCATCGAACGACGTCTGGCGCATGTTCATCGATGGCGTGCCCGCCTGGCGCTGGGCGAGCGCGGGCGTGCCCAGCAGGAAACTCGCCAGGCCGTCGCCGGTGCCGTCGGTGAGGGACGTCTGGCTCGTCAGGCCGGGAGTGAATTGAAAGTAACCGCGGTTCTGAAAGAAGCCCAGCATGTCCCAGACGAACCGGCGCACGTCGCCGCCGAAACGGATTTGATGGGTGCCCCTGGTCCACGTCAGTCGCTCGGCGACCTGGAAGTTTGTGTTCCAGTAAAAGCAGGGGGTGCAGAGCAGTGAGTCGCCGATCCCGCTATAGCCCTGGACGTCGAAGCGGGGCAGGCCGTAGGCATCGGCTCCGCCGAACCCGACGCCGGGAATCCCGAGCTGCGACACCAGATCCGCACCGCCGGAGGATTCACCAGAGCGATGGAGTCGCATGCGAGCCAGCCCGAACCGGGCTTCGCTGACGAGCCGCGGCGAAATGGGCTGGATCGCGGTAAACGTGAAGTTCTGTACTCGGTTGTCGTGAAAGGCTCCGAAACCCGGCAGGTTCTCCGGTGTGTACCCGCTCTCGTTACTCAGGCTGTACCGACCAAAGACGGAGGCGCCGTGTTCCCACGAATGATCGAGGCGCAGGTTGACTTGATCGGTATTGAGCGCCTGGCTGCGCGTATCGAGGTAGTTGTTGGTCGATCCTGAAAGATTGGGCAACGGGACGAACTGGCTCAGGACCGAGCGGGCGACCGGGTTGATCCGGTTCAGCGGGATCTGGTTGTTCGGAAACTGCGTTCGGATGAACTGCGGATTCGAGGGACTGGACGGCTTGCCGGGATCGAATGCCGGGTTCGCCCTCGTGGTCGCGGGATCGTAGATCGGGGCGCCGCCGCTGAAGTCGCCGAGGCGTGACGCGGCCGATGGCACGCTCATGATGTTCGATTGCCCCTGCGAGCTCCGGAAGCCTTCGAATGCCGCGAAGAAAAACGTCCGCCGGCCAGCCGGCCCGCCCAGGGTGCCGCCGTACTGGTTCTGCGAAAAGGGGGGAAGCTCGTCCGGGTTGGTGAACAGCGGTGCGTCGAACGCGCTGTTCCGCAGGTACTCGTACACCGAGCCGCCCAGATTGAGCGCGCCCGACTTGGTGACCACGTTCACCTGCCCCGTGCCGGCGCCGCCCAGTTCCGCCGAATAGGTGCCCGTTTGAATCTGGAACTCCCGGATACTGTCCGGCGGCAGACTGATGACGTATGTGTTGAAGCTCGGATCCGTGTTGGTCGTCCCATCGAGCAGGAACAGGTTGGCGTTGGGCCGTCCTCCGCTGATCGTGACCGCGGAGCCCTGGCCCGGTCGCCAGTACAGCGCGCTGCTGTCGCCCATTTGCGCGCCATGCGACATGTGGACGCCCGGGACGAGCAGCG
The DNA here is from genome assembly GCA_041485905.1 of Vicinamibacteria bacterium. GTDB lineage: Bacteria > Acidobacteriota > Vicinamibacteria > Vicinamibacterales > CAVVIG01 > JAHFUI01. Next base: position 22,590 of record JBGPKK010000035.1, read on the forward strand.
CGAGGTCGAGGAACTGCCGGCCGTTGAGCGGGAGGTCGGCCACCTGCTTCTGATCGATGACCTCGCCAACGGCCATGTCGTTTGCATGCAACAGGGGAATGGTCTCCGCGACCTCAACGCGCTCGGCCACACCGGCCGGATGGAGCGTCACGTCCAGCCGTACGCGCTGATTCACTTCCAGACGCACGTCCATCTGCCGGCGCTCGAAACCTGCCAGTTCGAACGTCAGCCGATACTCGCCGGGTTGCAGGCCCGGAAACTCGAACGCACCGTCCGCTCCAGTCGTACCCGTCCGCGTGAGGGCGCTTTGCGTTTGGGCCACCGTCACCGTGGTGCCGGGAACGACCAGACGCTGGTCGTCTCGAACCGTGCCACCAAGCGAGCCGGTGTTGCCCTGAGCCAGCGCCACGGCAGACGACATCAGAAGCACGCCAACGATCATCACCGGCACACTCTAGTTGCCGGCCACCTGAACAGCAATAGTGCAGAAGTATTAGGTATTATAGAGTATTATTAATGAGTTATAGAGTATGTTAGAGTAATATAAGGTATTAATCAAAAGCCATGACCCAAGAGTTGTATTCAGTCGAGCAGGTCGCCGAACGACTGGGTCTTCACGTTCGGACGGTGAGGAATTACGTCCGCGATGGCCGGCTGAAGGCGGTCCGGATCGGCAAGCAATATCGGATTGCACGCGAGGATCTGGACCAATTGACCGGGCATCCTGCGACAGCACCCGGGACCGGGAGCGAAACGCCGGATCGCCATGTCGAGGTGTCGAGCATCGTGCAGATTGAGGCGATCGGCTTCGATACGGCGAGCCGTATCACGAACGCGCTGATGGCCGCGGCCAAAGGCCGGCCGGAAGATGCCGAGCCACTGCGCATCGACACGATCTACGACCAGGAGCGCGCGCGTTTGAAGGTGATCCTGTCAGGCAGCATCGCCGCCACCGCCTCGCTGCTCAAGTTCATCACTGCCTATCTGGAGTCGTAGAGCTCGCCGGACCCAACAGAGTCCGGCCTACGAGAAATAGAACGACATGACCCAAATCAACGTAACCCTCGTGAAAGCGCTTCGAGAGAAAACCGGTGCCGGCGTGATGGATTGCAAGAAGGCGCTGGCGGAGACACTCGGCGATCTTGAAGCCGCGGTCGATCGGCTGCGTGCCGCGGAGATCGCGAACGCTGCAAAGAAGGCCGATCGTGTGGCGGCTCAAGGGCTCGTCGGCCTGGTCGTGGACGGGACCAAGGGCGCCATCGCTGAACTGAATACGGAAACGGATTTCGTTGCGCGCACCGAAGGCTTCCAGAACGCCGCGGCGGCGTTCGCCGGCATCGCGCTCACCCTACACGGTGATCACGGCAGGTTGCTGGACGCCCCGGCACCGGACGGCGATGGACGAGTATCCGATGCGATCGCGCGCCTGACTGCGAGGACCGGCGAACACGTCCATTTGCGGCGGTCCGCCTTCCTGTCGGTCAGTCACGGCGTCGTCGCGTCCTACGTGCACAACGCCGCAGCGCCTGGTCTCGGCCGTATCGGCGTGCTCGTGGCGCTGGAAAGCCGGGGCAAGTCGAATGCGCTGCTCGACATCGGCCGCAAGATCGCCATGCACGTCGCGGCCAGCTCTCCGCTGTGGGTCTCGCACGAGGACATCCCGACAAACGTGGTCGCGGAGAAACGTGCCGCGCTGACCGAAGAAGCTCAGAAGACGGGCAAGCCGCCAGCGATCGTCGCGAAGATGGTCGAGGGCCGCATGCGCAGGTTCTACGAGGAAGTCCTGCTCAGCATGCAGCCCTTTGTGCTGAACCCCGACCAGCGCGTCGAGGAAGTGTTGCAAGAGGCTGAATCAGCCGCGGGCGCGCCGCTCGCGATCAAGGCGTTCGTCCGCTTCCAGACCGGAGAGGGCATCGACAAGAGGGCCGAATGAAGCGGCTTCAAAAGAGCAGCTTTACGCCGAGCTGCATCTGGCGGGCGGGGCCGGCGCTGAAGATGCGGCCGAAGTTCGGAGTGAAGGCGATCCGGTTGGGCACATCGAAGTTCACATGATTGAAGAGGTTAAATATCTCCCACCGCAGCTCGAGTCTCGTCCCGTTCCGAAGGGGAAGGTCCTTTTGAATCGCGGCGTCGACATCGGCGTAGCCGGGCGCCAGCACGGTGTTCCTGCCGGAGTTCCCAAAGGTAAATGGCGCCGGCAGAGAAAACACGCTCGTGTTGAACCATTGTTCGGCGGTCCGTGCTCCGCCTTCGTTCGGATCCCCGGACACGTCGGGCCGCTCGGCCGGCCCTGACCCGATGTTGGCGCGGTCGGTGCCGAGATTGACGGTGAATGGCGCGCCGGACTGCAGCGTCGCGATGCCGCTGACGCGCCAGCCGCCACCAAGTACACGATTGGGAAGCGCGTATGTGATGTTCCCGACGAACCGGTGCCGATGATCGAAGCTCGACACCGCACGCTCCGCGCCCATGTTCCTCACGTTCTGCGGAAGATTCGCTTCATACGCCGTCGCACCCGGATCCGAGGCATCGTCTACCGACTTCGAGAGCGTGTAGTTAGCGGAGAACGAGAGCCCGCCCCTCAGTCGCTGCACCGCCTTGAAGGTCAAGGCGTCGTAGATGGAATACCCGTCCCAACGAATCGCCGTGATATTGGCCAGCGCGGGGACCGGCCGCCGCGGACCGATCGCACCTGGCCCCGGTTCCGGGACGTTGAGGACCGTGGAGCTGTCGGCGCCGACGATGTCCGAATGGAGATAGCTGACTTCCACCATCGTCGATGGCATCAGCTGGCGTTGGAGCGAGACGGTCCAGTTCTTCGCGTACTCCGTTTGGTAGTCATGGTTCATGGTGTTACCGCCAACGGTGCCGTCGGCACCGGCAAGCAACACGTTCTCGGTACTGAAGGTCGGCCTGAGTGCGTCGGAGGCGGCATTGACCGTCTTGTTGAAGAAGAAGGGCAGTGTCTGGGCCAGAGACTGCTGGACGCTGTACGCCCATTGATTGAGGAACACGCCGAACCCCGCGGTAATCGCCGTATCGCCGTTGGGTGCCCACGCAACACCGACTCGCGGCGCAAATCGTAAATAGCTGGGTCGCAAGAGCCCGGGTGTCCACCCCGCCTGTTGCGACGTCACGTACGCAACCGGAATCTCCGAGAGGAGCGGCTGTGCGGTCGGAGAGATATTCCCGTCCTCGTCGCTCGCGATCACGAAACGTCCCCCAGGGACTGTGAGGTCGACCGCGGAGAGCCGGTTGTCGACGTCGTTCATCTGCCCGTTGATTTCGTATCGCAGGCCGTAGTTCAGCGTGAGGTTGTTCGACACTTTCCAGTCGTCTTGTCCATAGACATGGAGCCACGTCGAGCGGCCGTGTTCGTCCGCGCGTCCGAGTCCGACCTGTGCCGAGCTGGGGTAGCCGAGCAGAAAATCCGCAAACGCATTACCGGTCCATTGTCCGTTGAAGGTGAACGCACCACGCGCTGCCGCTGGATTGACCGGGTTGAACTCCAGCCGAAACAGGTAGCCTCCGAACTTGAGGTGATGGCTGCCGCGATCCAGCAAAAAGTTGTCGTACAGCTCGTAACTGCGATTCTCGCGCGAGACGAACGACGTCGGATCGCCAATCGTGCTGAACAGGCCGCCGAACGAGACTTGCGGATATCCCATGTCACGGGCATCCTCGGTGACGCCCTGGAGCCCTGACGTCGCCGCGAAGTTCACGCCCTGGTTGGGACTGACCTGGCCTCCGCTTGCGCTCAGGAATCCAAAACGGAATTCGTTCAACAGCGATGCGCCCAATGAGCGCGTGTAGCTCACCGCCGCATTCTTGCTCCTGGTGGTAATGGTTCGGCCAAAGCCTGGCACCAACGTTTCGTTGAGCGAGCTGGTCCCGAAAGGCTGCTGATCGCTGATGCTGAACGTGCTGAAGCGCCCGAAGATGTTGTCGCGGGCCGACACCCGGTGATCGATGCGGACGCTGAACTGGTTCATCGGCGCGTCTTCGAGCCCGACCGCCAGCAGATTCTGAATCGATCCAGATCGGTTTGGCCGCGGCACATGGTCGACGAGCGCCAGCGCTGTCGGATTGAGTCGGCCAGCAGGGATCTGGTTATCGACGAATCGCGTGCAGGAACCATCCGCCTGGCGCGTCAGCGGATCGCAGAGCGGCGTCGACGTTGAGAAGTCGCCACGTCGCAGACTGTCGGTCGGAACGGAGAAGGTCTGAGTCAGGGATCGATGGATTCGCTGTCCTTCGTAGCTGAAGAAGAAGAAGGTGCGATCGTACGCGATCGGGCCGCCCAGGTTCATGCCGAACTGGTGCTGCCCGAGCGGCGGAACGGGCTGGGTCGGGTCATCGAAAAAGTTACGCGCGTCGAGTCTGTCGTTGCGGAGAAACTCCAGCGCGTTGCCGTGAAGCGCGTTGCTCCCGGATTTGGTCACCACGTTGATCAGCGCTGAAGCTTTCCCGCCGAACTCCGCCGCGTACATCGTCTTTTGGATCTTGAATTCCTGAATGGAATCCACGGATGGGCTGATCACCAGGTTGTTGAAGAATTCGTCGGTCACCTTGACGCCGTCCAGTAAGTAGATGTTGTGCCCACTTCGCTGCCCGGCTACCGCCGGCAGGCTGCCTGCTTGTTCGAGAGCCGCGCCCCGCGTGCCGCCAGGAGGAACCACCACACTGTCCCCAAGCTGAGCAAGCTGCAGGAATTGGCGGCCATTGAGTGGCAACTGCGCGACCTCACGATTGCCGATGACGTCAGCAACTTCGGCGTTCGCGGTCTGCAGCAACGGCGCTTCGCCAGTGACCGTGACACTGTCACTGAGTTGACCGATTTGGAGCGTCACAGGCAGATCAATTTTCTGGCCTACGTTCAAAACGAGCCCTCGTTGCGCGAACTGCCTGAATCCCTGGAGCTCGACCACGAGGATGTACTCGCCAATTGGCAGTGCCGGCAAGAAGTAGCGGCCCGCCTGGTCGGTCACCCGCACGATTCTGAATCCGCTCGCCCTGTGCGAGGCAACGACAATTGCGCCGGGCAGGACGCCGCCCTGACTGTCGCGGACGACGCCGGCGATTTCCGCGGTGTTGGTTTGCGCGGCCACGGCGGCTGGCGGCGGTAGGGAGATAAGGACGACGACGAACGTGCTGAGGATCGATCGCATTTCTACGTGCCTGCACGCCATTGTAGGGGAGGGCGCGCCATGGCGGTTTGTTGATCTTTCGACTTAGAATGCCGTCGTCATGTCCAACTGGGTGTTCGTGTTTCTGCTGGCGATGAGCCAATTTTCTCAGAGCAACACCGGTGAATTACGTCTCACGGTCATCGACCCGTCGGGCTTGCCGCTGCAAAGCCGAGTAGAGCTGGTCAGCGAGGCGAATCAGTTTCGAGAGCGTTTTGAGACGGACGCGCAAGGTACTCTCACTGCGAAGCGCCTGCCCTTTGGGACGTATCGCGTGGCGGTGACGCGCGACGGGTTCGCCACCTTCGCCGGCCTGCTCGATGTCCGCTCCGCACTGCCCACCGACTATCACGTCACTCTGAGCCTCGCCGCGCTGCAAACCCAAGTCACGGTCGGGCTGGAGCGCACCTTGCTCGATCCCCATTCGGCGACGTCGGCGCAACGAATTGGCGCCGACCTCCTTCAGCAGCGCACGACGGCGCTGCCGGGCCGGTCGTTGCCGGATCTCGTCAATACACAGGCCGGCTGGCTCCTTGAAGCGAACGGCATTCTCCACCCTCGCGGATCGGAGTATCAGACGCAATACGTGGTTGACGGCCTGCCGTTGACGGACAACCGGTCGCCGGCATTCGCGTCCGAAATCGACCCGGACGACGTGCACTCGATGAATATCCTCACCGGCGGGTATCCAGCCGAGTACGGCCGGAAGCTTGGAGGCGTGATCGAAGTCGTCACCGCGGCCTCGGCACGGCGAGGCCTCCACGGCAGCGTCTCGGTGTCGGCAGGCAGCTTCGACACGAAGAGCGCGGACGCTATCGGCGAGTACGGCTGGCCACGGACCACGTTGAGCGTCAGCGCCGGTCTGGCAGGCACCGATCGGTATCTCGACCCGCCAGTGGAGGAGAACGATACCAATCGCGGGGACGCGTCACATGTCGCTGCGCACATCGAGCGCGATCTCACCGATGCGGATCGATTCGGTGTCATCGTGCGCCGCGGACAGGCCCGCTTCCTCGTGCCGAACGAGCATGTGCAACAGGAGGCCGGGCAACGGCAGGATCGTGATAGCGAGGAAACGATGGGCCAGTTCTCGTACCAACACATTTTCTCGGCGCATGTGTTGGGCGATGTGCGCGGCATGGTACGCGATGTGTCGTCGCGTCTCTGGTCGAATGCCGCTGCGACGCCTATCGCGGCCGAGCAGGATCGCGGCTTTCGAGAGCTGTACCTGAAGAGCACGGTGTCCGCTCACGTCGGTGCGCACGAGTGGAAGATAGGCGGTGACCTGAACGTCGGCACGGTTCGAGAACGGTTCGGGTACCGGATTACAGATCCGAGTCATTTCGACGCGAATACTCCGACGGTCTTCAGCTTCGACGACCGGCACGCGGATCGCGAGCAAGCCCTCTTCGTCCAGGATCAGATTCGGCTGGGGGCCTGGACCGTCAACGCCGGTGTTCGCTGGGATCATTACCAGCTCGTGACTGACGAGAGCGCTGTCAGCCCGCGGCTGTCGGTCGCCTGGTCCTGGCCTGCGGCCGATCTCGTGGTGCGCGCGTCCTATGACCGGGCGTTTCAAACACCGGCAGTCGAGAACATCCTGCTGGCGAGCTCGCCGGCTGTCGAAACACTGAGTGACACGGTCGTCCGGCTCCCACTCCGACCATCAGTCGGCGATTTTGTCGAGGCCGGTTTCTCGAAAGCCCTGTTTGGCGCGATTCGATTGGATGGGAGCTACTTCGTCCGCGCGATGACCAACTTTGCGGATGACGATCTCCTCCTGAATACCGGCGTGAGTTTCCCCATCGCGTTTAATCGTGCGGAAGTCAGAGGAACGGAGCTGAAGCTCGACATGCCGCACTGGAAAGCCGTGTCGGGGTTTGTCAGTTATGCCCGGACGCGCGGCGTAGGCGATCTGCCGATTACGGGCGGGCTGCTGCTGGGCGATGATGCGACGACGTTGCTCACGTCGACCAATCAGTTCCCGGTATCTCAAGACCAGCGACATACGGTACGTGGCCGTGTGAGCTATCAATTCGCGCCAACGGTGTGGGCCGCACTCGCTGCCTCCTACGGCAGCGGTCTTCCGTTCGAATTCACGGGCGATCGCGCACAGGCGATCGCGCAGTATGGTGAACGGATTGTCGATCGTGTGGATTTCGAAACGGGACGCGTGGGTCGGTCACTGTCGTTGGACGCTTCGGCTGGCTTCGCCATCGTGAAGACACCGAAGCGCAGCGTTCGGTTGCAGGCGGACGTGCGGAACCTCACAGATCGACTCACGGTGATCAACTTCGCGGGACTCTTCTCGGGAACCGCTCTGGCACCGCCACGCAGTGTCGCCGTTCGGCTCCGGGCCGATTTCTAGCAAGGCCCCCGCCACGGAACAAGCTGCCGCGTGGCGTGGGTGGCGGACCACCCGTCACCGCGCTCCGCCATCAATAGCAAGCGGCCCCATGGTATATTGGGAGGTTCATGCTGCTGAATCTCAACAGGATTCGGACGGCGCACGAGCGGTATGAAGAGGTGTACGCATCGGAGCCGTTCGCCGACGATCGCGATGCCTACCAGGTCGTGCAGCCGGTGTCGCTCGCGTTCGACATCTTCAAGGACAAGGCGCAGTTCCGGCTCGTCGGCGGCGTGCGGACCTTCCTGGAGCTGCCCTGCGGCCGATGTCTGGAGCCGTTCGCGCTGACGGTGAACGCGACCTTCGATCTCCGGTATCAACCGCACGCGCTGAACACCGGCGAGGGCGAGCGCGAGATCGAGGAAGACGATCTGACGACGGCGTTTTACGAGGACGACACGATCGACCTCGGTCAGTTGATGCGGGAGCAGTTCTTTCTGGCGCTGCCGATGAAGCCGCTGTGCCGCGAAGAGTGCCTCGGGCTGTGCGTTATGTGCGGGACGAACCTGAATCGCGAGACGTGCGGCTGTAAGCGCGCGTGGGAGGATCCGAGGCTCGCGGTTTTGAAGACGTTGAAGAACGATAAATAGGTAATCATCATGCCGAATCCAAAACGACGACACTCCAAGACGCGAACCGCGAAGCGCCGGACGCACGATGCGCTGAAGGCCATCGGCCTCAGCGAGTGCCCGCACTGCCACGAGCCGAAGCAGCCCCACCGCGTGTGCGCCAATTGCGGGTACTACCGCGGACGCCAGGCGAAGGCGGTTGACGAGGAGTAGCACAGAGCACCGGCACCTAGCACGTAGCACCACGCACCGAGCACCCAGCATTTCTGCATGATTTGGATTGCCGTCGACGCCATGGGAGGCGATTACGCCCCGCGCCAGGTTGTCGATGGCGCGCTGGCCGCCGTACGTCATCTGGATCTCGGCGTCGTGCTCGCCGGCGACACGGCGCTGCTCGAAGCGGAGGTCGCCCGGCATCGTGGCGTTGATAGAGCGCGCGTTCGAGTGGCCGATGCGCCCGACGTGGTCACGATGGCGGAATCGCCCGTCGCGGCGCTGCGGCGCAAGCCGAAGGCGTCGATTAGAGTGGCCGCCGAGTCGGTGGCGCGCGGCGAGTGCTCGGCGCTCGTCAGCGCGGGCCACACCGGCGCGACCGTCATGGCGGCCTACAACGCGTTCGGCACGCTGCCGGGCGTCGATCGTCCGGCGCTGGCCGTCACCATTCCGACCAGGCGTCGGCCGGCTATCCTGCTGGACGCGGGCGCCAGCGTCGAGTGCCGGCCCCAGCATCTGCTGCAGTTCGCGGTGATGGGAAGCGTGTACGCGCGCGTGGCACTTGACATCCCCTCGCCGCGGGTCGCCTTGCTGTCAATCGGCGAAGAGGAAACCAAGGGCAACGACCTGACACGCGAGGCGCACCGGCTGCTCAAGGGATCGCCACTCGCGTTCGTGGGCAACATCGAGGCGCGCGATGTCTACAGCGGCGACGCCGACGTCATCGTCTGCGACGGCTTCACGGGCAACGTGGCGCTCAAGATCAGCGAGGGCCTCGTCGACGTGATGGAGGTCCTGTTGAGCGAGGAGCTGACGAGCACGGTGCCGATGCGTCTCGGATCGATGCTGACGCGGCGGGCGTTGCGGCGTTTCCGCCGGCGCGTCGATTACTCCGAGTACGGCGGCGCGCCGCTGCTCGGAGTCGCCGGCGTGACGATCGTCGGCCACGGCCGGTCCAGCGCGCGGGCCGTGCGCAACGCCGTCGCCATGGCGTACCGCTTCGCCATCAACCGCTTCATCGAGCGCGTCGAGCAGGACATCGCCGCCGCGGTGCCCGGCTGTTGATCGCGTTTCTCTTCCCGGGGCAGGGATCCCAGAAGGTCGGCATGGGGAAAGCGCTTGCCGAAGCGTTTCCCGTATGCCGCGACACCTTCGCCGAAGCGGACCGAGCACTCGGCGAATCCCTCAGCAGGCTTTGCTTCGAAGGTCCGGACGATCAACTCACGCTCACCGAGAACACGCAGCCCGCGATTCTTGCCGTCAGCATTGCCGCGTGCCGCCTGCTCGAGTCGCGCCGGGTCACGCCCGTGTTGGTCGCGGGGCACTCGCTCGGGGAATATTCGGCGAATGTCGCCGCCGGCACGTTCTCCTTCGCAGATGCATTGAGGCTCGTGCGGCGGCGCGGCCGGTACATGCAGGAGGCGGTGCCTGTCGGCGCCGGGGCCATGTCCGCCATTCTCGGCCTGACCGCCGACCAGGTTGCCGAGGCGTGCGAGGAGGCCGCGCAGGGCGAGGTTGTCAGTCCGGCAAACGTGAACGGCGGCGGGCAGGTGGTGATTGCCGGCGCTCGCGACGCCGTGGCGCGCGCCGGCGACCGCGCCAGGGCCCTGGGCGCGAGGCGAGTGGTGCCGCTGTCAGTCAGCGCGCCGTTCCACTGCGCGTTGATGCAACCCGCTGCGGATCGGCTGGCGCCTGAACTGCGTGCCGTGGACACGCGCGATCCGCGTGTGCCGATCGTCGCCAACGTAGACGCCGAGCTCAAACGCGACCGGACGGCAGCCGTCGAAGCGCTTATTGCGCAAGTGTCATCGGCCGTGCAATGGGAGGCCGTCGTCCGGCGCCTTGCGTCAGAAGGCGTCACAACGTATGTTGAGGTGGGTCCTGGCTCGGTGCTGAGCGGATTGGTGCGGAAGATTCATCGCGGCGCGACCGTGTTGAGCGTCGGCGCGCCGGAAGATCTCGGGGCGATCGAGTCGTTGTCACAATGATTTCATGTTCGATCTGACCGGGAAAGTCGCCCTGGTGACCGGCGCGTCGCGCGGCATCGGTCGAGCGATTGCGTGCGCCCTGGCCGGACGCGGTGCGACGGTCGTCGCCGCCGCACGAGGCGATCACGCCACCGCGGTCGCCGACGAGTTGACCTCGAAGGGCCAACGCGCAGAGGCGGCGGCCGTCGATGTCACGGATGCGGCCGCCGTCGAACAATTGCCAGGCGACATCGTCCGGCGTCACGGCCGACTCGATATCGTGGTCAGCAACGCCGGCATCACGCGCGACCAATTGCTCATGCGGATGAAGCGCGACGACTGGGATGCCGTCATCGGCACGAACCTGACGGCGACCTTCAGTCTCGTGCAGGCGGCCCTGCGGCCGATGTTGAAGCAGCACGGCGGGCGGATTATCGCCATCAGCTCGGTGGTGGGGCAGACCGGTAACGCGGGCCAGACCAATTACGCCGCGTCGAAGGCCGGATTGATTGGCTTCGCGAAGTCGCTCGCCAGAGAGGTCGCATCCCGGGGCATCACGGTGAACGTCGTGGCGCCCGGTATGATCGATACCGACATGACGCGCGCGATCGCCGAGAAATCGCAAATCGACTGGGCCGCGGAGATTCCGATCGGCCGACTGGGTATGCCCGACGATGTGGCGGCCGCAGTCTGCTTTCTTGCATCCGACGAGGCAGCGTATATTACTGGGCACGTCCTGGCCGTCAACGGCGGGATGTACATGTAGGAGGGTTGAATGGCGGTAGCCGACAAAGTGAAGAGCATCATCGTGGAGCAGCTCGGGGTCGACGAGGAAGAAGTGACCCCGGATGCGTCGTTCGTCGACGACCTGGGCGCCGACTCGCTGGACACCGTCGAGCTGGTGATGGCGTTCGAGGAGGAGTTCGGCATCGAGATTCCTGACGAGGATGCCGAGAAGATCACGCGCGTGAAGGAAGCGGTCGAGTACATCGAGTCCCACGCCAAATCCAAGAAATAGGTACCCCAGGTGAACAGGCGAGTCGTCGTCACAGGCATCGGCCTCGTGTCGTCGCTTGGGATCGGTACCGATGCCAACTGGCTGGCGCTCACGGCCGGACGAAGCGGGGTCGGGACGATCACCAAGTTCGACGCATCGGCCTTCGCGACGCAGATCGCGGGCGAGGTCAAGGGGTTCGACCCCCTGCGCTTCATCGAGAAGAAAGACGTCAAGAAAATGGACGTCTTCATCCAGTACGCGATCGCCGCCTCGCAGTTCGCCGTCGACGATGCCGGCCTGGTCGTGACGCCCGACATGGGCCCGCGCGTCGGGGTGTTCATCGCATCGGGGATCGGCGGGTTCACCACGATCGAACGGGAACATAAAGCGCTGCTCGAAGGCGGGCCGCGGAAGATCTCACCCTTCTTCATTCCCTCGGCGATTATCAATCTGGCGGCCGGCCAGGTCTCGATCCGGTTCGGCGCCCGAGGACCCAACTCGGCGACCTGCACGGCCTGTTCTGCGTCGGCGCACGCCATCGGTGATGCCTTTGAGATCATCCGCCGCGACGACGCCGATGTGATGATTGCCGGCGGCTCGGAAGCCGCGATCACGCCGATGGGTATCGGCGGGTTCGGCGCGATGCGCGCGCTGTCGACGCGCAACGACGAACCGGCGCGGGCGAGCCGGCCGTTCGACAAGGATCGCGACGGGTTCGTCATCGGCGAGGGTGCCGGGATCCTGATCCTCGAGGAGCTCGAGGTCGCCACGCGCCGCGGCGCGAAGATCTACGCGGAGGTGGTGGGCTACGGTCTCTCCTCCGATGCGTAC
>JBGPKK010000036.1:0-33810 GCA_041485905.1 Vicinamibacteria bacterium
ATCTCTACGCGCCTTCGCGGATCGCTTCTCTGGACCCATTTCGGCATCAGCGGCCCGGTCGCGCTGAACGCCTCGCGTCACTGGTTGCGCGCGGAGGTCGAGAATCGTCCGGTAAGAATGACGGCGAGCTTCTGTCCCGGCGCGACATTCGACCAGCTCGAAAGACGTTGGACGACAACAGCCTCGAAGCGACCGAAGAGCACTGTGCTGACCGCGCTCGCCGGTCATATTCCCGCTTCGGTGGCCTCTACCGTGCTCGACCGGCTGCAGATGAACGCTGCCGGCGAGCTCGCGCACTTGACGCGCATTGAGCGACGGGCTCTGGTTCAGGCTCTCCTCGAGTGGCCGTTACAGGTGAAAGGCTGCCGCGGGTACAACTACGCGGAGGCCACAGCGGGCGGCGTGGCGCTCGACGAGATCAATCCCGCCACAATGGAATCACGCGTGCGGCCGGGCCTCTATCTGGTGGGAGAGATGCTCGACGTCGACGGTCGGATCGGAGGGTTCAATTTCCAGTGGGCGTGGTCGACCGGTTACGTGGCCGGGCGTGCGCTGGGCGTGTCGGGCCCCTCATTGATTCAGATCCACCCAGACTGATTTGACCTGCGTATAGTGTTCGAGCGCGTGCAGGCTCATCTCGCGCCCGAAGCCGCTCTGCTTGTAGCCGCCGAATGGCGCGGCGGTGTCGTAAATGTTGTAGGTGTTGATCCAGACAGTGCCCGCCTGCAGCTTGCGCGCGACGTAATGCGCCTTCTTGATGTCTTTCGTCCAGACCGCCGCCGCCAGGCCGTAGCTGCTGTCGTTGGCGCGCGCAATCGCTTCGTCCACGTCGCCAAACTCGATGGCCGCCAGCACGGGGCCGAAGATCTCCTCGCGCGCGATCGTCATCTCTGGGGTGACGCCGGCGAACACGGTCGGCTGGAGAAAGTAGCCCTTGCCGGTGCCGATGTCCGCGCGCATGCCGCCGGCGAGAAGCGTCGCGCCTTCCTGCTTCGCCGTCTCGATGTAGCGCAAATCGTTCTCGAGCTGCGCCTTCGACGCGATCGCGCCAAGACGCGTCTTGGGATCCATCGGATCGCCGGGAGTCATTTTCTTCGCCCGTGCCACCACCTTGTCGATGAAGGCATCGCGAATCGACCGGTCCACGAGCAGCCGCGATCCGGCCGCGCACACTTCCCCTTTACCGTAGAAGATGCCGGTGGTGGCGCCGCGGACCGCGGCGTCGAGGTCGGCGTCCGGAAACACGATGTTCGGCGACTTGCCCCCCAGCTCCAGCGTGATCCGCTTCAGCGTGTCCGCAGCGCCGCGCATGATCTCCCGGCCGGTCGACGTGTCGCCGGTGAACGCGATCTTGTCGATGCCCGGATGCGCGACAATCATGCGCCCGAGCGTCGAGCCGGGTCCGGTCACCACGTTGAGCACGCCGGGCGGAAGACCCACCGCCATCGCAATGTCGGCAAGGGCCAGCGCGGTCAACGGCGTCTGGCTGGCCGGCTTGATGACAACGGTGTTGCCACACGCGAGGGCCGGGGCGACCTTCCAGGCCGCCAGCAACAGGGGAAAATTCCACGGCACGATCGCCGCCACGACCCCAACCGGTTCGCGCAGCGTGTACGTGAGGTAGTTGCCTTTGACGGGAATCGTCTCGCCGTGGATCTTGTCGGCCCATCCCGCGTAGTACTGGAAGCATTCGGCCGCCGCGGGCACTTCGATCTGACGCGATTCGAAGATCGGCTTGCCGTTGTGCAGCGTTTCGAGCCGCGCGATCTCGTCGGCTCGCTCCATCAGCTTTTCGCCAATGTTCCAGACGAGCCGCCCGCGCTCCCGGGCTGAGAGACTGCCCCACGGGCCGTCCAGCGCCGCGCGCGCAGCCTGCACCGCGCGATCGAGGTCGCTTTGACCCGCCGACGCGACCGTCGCGATGACCTCCTCGGTGGCCGGATTGACGACGTCGATCGTGGCGCCGGAGTCCGCAGCGCGCCATTCGTTGTTGATGAACAGTTGCGTACGCATGTTGTGGCCTTTGGCGCCCTACCAACACCGAATCAACACGAAGGACACAAAGGACACGAAGGAAGAAATGGTTCGGCCCTTTGTGTCCATGGTGTCCTTTGTGTTCAGGCAGCGCTCGAATCAGCTCGCGGTCTCTCCGGGTTGTAGCTCCAGCACCTGCACGCCCATCGGCTCGACGAGCTCGCGCAGCCGGGCGGGCGTGCCGGTCAGCGCCGGGAACGTGCCGTAGTGCATCGGCACCACCTGTGTCACCGCCAGCAGCTCGCACGCCTTCGCCGCCTGCTCGGGCCCCATGGTGTACACGTCGCCGATCGGCAGAAATGCCATCAGCGGATGATACAGCTCGGCGATGAGGCGCATGTCGCCGAAGAGCGCCGTGTCGCCGGCGAAATAGATCGTCGTGGCGTCCTCGAACCGGATGACGTAGCCGCACGGGTTGCCGACATAGACGTGGCGGCCGTCCTCTTCGACCGAGCTGCTGTGGAACGCCGGCACCATGGTGATTGAGAGGCCCGCCGCGTCGATCGTACCGCCGTGGTTCATGCCGGTCACGGCCTGCAGCCCTTTGCGCTGCAGCCAGGCCGCCAGCTCGTACGGCGCGATCGCCCGTGCACCGGTCGCCCGTCCGACGGCGACGGCATCCGCCGCGTGATCGCCGTGGCCGTGAGTGAGCAGCAGCACATCGAGCTCGTGAATCTTCTTCGATGATTCAGGACAGGCCGGATTGGTCGTCAGCCACGGGTCGATGAGGAGCCGCTTCCCGCCCGGGGAGCGAAACAGGAAGGTGCTGTGACCGAGCCACGTAAACGCGAGGGCGCCGCTCGGGGTGGAGGTCATCTCTGAGAGTCTAACGTCGTTGGTCTGCTGGGCCTGGTGGATCGGAACGGTCGGCCATGGTTGAAATTGAACGCTCGTTCAAACTACGTTAAAGGGATGACACGCGGCGCGTCAACACGCCCACCGCGGCCAGCCCGGCCGCAGACCCCGCAACACCGATCGACGCGCATCGACATTCTGAAAAGCGCCGCTGCAGCGTTCCGCAAGCTCGGCTACCACGGCGCGACGGTCGAGCAGATTGCCGTGGCGTTGCACATGAAGAAGGGCAACCTCTATTACTATTTCCGCAACAAAGAAGAAATCCTCTTCGCGTGTCACCAGTACTCGCTCGATCGCCTGGTCGAACTCCTCGAGGAGATAGAGGGCAGCGACGCCTCAGCCGACGACAAGCTGCAACGCCTCGTGACCGCGTTCGTCCACACCATCCTCGACGAGCTTCACGGGACCGCGCTCTTCATCGACCTCGAGGCGCTGTCTCCCGCCCATCTCAAGACCGTCATCGCGCGGCGGGATCGCTTCGACCGCGGGATGCGGCAGATCCTCGACGAGGGGATCCGAACCGGTGTGTTCGGACCGTGCGATTCCAAGCTCCTGTCGTTTGCCATTCTCGGCGCCGTGAACTGGATTCCGCGCTGGTTCAAGCCTGACGGACCGGCGACGTCGCAGGAAATCGCCGATCGGTTCGCGGACTACCTGATTGCGGGATTGCGGCGAGGGACCGCCTGAAGGCGACCTGAAATGGACCGTTCGCACGAACATGCGCGCTACACGCGGCTGTCGAACGGCTAGCCGGAAGATTGAGAATCACCAAGCGGCTGTTGCGGTCCGGGACGCCTCCAGCCGACAAATGTTACGATCGACTCTCCGCATGCCGACGATCGTCCCGCTCACCGTCGTCCAGCCGCGCGAACCGAAGCCCGACTGGCTGAAGGTCCGCGCGCCGGGTTCGCCAGGTTATCTGCGGCTCAAGTCGGTGATGCGCGACCTCCAGCTCCACACGGTGTGCGAAGAAGCGCGCTGCCCCAATATCGGCGAGTGCTGGCACCACGGGACGGCGACGTTCATGATCCTCGGCGATGTGTGCACGCGCGCCTGCTCGTACTGCGCGGTGGCACACGGACGGCCCGGCGCCGTCGATCCGGCCGAGCCCGAGCGTGTCGCCCACGCCATTCACGCGCTCGGCCTCACCTACGTCGTCATCACATCGGTCGACCGCGACGATCTGCCCGACGGCGGGGCGTCGATCTTCGTCGACACGATCCACCGAACGCGCGCGCGCCACAGCGGCTGCCGGATCGAGGTGCTCATTCCGGACTTCCACGGCAATGACGCCGCCCTGCGCGCGGTGCTGGGCGCTCGCCCCGACGTGCTGAATCACAACACCGAGACGGTTCCGCGGCTCTACCGTATGGCCCGGTCCGGCGGCCGGTACTCGCGTTCGCTCGAACTATTGGACCGGTCGCGCCGCTGGGCGCCGGACATTCCGACAAAAACGGGACTGATGGTGGGCCTGGGCGAGGAGCACGACGAGCTCGTCGCGACGTTCCGGGATCTCCGCGAGGTCGGCTGCGGGATTCTGACCATCGGTCAGTATCTGCGGCCCTCAATCGAACACGCCCCGATGGCGCGGTACTATCATCCCGACGAGTTCCGCGCGCTCAAACAGATGGCGCTGGATCTCGGCTTCGTCCACGTCGAATCGGGCCCGCTCGTCCGCAGCTCCTATCACGCGCACGAAACGGCCGACGCCTACAACGCGGCGGCCGGATAAATCCGGCCCGCTCATCCGGCTGAAGGCCGGATCCCACGCACGACATTTTTGTGTGGAGTCGCTGTTCGTCCTACGTGTTCGTCTGACAATTTCGTGCGCGCTCTCCGCCACGACACGTCGGGGGTGGCGAGATGCGCCGAATTGCGCCTGAATCGGCGTCACGCTCGGCATGGTCGAGGTGGCCCCTGTTTTGCTCACCGTTCTGAGGTCCGCCGAGCGGACAGAACAGTGCGGCAACACTCACGAAAGAAGAGGAACTGATGGACCTCGAACCCCTGCTGCGTCGCGTCCGTGCCGAGTTCGTGGAAATGCCTGGCCTGCGGCTGACGCCGGCGCAGGCGACTCGTTTGTGGGGCCTCGAGCGCGAGGCGTGTCACACAGTCATCAACGCACTGATCGCTTCGTCGTTTTTGCGCTGGACGCCGGCCGGGGCGGTGACACGGGCAGACGCGTGACGGAACTTAGAACTGAAAACTTAGAACTTAGAAGGACTGCGACACGACTCAGTCCTTTTGAGTTTTGAGTTCTAAGTTTTAAGTTTTCGAGGCCGGTACACATGCGTCGCCTGGCCGAAGAACACCTCGGCCGACTCCATCACCGTTTCCGTCAGCGTCGGATGCGGATGAATCGACAGCTTCAGGTCGGTCGCCGTCGCGCCCATTTCAACCGCGAGCACGCCCTCCGCGATGAGCTCGCCCGCACCAGCGCCCACCAGTCCGACGCCGAGGACGCGGCCGCTGTCCGGATCGAGCAGGAGCTTGGTCAGCCCGTCCGTCCGATCGATCGAGATGGCGCGTCCTGACGCGCTCCACGGGAACCTGGCGATGGCCACCGCGCGGTGCTCGCTGGCGGCCTGCGCCTCGGTCAGGCCGCACCACGCCAGCTCGGGATCGGTGAAGACGACCGCCGGAATCGCGCGCGGCTCGAACGCCACGTTGTGCCCGACGACCACCTCCACGGCGATGCGGCCTTCGTGCGACGCCTTGTGCGCCAGCATCGGCTCGCCAACCACGTCTCCGATGGCGAAGATGGACGGTTCGTGCGTGCGCCGCTGCTCGTCGACCACGATGAATCCGCGCGCGTCGAGCTGGATGGCGGTTCGGTCGAGGCCGGGAATGTCCGAGTTCGGCCGGCGGCCGATCGAGACAAGCACACGCTCGAACACCTGCTCCGGCTGCGCGAGATCGGGTCCCTCGAGCGCGACGCGGATGCCACCGGGCGCCTCCGTCATCCGCACGACCTTCGTGTTCAGCAGCACAGCCTTCACGCTCTCGCCGATCCGCCTGGCGAGCACGTTGACGAGATCGCGATCGGCTCCCGGCAGAAGACCGGACGTCATCTCGACGATCGTCACCTCGCTGCCGAGCGTCGCGTACACGCTGCCCAGTTCGAGGCCGATGTAGCCGCCGCCGACGACGAGCAGCGTCTTGGGAATGAGCGGCAGATCGAGTGCGCGGGTCGAATCCCAGACGCAATCGTTTTCGAGCGCCAGGCTCTCGACGCGCGCGGGGCGCGATCCGGTGGCCAGGATGGCGTGATCGAACTGCACGCGCTCGCCCCCGCCCTCCGCCAACGTCACCTGCAGCTGGTGGGCGTCGAGGATCTCGGCACGGCCCTGCAGATAACGCACCTTGCGATGCTTCACCAGCTGGCCGGTGCCAGCCGTGAGCCGGCCGACGACCCCGTCCTTGAAGCCTCGCAGCTTATCCAGGTCGATCGTGGGCTCGCCGAACTCCACGCCCCATGCTTTCGCGTGGCGGGACTCGGAGACGACCTTGGCGACGTGCAGCAGCGCTTTCGATGGAATACACCCGCGGTACACGCACACGCCGCCGGGATTGACTTCGGGATCGACCAGCACGACCTGCAGTCCCAGATCGGCGGCGAGAAACGCGGCCGCATACCCACCGGGGCCGCCACCGACGACGGCAAGTTGCGTGGAGATCATGGCAGGTCTGGCAGCCCAGGCGGGGCTGGTGGGCCGGGAACGTCGGTCGGTTGCCTTCCTACCTGACTTACCCGCCGTACCTGACCCACCCGGCTCGCGATCATCCCTGGAGCGACAGCAGGAACGGCTGCTCCAGGGCTTCGATAATCCAGCGGAGGAAGCGGACGGCGTCGGCGCCGTCCACGACCCGGTGGTCGTAGGACAGGGAGAGCGGAAGCATGAGGCGCGGAACGAGCTCCGTGCCCTGATACACCGGCTCCATGCGCGCGCGGGAGATGCCGAGGATCGCCACTTCCGGCGCGTTGACGATCGGCGTGAACGAGGTCCCGCCGATGCCGCCCAGATTCGAGATGCTGAAGCAGCCGCCCTGCATCTCGTCGAGCGACAACTTGCGGTTGCGCGCCTTCTCCGAAAGCTGGGACAACTCCACGGCGATGTGCATGATGTTCTTCGTGTCGGCGTCGCGGATGACCGGCACGAGCAGGCCGCGGTCGGTGTCCACCGCCACCCCGATATTGATGTACTTCCGCTGGATGATTTCCCGGGCGCTCATGTCGACCGACACATTGAACTGCGGGAAGATCTTCAGCGCTGCGGCGACCACTTTCACGGCGATGGCCGTGACCGTCAGAGTGCCGCCGGCCGCTTCCGTCTGCTTCGCGTAGCGCTTGCGCAGCTCTTCGAGCGCGGTGACGTCGGCAACATCGTGCTGCGTGACGTGGGGAATGGTGGCCCATGCCGCCGCCAGGTGCTCGGCGGTCTTGCGGCGCACGCCGCGCATCGGCTGTCGTTCGATCTCGCCCCAGCGGGTGAAATCGGGCAGCGGCTCCGACACCGGCGCGCCTGGTGTCGCCGCACCGCCCACAACCCCTTTGACATGCGCCTTCACATCGTCGGTCGAAATGCGACCGCTCGGTCCGCTTCCGGCCACGTCGTTGATGTCGACGCCAAGCTCCCTTGCCACGCGCCGGACCGACGGCGCCGCGGGCGCAGGCGGCAGATCGGGCTCGGCCTGTGATTCCGGATTCGGACGAGCGCCGCGGCTGATGTCCACGACTTTTTTTCCGCGGGAAGGCGCAGGCTCGCCGGCGTCCGGCTTCGCGGCATCCTTCGCGGGCGCGGCGGCCGGCGTGCCATTCGGAGCCTGGTCCGATTCCTCGATGCTGAGGATCGCCTGCCCGACTTTCACCTTGTCGCCGGCCTTCACCTTGATTTCGGCGACCCGGCCAGCCATCGAGGAGGGCACTTCGATCGTCGCCTTGTCGGTCTCCAGCTCGAGAACGGCCTGATCTTTCACGAGCGTGTCGCCGGCGTTGACGAGCACACGCAGCACGTCACCCGTCTCGATGTTCTCGCCTAGCTCGGGAAGCGTGAAGTCGGTCACGGAATCTCTCCACCACGGAGGACACAGAGGAAGCGGAGGTTCAAACCTGTGGTTGATCGGTTCATCAGGAAATGGCCGGATTCACCTTCTCCGGATCGATCCCGAGCGTCTTGATCGCCTGCTGGACGACGGCAGGGTCGATCGCGTGATCGCGGGCGAGCGCGGCGAGCGTCGCCACGACCACGTAGCGCGCGTCGACTTCGAAGAAGTTGCGCAGCGCGGCGCGGTTCTCGCTCCGGCCGAAGCCGTCGGTCCCAAGGGTCGTCAGGGGCCGCGGCAGCCAGCGATCGATCGCGTCGGGCAGCGCCTTGACGTAATCGGATGCCGCGACCAGCACACCCGGTGCGTCTTTGAGGCAGCGCGTGACGTACGGCTCGCGCGGCGCCTCGCCGGGGTGCAGCAGGTTCCAGCGCTCGCACCGATGGCCGTCGCGATAGAGCTCGCTGTAGCTCGTCACGCTCCAGACGTCGGCGCCGACGTCGTATGTCGATTCCAGGATCTCCTGCGCCTTGATGACCTCGAGCAGAATGGCGCCGCTGCCGAAGAGCTGCGCGCGCAGCTTCGCATCCGGTTTCGACGCCGCGCGGAAGCGATAGAGGCCTTTGAGAATCCCGTCGGCCGCACCTTCCGGCATGACCGGCATCGCGTACTGCTCGTTCCCCACGGTCAGGTAATAAAAGAGACTTTCCTGATCGATGTACATCCGGCGGATGCCGTCCTGAATGATGACGGCGATCTCGTAGGCGAACGCGGGGTCGTACGCGGCGCAGTTGGGGTATGCCATTGCGAAGAGGTGGCTGTTGCCGTCCTGATGCTGCAGTCCCTCGCCGGCCAGCGTCGTACGCCCGGCGGTGCCACCCAGCATGAAGCCGCGCGTCCGCGAATCGCCGGCGGCCCAGATCAGATCGCCGATCCGCTGGAAGCCGAACATCGAGTAGTAGATGAAGAACGGGATCGTGTTGACGCCGTGGGTCGCGTACGCCGTCCCGGCGGCGATGAACGACGACATCGAGCCGGCCTCGGTAATGCCTTCTTCGAGAATCTGACCATCGGACGCTTCCTTGTAGTACAGGAGCGTGTCCATATCGACCGGCTCGTACAGCTGACCGACGTGCGAGTAAATGCCAACCTGACGGAACAGCGCCTCCATCCCGAACGTGCGGGCTTCGTCCGGCACGATGGGCACGATCAGGCGTCCGAGGTCCTTGTCGCGCATCAGCTTCGACAGCAGCCGCACGAACACCATGGTGGTCGACGCCCTGCGGCCGTCGGTGCCTTTGTGAAATTCCTCGAACAGCTCGGGCGGCAGCGCTTCGAGCGGCTCGCTCCGTGTCTTGCGGCCCGGTACGAAGCCGCCGAGCGCCTTGCGCCGATCGCGGAGGTAGCGCGTCTCGACGCTGTCTTCGGGCGGACGGTAAAACGGCGCCTTGTTGATGTCGGCGTCGGAGACCGGAATGCCGAAGCGGGTCCGGAATGCACGCAGCTCTTCTTCGTTCATCTTCTTCTGCTGGTGCGTGATGTTCTTGCCTTCGCCCGCCTCGCCCAGCCCGTAGCCCTTGATCGTCCGCGCGAGGACCACCGTCGGCGATCCCTTGTGCTCAATGGCAGCTTTGTACGCGTTGTAGACCTTGGTCGGATCGTGGCCGCCCAGCGTCATTTTCTTCAGCTGGTCGTCCGACAGGTGTTTAACCATGTCGAGCAGCCGCGGATCGACGCCCCAGAAGTGCTCCCGCACGTACGCCCCGGATTCGACGGCATACTTCTGATACTGGCCGTCGACGATCTCGCCCATGCGCTTCACGAGCAGGCCGTCGCGATCTTTAGCGAGCAGCGGGTCCCACTCGCGTCCCCACAGCACCTTGATCACGTTCCAGCCGGCGCCGCGAAACGCGGCTTCCAGCTCCTGAATAATCTGCCCGTTGCCGCGCACCGGGCCGTCGAGCCGCTGCAGGTTGCAGTTGACGACGAAAATGAGGTTGTCGAGCTTCTCGCGCGCCGGAAGCGTCATGGCGCCGAGCGCTTCGGGCTCGTCGGTTTCGCCGTCGCCGAGGAACGCCCACACCTTCGCGTTCGATTTCGGCTTGAGGCCGCGATCCTCGAGGTAGCGCGTGAAGCGCGCCTGATAAATGGCCATCAACGGTCCGAGACCCATCGAGACCGTCGGGTACTCCCAGAAATCGGGCATCAGCCACGGATGCGGATACGAAGACAACCCGCCGCCGGGGCTGAGCTCGCGCCGGAAGTTTTCCAGATGTGATTCGTCGAGCCGCCCTTCGAGGTAGGCGCGCGCGTACACGCCAGGCGCCGCGTGGCCCTGGAAGAAAATCACATCGCCGTCGCCGTCGACGTCGCGGCCGCGGAAGAAATGATTGAAGCCGACTTCGTAGAGCGTGGCCACGGACGCGAACGTGGAGATGTGTCCGCCGATTCCCTCGTCCGCCTTGTTGGCGCGGACGACCATCGCGGCGGCATTCCAGCGGACGAGACTCTTGATGCGGCGCTCGATGTCCGGGCTGCCCGGCATCAGCACCTGGTCGTCGGCCGGAATCGTGTTGATGTACGGAGTGTTGGCGGTGAACGGCAGCCTGACGCCGTTCTCGGTGGCGTGCAGGGTCAGTTCGTGCAGCAGGCGCGCGACTTTGACGGGCCCGCCGCTTTGGAGCACATAATCAAGGGACTCGAGCCATTCACGCGTTTCGACGGCCTCGAGCTCCGCGGCATCCTTCGGAGCAATGTGTCTCACGGACCTGAGGTTCCTTTCGCTTTGTCGTCCCTCGACGTGGCTCGGGACGACACCGAGCGACAGTCGAAGTGTCGGCGGACGGCCATGCCGGCTGTAGGCCAACCACTTATTCTAATCCGTTGGCGTAACGAAGGGAAAGCCGTGGTGACGCACGAATCTGGTCATCTGGTCATCTCGTCATTGATTGGCCGATTGAATCGTGAATGACCAGATGACTCGATGACGAGATTCACCTTGAGCGAGGTCCGCGATCAGATCGTCTCCTGCGATCGCTGCCCGCGGCTGCGTGCGTACTGCGCCGACATCGGACGCGAGAAGCGCCGCGCGTATCGTGACGAGACCTACTGGGCGCGGCCGGTCCCCGGCTTTGGCGATTCGCGCGCGCAGCTCCTCATCGTCGGGCTGGCGCCTGCGGCGCACGGCGCGAACCGGACCGGCCGTGTGTTTACGGGCGACGGCGTCGGCGGTTCGGGCGATTTCCTCATGGCGGCGCTCTATCGGGCCGGCTACGCGAACATGCCCACCTCCGAGCGGCCCGACGATGGCCTGAAGCTGCGCGATGCGTACATCACGGCGGCGGTCCGCTGCGCGCCGCCCGACAACAAACCGACGCTCGAGGAAATCAGCAATTGTCTGGCCCACCTCGACGCGGAGCTCGGCGCACTTCGACGCGTGCAGGTTGTCGTCGCGCTGGGCAAGATTGGATTCGACGCGTACCTGCAGCTCCTGAAACGGCGCGGGCATGTCGTGCGCCCGCGACCGCCATTTGGGCACGGCCTTGCGCACATCATCCCGAACGGACAGACACTCATCGGCTGCTACCATCCCAGCCGGCAGAACACGAACACCGGCACGCTCACGCCCCGCATGATGGACGACGTGTTTCGGGCCGCGCGACGGCTTCTGTCACGGTCCGCCTAAAGAGGCGGAGACGAGGTACGAGGGAAGGGCGGACACTGCGTGCGAGCGAAGGCCGGCTCGACGAGGTGCCGCGCGCCCGCGCCGATCCGGGTGCCGGTTGTGCTCAGCCGCGACGACCCTCAACAATTAACCCACGCGCGCACCTCGCGTTCGGTCGCCTGGATAACGCGCGTGGCCCGCGCGTATTCACCTGCTCGCGGGTAAACGCGGCGACGGCCATGGCCATCTCTGGAGTGCTATCATCCTGCACTCGTTGCACATGGCAGTAATCGGAGAGGTGCACTCACGGTTTTGTACCCCGCGAGCGATCCGTTTCGGTCTACTCCATAGACTGTTAGACCACATTTTCAGATCAGATGGGGCGTTACAATTCCTCTCTCACTCGCGTCGTTCCCGTCTTCGATACGCTTTTGCATCGGGATCAGTCCGGCGTTTCTTGGCTGGGGACGCTGCTCAGTTTAGGCTCTCGTCGTACGCTCCAGAACTTGGGGGTCGCTCCTGGTTCTCTTCTCCCCGGACATCCCGCTTATTGGGGAACGAACGAAAGGCGTCTTCCTCCGCCCATTTCGCTGCTGCGATGGCTTGTTCAAAACGTTTCGGCCCCGGCGCACGATCGGTTGTGGGGAAGCCCGGGAGTCATGGCAAAGAGGCGCAAACTCGTCGCCAAGGACGCCGCCACAATTGCCGAAGCCCTTGTGCTTTTGCAGCAACCGTTACGTCACCGCTCTTGGTATGTCCTGGAAGGTCGTTCTCAACCAGACGCCTTCTTCGAAACGGAATCAGTCATCATCGTAATCGAAGGCAAACGCACTGAGCGCTCGGCGACTGAGGTCACAACCTGGATGCCACGGCGTAGCCAGATGCTCCGTCAAATGGACGCAGCTTGGGAGATTCGTGGAGCGAAACACATTCTCGGTCTGATGATTGTCGAGGGCGACGGGCCAAATGTCCTTGAGCCGAGCCCCTACTGGGTCTCGGAGACGAATCGCCAAATTGACGTCGAGAGCCTCTCTAAGAGCTTGCCTCATCGGTCGGCCGAGGTTCGCCAACAACTCGCCTCCGGCTTTCTCGGGGTCACAACTTGGCAGGCGGCGTGTCAGGCATTTTCGATTCCCTGGCCTCCGTTTCAGGATGCGGTCTAACAGCGTTTGCAGCCGACGGCGGCCGGTGCAATCATGAGCCGCCGCGGCTGAAACGCCGCCGTTAGGCGGACATTGCGGTCAGTAGTGCTCGGATGGAAGGGGCCAACCATGGGCCAGAGCTGGAGCGGCGACGGCGCTCAAATGACACGGCGGTCAGTTCTCCGTGTCGCTCTGGCGACCGGGGCGGTGGCGGCGGTAAGACCGCTGCTTGCTCAGCAGGCGCCTTCTTACTTCCAAGGCACGAGTGCGGGCGACGAGCGTGAAGTCGAAGCGGTCAAGCTTTGCTGGTGTCCCGCCGGCCGCTTCGTCATGGGAAGCCCGCGCGGCGAGCCCGAACGAAGACCAGAGGAAGATCAAGTGGATGTCACCTTAACGAAAGGTTTTTGGACGGCCAAGTACGAGGCGACGCAAGGTCAATGGAAACGCTTCGTTGGAGAACTGCCGGGGAGACTGACCGCCGAACTGCCCGCCGGAGACGACTTTCCAGTGGGCAACGTAAACTTCGGAGAGGCCGAAACTTTCTGCCAGAAGCTCACTGAGCGCGGCCATCAATCCGGTGTCCTTCCGGTGGATTGGGAGTTTCGGGTTCCGACTGAGGCGCAGTGGGAATACGCATGCCGGGCCGGGACCACTAAGGCGACTTCATTTGGCGACAGTCTCAGCAGCAAGCAGGCAAATTTCGCCGGCAAGCCGTACAACGGGGGCGAGCAAGGACCATCTCTCAATCGGGCAGCACCCGTGGGCAGTTACCCCGCCAATTCGTGGGGGCTGCATGACATGCACGGTAACACTTTCGAATGGTGCCGGGATTGGTTCCACTCGATCCTTCCGGGAGGCAAAGATCCAGACCTCTCGTCGGTGCGAGGGGCGCCAAATCCGGACGGCACCTTTTCCCGGGTCCGCCGTGGCGGGGCTTGGCCAGACGATGGGTGGGCTTGTCGTTCAGCGTTTCGTCTGCGATTTCCTCCAGAGCAACGCTACGACCACATCGGCTTTCGCGTTGTGGCCGTTCAGATTTGAGTGTGACGCCTAACACGCGCCCTGAAGCCGACACGCCCAACGGCCTCTGTCTTTGTGTCACCGCGGCGTGCGGCTTAGGCGCAATCGTTGGACGGACAGGACACAAAGAACGTCGGATCACTTTTTCAGACAGACCGTCTGCCGCGTGTGGTAACGGCTTCTCGGAAGTCTCAAGTCTCAAGTGTGAAATCTGCGAGATGGGTTGAGCGATGAGACTTGAGATTTGAGACTTCAGACCCGAGACTTGGCGCCGCGCTCGCCTCGAGCGTGCGAGGTATTTTCTGCGGCTCGCGTCGCCGGACACCTGAAATCGACGCGACATCGGTATACAATCTGCAATATGAAAACTATTGCGATTACTATTGATGAGGACATGCTCGATCGCCTCGATCGCTTGGCCGGCCGGAGCGGGCAGCCCGGAACAAACCGTTCGCGTGTGATCCGGCAGGCCGTTCGGGACTACGTGTCACGCCTCGAGCGTCTTGCCGAGGACGAACGGGAAGCGGCCATCGTTCACCGTCATCGTGGCCGCCTGGCGCAGCAGGCCAGGGCGCTGGTCCGCGAGCAGGCGAAACCATGAAATGGGGCGAGATATACCGAACGCGCGAGAAGATCAAAGAGCGCGGACACAAGCCGGGCTTTTACATCGTGGTGTCGCGAGATTTCATCGCCGGCAATGACGACATTTCGACGGTGATCTGTGCGCCCGTCTATGGCGAAGTGCTGGGGCTCCGTAGTGAAGTCGTCATCACGGCCGAGGACGGCGTGCCACGGCAAAGCTCCGTCCGATGCGATTTCCTCACACTCATGTTCAAGCCCAGGCTCACCGGTTTCGTGGGCACGCTCTCGGAGGCCAAGCAGATCGAATTGAAGCGGGCCCTGGTCCATGCCCTGCAGGTTGAATGAGTGGCTCACCGCTCTGGGTCGGAGACTTGAGACTTGCGACCTCAGACGTCGCGCCGGCGGGCCACCGGAACGATCACGTCCGGCCTGTCGGTGATGAGGGCATCGACACCCCATCCGAGAAGCCGGCGCGCGTCTTCTTCATCATCAACCGTCCACACCTGCACCCCGAGGCCCGCGCGGTGCGCCGTCTCGATGAACCGCGGCGATACTACACGCGTGCGTGCCACCCATTCCGGCACCTGGTAGCCTCCGTACGGCACGCGCGAGACTGGCCATCGACACCACGATCGATACAGCGCCCACCGCACTTCTTCCCGTGACGCGCTGGTGGCGACCGCCGACTCGGCGGTACGGACGAAGCGCAGGACGCGCCACCCGAACGAGCTCAGACACACGCGATCGATCGCGCCGGCGGCGCGCACGGTGTCGAGCGTCGCGCGCGCCAGGTGCGCGCTGTTGGCTTTGAGCTCGATGATGATCCGCGCGTCGCGGTGGCGGCCCAACACGTGCGCGAGCGTCGGTACGCCGATGCCACGTCCACGAAAGGGAAAGCCATCTCCCGCGCGAAACGCGAAGCCGGCGTCCGCGCGCGACAGCTCGTCGGCCGTCCGCTCGGCGATCGGGCCGCGAAGGTCGGTCGTCCGATCGAGCAGACGATCGTGGTGGACGACAACGACGCCGTCTCGCGACAGGTGGACGTCCAGCT
Organism: Vicinamibacteria bacterium; assembly: GCA_041485905.1. Lineage (GTDB taxonomy): Bacteria > Acidobacteriota > Vicinamibacteria > Vicinamibacterales > CAVVIG01 > JAHFUI01. The sequence continues at coordinate 15,392 of JBGPKK010000036.1, forward strand.
CCAGGCCATCGGCGCCAAGCGCCAGGCCGTTGTCGAACGCCGACAGGGTATTTTCCGGCGCGAGCGCGCTGCCGCCCCGGTGCGCGAACACGAGCGGGCGCGGCGACGCAAAGAACGGGTGGGGCACGGAACGACGGTTAGTCTAATTCGGATAGAATCGATTTATGGCGGCTACAATTCAGACCCTCGGCGACTTGCGCAAGCATGCCGGCGCGCGCATGCGGCCGGTCAAGCAGGAGGTGCGGGACAACCTGGTGCGGAAGCTGCAGGCCGGCGAGACGCTCTTCCCCGGCATCATCGGCTATGACGAAACGGTCGTCCCTCAGCTCATCAACGCGATCCTGTCTCGCCATAATTTCATTCTCCTCGGGCTGCGAGGTCAGGCGAAGAGCCGGATTCTTCGCGGCCTCGTGGATCTGCTCGACGAGCAGATTCCGGTCGTGCCCGGATGCGAGATTCACGACAATCCGCTTGCGCCGCTCTGCGCGTCATGCCGGGCGCACGTCGCGAAGGAAGGCGATGGCCTGCCGATCGGCTGGCTGCCCCGCGAGGCGCGCTTCGTCGAGAAGCTCGCGACGCCGGACGTGACCATCGCGGACATGGTCGGCGACATCGATCCCATCAAGGCCGCCCAGGCGGGCTTGAACCTCTCCGACGAGCTGACGATGCACTACGGGCTCCTGCCGCGCGCCAACCGCGGCATCTTCGCCATCAACGAGCTGCCGGATCTGGCCGGCAAGATTCAGGTCGGGCTGTTTAACATCCTGCAGGAGGGTGACGTTCAGATTAAGGGCTATCCGATCCGGCTGAAACTCGACGTCCTGCTCGTCTTCACGGCGAACCCGGAAGACTACACCGCGCGCGGCAAGATCATCACGCCGCTCAAAGACCGCATCGGATCGGAGATTCGCACGCACTACCCGGTGACACGGCACCACGCGATGGCGATCACGAAGCAGGAAGCCTGGACCCAGCGGCAGGGCGGTTTACAGATCGACATTCCGGACTTCGTGCGCGAAGTGGTCGAAGAGCTGGCATTCCAGGCGCGGGCCGATCGCAAAGTCGACAAGCGGTCTGGCGTCAGCCAGCGGCTCCCCATCACGACGCTCGAGCTCGTCGTCTCGAACGCCGAACGGCGGGCGCTACAAAACGGCGAACAGCTCGTGGTCCCGCGCGTCACGGACCTGTACGCCGCGCTGCCGTCGATCACCGGAAAGTTCGAGCTGGAATACGAGGGCGAGCTCCGAGGGGCCGAACAGGTCGCGCGGGATCTCATTCGATCGGCCGTCGGCAGCGTGTTCACCGGCATCTTCGACGGGGTCGACACGCGCACAGTGGTCGAGTGGTTCGATCTCGGCGGGTCGCTGCCCCTCGGCGATGGCACGTCGGCCGAGGAAGTGATCGCGCTGACCGGCAGCGTGCAGGGACTCCGCGACCTGGCCGAGCGCGCGGGTGTGGCCGCCGGCGCACCGGCTGCTGCCGTCGCGTCCGCGATCGATTTTGTGCTCGAGGGTCTCTTCTCGCAGAAAAAAATCAGCCGCAGCGAAGAACGCGGCTACGCGGCGAACGAAGGGGCGCAGCGGCGTCCGTCGCGACGCGAAGACACCTCGCTCGATGAAGAGATCCGGATGCCGGCGGGGAAGAAGAAGTATTACAACTAGGGGCTGGAGGCCAGGGGCTGGAGGCTGGAAGAACACTGACGCATTCCCAGCGGCTAGCCCCCAGCCTCTAGCCTCTTCAGGTGCCATGAAATATCGCTACACGAAGTTCACCGGCGACGAGCTGGATGATCTCGACCTCGAAGATCTGGTCGCGAAGCTGTCCGATCTCCTGCTCTCGAGCGGATTCGGCAGCCCGCACGCGATGGACGATGCCGAGCGGACGATGCAGGCGCTGCACGACGCGATCCTCGATGCGCTGTTCAACGGCGGCGTGCTGCCCGAGGAAACGCTCGAGCGGTTGCTTGGCGATCCGGCGGACGCCGATCAGGCCGAGGCGCGCTCGAAGCTCGAGGAGCTGATCCAGCAGATCATCGACCGCATGACCGAAGAGGGGTACATCACCACGCCACCCGATCTCGAGCCGGAGCGGGAGCGCCGCCAGGGCCGCGGCGGAGACGGCCCGGACGCGCCGGAGATGGCCAAGTTCGAGGTCACCGATAAGGCGCTCGATTTCCTCGGCTACCGCGCGCTGCGCGATCTGCTGGGGTCGCTCGGCAAGAGCAGTTACGGCCGCCACGACACGCGCGAGCAGGCGACCGGGGTGGAGACGACGGGTGCGCCCAAACCCTACGAGTTCGGCGACACGATGAATCTCGACGCCGCCAGCACGCTGCTGAACGCCGTCCAGCGCGAAGCACGCGAGGAACGCGACAGTCGACAGTCGACAGTCGGGCGGCGGATCCACGTGACGTATGAAGATCTCATGGTCGTCCAGGGCGAATATCAGAGCTCGTGCGCCACCGTGCTGATGCTCGATTGCAGCCACAGCATGATCCTGTACGGCGAGGATCGGTTCACGCCCGCCAAGCGAGTCGCGCTGGCGCTCGCGCAACTGATCAAAACGCAGTACCCCGGCGACGCGCTGAAAGTCGTGCTGTTCCACGACTCGGCCGAGGAGATTCCGCTGGCGGAGCTGGGACGCGTACGGGTCGGACCGTATTACACGAACACGCGCGAAGGGCTTCGCCTCGCCCGCCGCATTCTCGATCGCCAGCGCAAGGACATGCGGCAGATCATCATGATCACCGACGGAAAACCGTCGGCGCTCACACAGCCCGACGGCCGCATCTACAAGAACGCCTTCGGCCTCGACCCGTTCATCGTCGCCGAGACGTGCGCGGAGGTGGCGGCGTGCCGCAAGAGCGGCATCATGATCAACACCTTCATGCTGGCGCGCGATTACGACCTGGTCAGCTTCGTGCGCCGCGTCGCCGAGATCTGCAAGGGCAAGGCGTACTTCACGACGCCGTACACGCTCGGTCAGTACGTGCTGATGGATTACATGGACAAGAAGACGAAGACGATTCACTAGATCATGTCTGATCTACTGCCCCTCTTTCCGCTGCCCAACGTCGTCCTGTTCCCGAACGTCTTTCTGCCGCTGCACATCTTCGAGCCGCGCTATCGCGACATGATCGCCGACGCCATTGCGAGCGATCGGATGATCGGGATGGTGTTGCTCAAACCGGGCTGGCAGCACGAGTACGAAGGACGGCCGCCGGTGTATCCGATCGGCTGCAGCTCCGTCATCACGCACGTCGAGCGGCTCGACGACGGCCGCTACAACATCGTGCTGCGGGGCGTCGAACGGTTCCGCATCGTCGAAGAAGATCACGACCGCTCGTACCGCCGCGCCAGCATCGATCCGGTTCCCGAGCGCGCGCTCGGCGCCGACGATCGCGCCGTGCTGCAGCGTCAACGCTCGAAGCTCGAAGCGCTGCTCGCCCCGGTCATCGAGCGCCACTTCGAACCCTCAGGCGTCGCCGCGAGCAAGCCGTCGAGCGGCGGCGACCCGATGATCCCGTCGGGGATGGCCGATGAAGATCTGGTGAACGCGCTCGCGCAGTATCTGGATTTGGAGCCCGTCGAGAAGCAGGCGCTGCTCGAGCGGCGCTGCCTGCGGTCGCGCGCCGAATCGCTCGTCGAGCTGCTCGAGATGAAGGTGTTGATCGCGCGCACGCCAGGCAGCTCCCGGGTTGCGCACTAAGACGCAGGGCTAAAGCCCCGCGCCACATTCCAGACGTGCGCTCCTGACCGCTGTGGCGCAGCCCTTCAGGGCTGCGTTCAGATTCCCGGCAGCCGATCGGCGATCGTCGCCACGATCTTCTCGCCGTGGAACCGGCCGTTTTCGATGAAGATGTTGCTCGTGTCCCGACCGCAGATGGCGCCACCGGCGAGGAACAAACCCGGCACGTTGGTCTCGAAGGTCTCGGGGTCGTAGGTGGGCACTCGTTTCTCTCCCAAGACGATGCCGGCGCGTTCCATCAGGTCCCAGTCGGTGTGATAGCCGGTCAACAGAAACACGGCATCGGCGGGCAATTCTTCCTCCTCATCCGCGTGACCCGACCCACCCGACCTACCCGACCCACCTGACCTGATAATCACCGACGTGGGCCGAATCTCGGTGAGACGCGTGTTGAAGCGCGCGGCAACCGATCCTTCTTTGATCCGGTTTTCGATGTCCGGCCTGACCCAGTACTTGATGGTCTTCTTCAACTCCGGGTGGCGGTGGACCAGCGTGACGTGCGCGCCCGCGCGAAACAGCTCCAGCGCCGATTCCGCCGCCGAGTTGCCACCGCCGACGATCACGACCCGACGTCGATAGTACGGATGCGGATCGCCGTAATAGTGCCGCACGTGCGGGAGATCCTCGCCCGGCACGTTCAGCATGTTCGGCGCGTCGTAATATCCGATCGCGAAAATCACGTATCGGGCGTGCCGGATGCGGCGCACGCCGCGAGCCGAGCGCGTCTCGACCGCAAACACGGCCGGCTCCCCCGCGCCCTCTTCGTCTTCTTTCGTCAACGACAGCACGGTCTCTTCGAACGCAATCTGCACGTCGTAGGTATCGACTACCTTGCGGTAATACCGGAGCGCCTCCGCTCGGGTTGGTTTGTCGTAGGGCGAGACGAACGGCAGCCCGCCGATCTCGAGCAGCTCGGGCGTGGTGAAGAACACCATCTGCGGCGGGAAGTTATAGATCGAGTTCACCAATGTCCCCTGCTCGAGCACCTGGTAGTCGAGGCCACACCGCTTGGCGGCAATGGCGGCCGACAACCCGGAGGGACCGGCGCCGACGATGATGAGGTCGCGGATGGACATGTTCGTTAATGGTACAACGGCTGCGATCGTCTGGGATTTTGCGTCTAGAATAGCGTCCCGGTCGACGAAATGACGGTCCAGGAAAATCGCTACGATGTCGCCATCATCGGCGGAGGTCTCGCGGGCGGGAGCCTCGCCCGGCAGCTCAGTCTGGAAGCTTCGTCTCTGCGCGTGCTCGTCGTGGAGAAGCGCAAGCATCCGGTACGGGAGGCCGCCTTCAAGGTCGGCGAGTCGAGCGTGGAGATCGGCGCGCATTACTTCCAGATCCGGCTGGGGCTCGAGCCGCACCTCCGCACCGAGCAGATCGAGAAGCTCGGACTGCGCTATTTTTTTCCGCAGGGCGACAACCGCGACATCACGCGACGTGTCGAGCTCGGCCCGGCGCGTTTTCCGCCGGTTCCCTCCTTCCAGCTCGACCGCGGCCGGCTCGAAAACTTTCTGCTCCGCACGGTTGCCGCGTCGGGAATCACGGTCCTTGACGGCTGCCGCGTGCTGACGATCGCGCTCGACGAGGCCGGACACCGGATCTCGCTGACGACTCCAGATGGACCGCGCGAGGTGACCGCACGCTGGCTGGTTGACGCCAGCGGCAGGGCCGGACTGCTGAAACGACAACTCGGACTGGCTCGCCCGAGCACCCATGCCGCCAACGCCTGCTGGTTCCGCGTGCGATCGCGGGTCAAGGTGGACGACTGGTCGGACGATCCCGCGTGGCGATCTCGCGTCCCATCGGGTCTGCGGTGGCAGAGCACCAACCACCTGATGGGCGCCGGCTACTGGGTGTGGCTGATCCCCCTCGGATCGGGCAGCACAAGCCTCGGCATCGTCGCCGACGGGACGATGCATCCGTTCAACCGACTGAACCGGTTCGAACGCGCGATGGAGTGGCTGCGGGAGTTCGAGCCGCAATTCGCCGACATGATGGACGCGCACGTCTCGGAGCTCGAGGACTTTCTCGCGCTGCAGCACTACGCGCACGGCTGCGCGCAGGTGTTCTCGTCCGATCGGTGGGCGCTGGTGGGCGAAGCCGGCGTCTTCACCGATCCCTTCTACTCGCCGGGGTCCGACTTCATCGCCATGGGCAACGATTACGTGACCGATCTCATCCTGCGCGACGTCGGCGGCGAATCGATCGTGGAACGGGCCGAGGCCTTCAACGCGACGTACCTGCGGCTCTTCGACGCCTTCATCCGGCTCTATGACGGCCAGTACCGGATCATGGGAAACGCGCAGGTGATGACGGCCAAGGTGGCCTGGGACAACGCATCCTATTGGGCGATCACGGCGCTACTGTTCTTCCAGCGGCGGCTGCGGAGGCCCGAGTTCATGGCGTCAATCGATCCGCTGATGCACCGTTTTTTCGTGCTGCACGCCCGGATGCAGCAGTTCCTCAACGCGTGGGATCGCGCCGACGCGGGCAGCTACGCCGCGGAGGGCAATGAAACGCCCAACATCGTGAGCCTCGACTACCTGGCCCGGCTGCAAAGCAGCCTCGGCGATCCGCCGATCTCGGACGAAGCCCTTCGCGCGCGGCTCACCGAGAACTACGCGTTCCTCGAAGCTTTTGCGTGGACGTGGCAGTCGATCGCGTCGGAGCGGCATCCCGCGCTGGCGCGGTTCGTGGGCAAGCCGGATGGCCGCGAAGGGGCCGTCCATCTCGATGTCGCGCCGCTGTGTCTGGCGACGGCCGATGTGCCGGTGAATTAGCTCAGGGATCGGGGATCAGGGATCGGGTTAGCCCTCGAGCGCCCCGATGACGACGGCGGAATCGTTGCCGCCAAACCCCAACGACATCGACACGCCGCAGCGGAACCGCTGCTCGCGCGCCTGCAGAAGGTGCAGCCACTCTTGATCGTGCGATCTCTCGGCGACGAGAATTCCATCCGCGTGAGTTGTCCCGGCTGAGCACGTTGGCGTAGAATCGCCTCCCCCCCAAAGGATGAGTCATGGGCAGGCCATCGCCGCAACATCTGCGATCGGCTTCACCACCTCGGAAGGCGGCCGCCCACGCCGTTCTCGTCGTCGACGATGATCCGCGCATGCTCGAGACCACCGGGTTGCTCCTTCGCCATTTGGATCTTCAGGTCCACGAAGCCGCGACCGGCGCGGGTGCCTTGGCGATCGCTCGAACGCAACGACACACACGTTTGTAGAGGCTGACATCGAGGGCCAGACGCTTTCGAACGGTGGGTGTGCACGTTCGTCTAGACGGCTCGTCGACTGGCTAACGGCGGAGGGTCCGCGTTCCTCCGCCAGTGCTAGATTGTGCGCCCAGCCACGCTGAACATTGCTGTGCTGACACAGCCCGCTTCCTTGATTGTTGATCTGTAGTCGTTTCTTGACGGGGCTCCACGGTCCGATCAGAATGGCTCGCAGGTGAAAGAGGGGGCTCATGCGCTCGATAGCTTCTTGCTTCTTGCTCCTCGCTCTTGGCGCTGTGGTCGGCTCAGCCCAAGGTGCCGCGCCGGCACAGCCCGCGCCGGCGTTCGAAGTCGCCTCGGTTAAGCCAAACCGGAGTGGAGCCACTCGGACGCTTTTCAGCCCGGGCCTAACCCCAAATTTCTGGGGAGAAGTCATTCCAAGTCCTGGCAGGGTTTCCATCACGAACGCGAGTTTGCGCGACATTATCGCGATGGCATACGGCCTCGAGCGCCGTGACGAGTACTTGCTGACCGGAGGGGCGCAGAGCATCCTGTCGGAACGCTTCAATATCGTTGCGAAGCCACCGGACGACTCGCCACCGGGTCAGAAGTTATTGATGCTGAGAACACTCCTCGCGGAGCGGTTCAATTTGGAGATCCACGCCGAAACGCGGCAGATTCCGATTTACGCGCTCACAGTGGCCCGGAAGGACAGGCTGGGCTCACAGCTTCGGCCATCCATTTACAACTGCGTAGAGTTGCTCAAAGTACCGAGGGAGAATCGGCCCCAGCCAACCGATGCCAACGGTCGACTTGTCTGCCCCCCCAACCAATACGAATTCAACACGCCAGGGCGTGGCGCGCTGACGATCAGATACGCAAGCCCGATAGACTTCCTCGTGAAGCAGACCAAGGGATTCGTGGATCGACCGCTTGTAGACGCGACCGGGCTGTCTGGAAGCTTCGAATGGGTGTTGTCATTTTCGGCCACCGATTCGTTCGATTCGCAAGCGCCATCGATCTACACCGCGTTTCAGGAACAGCTCGGACTCAGACTGGAAAGCCGGAGAGGCCCGTTTCAAGTCCTGGTGATTGATTCGGTACAGATGCCAACGCCAGACTGACCGCAGCCTTCGACGGCTCTTGCGGAACTGACCCTGATCCGATTCGGTGGACAGGTTAACTAGATTGCGTTGGAGCGGCGTCCCGGCCTGGAGCGGTTCGTCGGCAAGCCCGAAGGCAGCGACGGGGCCGTCCCGCTCGATGTCGCGCCGTTGTGTCTGGCGACGGCTGATGTGCCCAATTTGGGATGTAGGGCGGGGCTTATCAGCCCCGCCGGAAGCCGGGCCTGATAAGGCCCGGCCTACGTACAGTTTCTATCTCTCGAGCGCGCGGATGACCACGGCGGAATCGTTGCCGCCAAACCCCAACGACATCGACACGCCGCAGCGAAGCCGCTGCTCGCGCGCCTGGTTCGCGACGACATCGATGGCACAGTCGGCGTCTGGATCCGCGTAATTGATCGTCGGTGGAATCACGCCGCGCGCGATCGTCAGCGCAAGCGCCGCCGCCTCGACCGCGCCCGCCGCCCCGAGGCAGTGCCCGATCATCGACTTGATGGAGGTGACGGGAAGCCGCGCGACCCGCTCGCCGAACACCCGCCGGAACCCCCGCGCCTCGGCCGCGTCGTTCTGCGGCGTGGCGGTCCCATGCGCGTTGATGTGATCGACCTCGTCCGTATTGACGCCGGCGTCGGCGAGCGCCAGCGTGACGATGGCGGCGACCGGACGACCTTCGGGCTCGGGCGCTGTCGGATGGAATGCCTCGCACCCGAGGGCATGGCCGGCCAGTTCGGCGTAGATCGTCGCGCCGCGTCGCCGGGCCGAGTCGAGATCCTCGAGCACGAGGATGCCCGCGCCTTCACCGATGTTCATCCCCGCGCGGCTGCGGTCGAACGGGCGGCACGGTTCGGGATCCATCAGTCGCAGCAGGTTGAAGCCGCTGAACGTCAACCTGGCAAGCGCGTCGGTGCCGCCCGCCAGCGCGGCGTCCGCCCGCCCCGAGCGAATCGCCTCCACGGCGCGGCCGATGGCGATGGTGCTCGAGGAGCACGCCGCTACCACGCACGCGCGCGGTCCTTCGAAGCCGAACCGCTCCGCAATGACGTCAACCGGGGTGTTGGCAAAATGATTCCAGGCGTCCGAGCGCCGGGTCCGCTGAATCCCCACCGTCATCCAGGTCCGGTAAAAGTCCTCGTTGCGCAGCAGGTCGGCGGTGCCGGCACCCAGAAACACGCCGACGCGTGAGGGATCGACGCCGCTATCCGGCAGACCGGCGTCGGCAACTGCCTCCGCGGCCGCGCGCAGTCCGATGCGGTCGCTGCGCGAGCGCCTTCGACGCTCGAGCGGCGTCGAGTGCGCATCGACTGGTTCCATGTCGACCTCGGCGGCGACGCGGCTTCGATAGCCATCGGTGTCGAAGACGGTCGCCGGCCGAATGCCGCATTCCCCTGCCAGCATCCGCCGCCATGTCTCCTCACGTGTCGATCCGAGGGCGGTGACAAGCCCCACACCGGTGATCGCGACCCGCTTGTTCATGCGCGCGGCTCCCACTGCAACATGCCGGCCGGCGCGCCTTCAACGACCGCCGCCAGATGCGCGCGCGCGCGGTCGACCTCGCGATGCTCGCGCCGTTTGCCAGCCGTCGCGATCGCGAGCGGGAGGAACTGAAACGGCAGCGAGATCGCGGCGAACGCCAGGCATCCGGCGCGCCGCCACGATCCGTGATCCCATGGGCCGAAGCCCGCCAGCGCGGCCACATACGCGCCGATGACGCCGTAGGCGTCGCCGGCAACGGTAGCGGCGCCGCCGTGCCGGCCGCCCGGCCGGCCCAGTCCCTGCCGCAGACTGAAGAGAAACTCTTCGCGGCTGCGGCCGGGCGCCTCCGTCCACGTCAGGCCGACGCGTCTCAACGTGTGCGCGTCGCTGCCGGCCACGATTCCCAACCGTGTGCTGGGCTGACGCGTGGTCCATTGCGCCGCGATCTGCTCCACCAGTCCGTTGTGCGCCGGCAGCATCGTGCCGTTGCGCGCCTCGACCGCGGGCACTTCGTCCAGCAGCCGCAGATACGCGTCGAGCGGCGTCTGTCCGCGATAGAAGTGCAGCAGGTGATTGAGCGAGAAGAACACGCCGGCGTCCCGCAGGCGCGCGGTCACATCGAAGACGCTCGGCCGCAGCGGCTGCAGCTCCCGATGCAGCGACTCGGTCATGCCGTACACGCCGAGGTGCACGTCAATATCGCCGTCAGGCAGCCGGCAGGACACCTCCTCGCCGACAATCACATCCTCCGCGTCGGGATGGGCGTCGAGAAACTCGAGCGCGCCATCGATCGAATCGTGATCGGTGAAGGCGACGAGATCCATCCCGCGGGATTTTGCCACGCGGTAGACCTCCGCGGGCGGCGAGTAGCAATCGCGGCTGCCAAGGAACCCCATCGTGCCGGTCCGCGTCGAGTGGCACGTGTGGACGTGAAGGTCTGCGCGAAGCGTGGACATCATTTCAGCGGCTTCAACAGGAGGACCTGCAGCGTCGTCGAACCGAGCTGACCGTAGCGCGACGGTAGCACGCTCTTGCCGAAATCGGCGCGCAGAATCGTGTTCCAGGGCGCGCGAAGGTTCACGGCGACGCCGAACCCGGAGATGGGCTGCCAGACGCCCCGGCCCGGATCGTCGCGGCCCCACGCCTGATCCAGGAAAAGATCGAGCCGGTACTGATCGAAGATGTTCAACGAATACGACCCGCGTGCCATCGCGAGCTCGCCGAACCGCACGCCGGAAGACGGCACGCCGTGGATCCGGGTGTCGTCGAAGAGTCCGAACTGATATTGCGCAAACCGATCGAGATCCCGCCCGCCAAACCAGCCGCCGTTCAAATGGATCTTCTGGAACGCATTGAAGTAAAAATCACGGGACAGGCCGGCGCTGTACTTCGCGTAGGTTCGCGGCGTCGTCGTGACCGCGGCTGAGCCGTCGCTCGGTTGTTCCGGCCCCCACTCCTTCCAGGTGCGGCGTGCGAACCACGTCCCGTTCAGGAGCAGGCTGTAGCCGGCCCGCCGGTATTCCCAGGCGCCGCCGATTCCCTGCGTCACCGTGCTTGACGGCACGTGAAAGGTCTCTGCCGTCGTTCTGTCCCGCACGTATCCGTCGAACCGGAACTGGTACTGCAGCGTCGCTTTCTGAAAAGGCGTCGCCTGCCAGCCGAGATTGAGGCCGGTCGACTCCGGCCAGGTGAGCACGCGCTCGGCTTCGGCCTCACGTCCCTGGACATACACGCGATCGCTCGAAGGCGCCGCAATCCCGAAAAAGTCGATGCTCGCATCGAGCCGGGACGATCCGAAATGGGGCCGCTGAATGTTCCCCGCGGCCAGCACCCCTGCGAACAGGAGCGCCAGTTGCGTGTCCGGCGATCCGAACTGGAAGTCCAGGTAGTCGATCCCGAGGATCGGCAGCGGAAACGCGTACGACGGATCCAGCGTCACGCCCATCGCCATGGCCTTGGCGTGCGATGTCGCGCGGTCGCTGACGACGCGCTGGCCGTTTTCCTTCACAAAATACCTCAGACCTCGATCGGTTTCCCGATACATGATGCGATTGCTCTCGCGGGCGGATGCCCGCTCCCGGTCGAACTCCGGAGTATTGACGAGAAAGTCGGTGAACGCCACGCTCTTCTCAACGAGCAGGTTACGGCCGGCGATCAGCATGATCTGCCGCGCGTCCAGGCCGCTGAAGAGAAACACCGGCAGGTTGCCGACCACCACGGGGCTGTAGTGCTGCGTCTCCTCGTTCGAGACCACCGGCGCCGCGAGGCCGCCCTGCACCGCCTGCACGCGAACGCGCGCGAAGGTTTTCCTGTCGATCCAGACGGTCCCGCGGTACAGCGCGGCGTCCCGTCGCAGCGGCTCGAAGCGGACGACGAAGCAATCGAAGCCGTCGACCCGTTCCATGCCGCGCAACTCGTAGCGATAACCCTCGTCAAAGCGCAGCTGCAGCGGGAGCGACAGGACCTTCTCCGGCTGCAGCAGCGGAAAGGCCGGCCGGTCGGCGCCCCACTTCGAGCCGTTGACCGAGAACGCGAGCTCTTCCCATTCGACGTCGATCGCTCCAGGCGCCCCAGGCCCGGCGCCGCCGGCGCCGCTGGCCACGAAGTAGCGGTTCTCGGTCGCCACGTCGTAGCCGGGATCGGTCACCGTGGGCCGGAAGTGCTGCTGCATTCGCGCGTGCGCGATGTAATTGTGCACCACCGCGTCCTGCGCGCGTTGTTGCTGCTGGTGCCGAGCAATGATCTCGCCGACCGACAATTGCCGCTGGGCCGATACGCCGCTGCGTTCGGCCATCACCTCCGTGGCGCCCTCGTTGAAATCAACGAGCATCGGGCGGCCAGTCAGCGCCGCGGTCGCCTGCACACGCCCCGTGGCCTGATCGCGGCGGTAGAGGGTGGCGCCGATGCGCGCGCCCGTCAACAGATCGTAGACCAGCGGAACTCCCTCGATCGGCAGCAACAGCGACATCTCGAGCGCATCGGACGCGGCATCACTCCAGTACACCAGATACGTCGAGAACGTCCGGCCGTCGAAGAGGAGCCGATGAGGGAGCGACCGGGTGACGTCGCGGGTCCCCACTCTCAGCGTCAGCCCTACGGCCGCTTCGTCGAGGATTGAGATCTCGTGCGCCAGCAGATCCGACAGTGGGATCAGTGCCTGCATCGCTGGAGCGTCCACGTCGGCGGCGCGCCAGGCGTGCATGGCCACCTCGGTCCCGAGGTCACGAAGCACACCGTCCACCACCGTCCGCGCAGGATCCTCCGCGTTCGTACCGGTGGTTCGCGGCGTCAGGACAATGGCGGCCAGCGGATCGACCTGATGCAACCAGCTGGCGATGCCCTCGTCGTTTCCGTCCGGAATGGCGAGCAGATCGACGTACGGCGACAACCGAGCTGAGTACACTTCCGTGCGCCGCGCTTGATCGCTCATCGCCTGACCACCGAGCGCCAGCCGTATCGTGTCGCGGCTCGCCCGTACCTCGGTGGCTGCAATCTGCACGGCGAAGCTCGCGATGCGCGCGGGCTGGCCATCGACACGCACTTCGAAGATCGTGAGCGCATCCCCGTGTTTGGCCAGCAGACTCCGCAGCGACATCCGCCACCGTTCGACCTCATCCTCGGCCCCGGGCGCTGGCAGCGACAGCCAGACCGGCACCCGTCGCTTGTCCAACGCAGCGAGGCGCGCCTCGAGCGTCGCGTCAGACACGTCTACGGCCAGCCGCACCGCCACCGGAAAGGGCAAGCGTCCCAACTCGTCCAGCAGCCGCAGCGCGGCGCCTTCAGCGTCCTCGTCTATGGCGATTCGTGGGAGCGGGGACGGGGTGTCCGCGGCATATCCCCTGGCAGCCGTGACGCTGCACGCGACCGCGCACAATGCGACAGGAAGAAGAAACTTGAGGGTCACAAGATCGATGGGACCGTCGCCATATCTCCAATGGGACCAAAACGTGCGCCTCCGAGCACCTCGCCCAGACGCTCCCGGAATCCACTCAGCCGAAAATAGTGCGCGAACTGCAACGCCGGCGGCAGCCGCACGCGAGGGGGATCCGGGTCGAGCTCCCACGGATGCACCGTCAGCACCGCCGGCAGTTGCGAACGGTTCACCGCTTCAATTGAGCGGAGGACGCGACGCGGGGAGCTCATGCGAAGTCCCCATCCCCAACCCATCGGCATGACTTGCAGAAACCGATCCGCCACAAGCGGAGGAAGCTCGACGATCGGACCCGCGGCCGTTTGCCTCGTATGAGGATAACGCGGATACGTCACGGCGCCGACCAACCTCAGCGGTGCCATGCTCGCGTCGATTCGGATGCCTTCCTCGACGAGCGTCTGGAGCGCCCACAGCGACCGGTCGTTGATGGACCATTCCGGCGCACGGAACATCGTCACCGGCACCGTGGTGATGGCCGAAATGACTCGGAGGCTTTCGCGGAGATCGTGGCGGAATTGGTCGGGGCCGAGGTCGTAGGCCCGCTCGTGGCGGTAGCCGTGCGATCCGATTTCGTGTCCGGCCGCGCGGACCGCCTCGATCAGCCTGGGGTACCTTTCGGCGACCCACCCGACCACGAAAAAAGTCGCACGCACGTTGACCCGGTCCAGGATGTCAAGCAGGCGCTGGGTGGTCTGTTCCACGCGGGTGGGCAGCCGATCCCAGTGTTCGAAGGCCAGCGGGCCGCCAACGCCGCACACGTGAAACCACTCTTCCAGATCCACGGTGAAGATGTTGCGCCGAGCGATGCCCATCGGTGTTCCCGCAACCTCCGTGGACTCACGCCGAACGCTTTGCGCGCTCGTCAACGATGAAGTCGGCGATCGTATCCACGGATCGCAGCACTTTCATGCCGGTCTGCTCGTCGGTAATCGACACGCCGAAGCTGCGTTCGAGCTCGAGCACGAGCTCGAGCACATCAATCGAATCGAGCCCCAAACCTTCATCGAAGAGCGGCGTCGCGTCGCCGATTTCCTCCGCTGTGATCGGAAGCCTGAGGCTGCGGACGATGGCCTGCTTGATATCGGCCTTCAGATTGTCGGGCGTTATAGTCATAGGAATTCGCGCTTCAAAGCAAGCCGCCGTCCACGCCGACGACCTGCCCTGTCATGTAGCTCGCGGCATCGGATGCGAGAAAGGCGACGACCGACGCCACCTCCCGCGGGGTGCCGAAGCGGCCCACGGGCACGTTTTTCAAGAGCGCCGCGCGCGCGGCCGCCGGCATGCCGTCCAACATCTCGGTGTCGACCAGACCGGGCGACACAGCATTGACGAGCACGCCCTTGGGCGCCAGATCGCGGGACAGCGCGCGGGTGAACCCTTCGAGACCGGCCTTGGACGCGGCATAGCTGGTCTGTCCCGCCAGCGGCATTCGTGCGCTCGCCGACGAGATGTTGATGATGCGGCCCCATCGCCGCAACAGCATGCCGCGCACCACGGCCGGACGCAGTGGTACGCCGCGTCGAGATTCACTCTCAGGACCTCATCCCACCGCGTGCTGTCCACGAACATGATGTGCGCGTCGCGGACGATCCCGGCGTTGTTGACGAGGATGTCCACCGGTCCGAGCGCGCCGGTCACCTGATCGAAAAATGCGGCGATGGACGCCTCGTTTCCGACATCGCATTGCCCCGCCCAGGCGTGTCCGCCGCCGGCTCGCACCGACGCTTCGATCTCGCGTGCCGGCGCTTCGCGTGCGTTGAACGCCACCCCGACCGCCGCGCCTTTCGCAGCCAACATCTCCGCCACGGCGCGGCCAATACCTCTCGACCCGCCGGTGACGACCGCGACACGGCCGGCCAGACTCTGGTCATCGCGCGGGGGGCGCGGGGCGGCCATGCGATCTACATCCAAAGGGCCGTCATGATACACCAGCGCGCCCGGCGCTTCGGGTCACGCGAGCTCGATTCCCGAAAGAAGAGCCACGAAGTATTTCAGTGAGCTCATGGGTGACCGGTCTCAAGAGCGTTGAAAGATGGCCCGAATTTGCGGCGAAGGATGGAATGCGTCAGCGCTGGACCGGCGACGAGCGCGCCCTGCGCCGGCACACCAGCACCACTTCGTCCACGCCGGTCGTGTCGATGAAGCCGCTCACAAGTTTCAGCCGCTTCTGGAACCGCATGGCCAGCGGCAAGCCCACCCAGTTGTACCAAAACATCGCCCACGCGCGGTGATGCTCGAGCCACCACATGCCGTATTTCAGCAATCGGGGATTGGCCGGTTGCATCCCGAACGCGGCGCTCCTTTCCACTTCCAACTGGTTGCCCGCCAATATCGCCAGCAACTCCGACGGGTCGTAGCGTCGCGCATGGCCGACCCAATCATCGAACGCCGTCCAGAGATCCGCATGCAAGGGCACGGAACAAATCAGGACGCCGTCGTCTTTGAGCACACGGCTCACTTCGCTGAAGACCCGTCGGTCATCCTCAACGTGCTCGATGACATCAAAGGCACAGACGAGGTCGAATTCCCGATCGCCGAATGCCAGCGTGCCGACTTCGCCTGGCGTGGCGATCCCGCCGCGCCGATTGAGCCGCTCGATCACCGGTGCGCTGATGTCGATGAAATGCGTACCGGCAATCGGCAACCGGGGGCGCAGGCCCGGCCCGATTTCCAGTCGCGCCGGCGCAAACGGCAGCAGTTCGGAAACAAGCGGCCAGGTGTTGAAGCCGTCCGGGCGTTCAAGGCGGGCCTTCCGCCAGAGCGCGTCGTAGAACGTACGATTGGTCAGGGCGACGTCCGGTGAGGTCGGGTGTCTTGTTGTGTCTGGATGCATTGTTCGGTGGTCTGGGAAGGGCCGTCATGATACACGCTTCGGGTTACGACAGCACACGCAGTACGGCACTGAACAGCGCGCCGCCGCTGGCGAAGCTGTTGACCAGCACGATCGGGCCTGGCGCGTCGACGGCCGTCGACGCGAGTCGCAACGACCAGGCGGCCGGGTCGGGAGATTCGAGACCCGCAATCGGCGGCACGCGCCCCGCGCGGCCGCACAGAAAAGCCGCCGCGCACGCCGCGCTGGCGGACGCGCCGGATTCACCGAGCGCTCCTTTCACCGACGTGATAACCGTCCTGGCGTTGGTAAATAATCCAGAGAGCGCCTGCGCCTCGGTCGCGTCGAGCGCGCGTGTCGCATTGGCGGACGCGTACACGACGTCGACAGCGTTCGGTTCGAGGCCGGCGTCCGCGAGCGCAAGCTGCATCGTCCGCGCAAGAGCTTCCGGCCGAGTTGGCCACGCGTTGATGGGACCGGCGGCGCTTGATGCGGCGACGCCGAGAATCTCGCCATGCCCGCGCCGACGATCGCCGCTCGGCTCGATCCAGAGACCAAACCCACCTTCGCCCATCACGAATCCGTCTCGCGCCGCGTCGAATGGAGCCAGCCGGCTCGAAAACGCCATATCAGGTGACATCACGTCAAACCGATCGTGCGCCTTGTAGAACGACTCATAGATCGCGTCCACGCCGCCGGTCAGCAGCGCCGACGCCCGCCCTTCGCGCACCAGGTCCACGGCGCTGACGATGGCGGCGAGCCCTGATGCTTCCTTGTGGCTGACAGTCACGTTGGGACCGCGGAAGCGGTGCGCCAGTCCCGCGAGGCTTGCGGCGGCATTGGCGACGGTGCTGTCGAAGAGCAACGCGGGCGCACCCGACGGCCCGCCGCGAAACAGCGCGTCGAGAAACTGCTCGGTGGACCCGCCGCCCGCCGTCCACGTGCCCAGGACGACGCCCATGCGGTCGTCGCCTTCAGGTGGGATCGACGCGCCCGCGTCGTCGAGGGCCAGCTTGGTCGCCGCGACGGCGTACAACCCGGTGCGATCCATCCGGCGCGCCTTCATCGGAGGCACCCACGTCGAAGATTCGAATTCGGTGATCTCGGCGGCCAGCGTCGTGCGGCAGCCGTTGGTCTTGAATCCACTCACCGGCCGAATGCCGGTGCGGCCTTCGAGCAACGCGTCGCGGAACGCCGAGTGCGACGTGCCGAACGCCGAGACGATGCCGATGCCAGACACAGTGACCGATCGCGCCACACGGCGTACGTTACCATTGCTGTCGTGAGGGCTCCAACACGCGGCGCGACGCTGATGGTGATGGCGGCGGCGACGGCAACGCTGCTGGCGTCGTCAGCGCCGCAGAAGGCGCCGCGCCAGACGGCGTCGGATCACGAATCGTTCGACGATTTGTATCAGCGCGGCCAGCGCGCGAACGCGGGGATCAAAACACTCACCGCGCGGTTCACCGAAACGTCGACCTCGTCGTTGCTGACGCGTCCACTGGTCGCGCATGGAACGTTGGCGGTCGAGCGACCCTCGCGGGTCGTCATGCGATACACCGAGCCCGAAACGCGCACCGTCCTCATCGACGGGAATCGCATGATCATGTCGTGGCCGGGCCGAAACATCCGCCAGGTCACCGACATCGGTGCCGCCCAGGGGCGCGTTCAGAAGTACTTCGTCAACGGCTCCGCCGCCGAGCTGCGTGGCCAGTTCGACATTCAGGAGCAGGACAGCTCCGATCGGCCGGGGACGTTCCACGTCACGATGGTGCCCAAACGGAAACAGATTCGGGAGGCGCTGTCGGTGTTGGACCTGTGGGTCGATCGGTCGTCGCTGTTGCTCACCGCCATGCGGATGACATTCGCGAACGGCGACACCAAGCTGATGGGGTTCGAAGAAGTCGTGCCGAATGCCCCTATCGAGCCGGGGGCATTCACAATCGATCGTTAGAAGCTAGTGGAGTGTCCACACTGATTTACTACCGCCACGTCGGCGGTCATCGATCGGTTTTTCTCCACCAAGGCCGATGGCACCGGGCTCGGACTGCCGATCGCCCGCCAGATCGCCACAGCGCACGGAGGCTCGCTCAAGAT